>JACRGP010000096.1 GCA_016217765.1 Nitrospinota bacterium | reverse complement strand
GGAATGGATGGGCAGTCCCTGGAGTTTTTCCCGCCCCTTGAGGAAATCCAGTTCGATGATGAACGCCACTTCGACGATATTTCCCCGGAAATTCTTTTTGAGTAGTTCCGAGGCGGCCGACACGGTGCCGCCGGTGGCCAGCACGTCGTCGATGACGAGCACGTTCTGGCCGGGTTTGACGGCGTCCTGGTGGATCTCGATGGTATCGGTCCCGTATTCCAGGGAGTACGTCTGGCTGAAGGTCTTGTACGGCAGTTTGCGGGGCTTGCGGATGATGACCAGTCCCGCGCCCAGCGCGTAGGCCAGCCCGCCGCCGAAGATGAACCCGCGCGCTTCGATCCCCGCCACCACGTCGATCTTCTTGCCGATATAGCGGTCGCGCAGGGCGTTGACGGTCTTGGCGTACAGTTTCCCGTCCGCGAGCAGGGGAGTGATGTCTTTGAAAACGATGCCGGGTTTGGGGAAATCGGGGACGTCGCGGATGGCTTTTTTCAGTTCTTCCATTGTTTGTTTTTCCTTTCGGTTTCAGGGCAGGTACAGCAAGGGGTCCCTGGGGTGCGTGTCGTTGCGAACCTCGAAGTGCAGGTGGGGTCCGGTCGCGCGTCCGGTTTGACCCACTTCGGCGATTTTCTGTCCTTGTCTGACCCGGGCGTTTTTCTTGACCAGGTTTTTCGAGTTGTGGGCGTACAGGGTGGTGAGATGGTTGGCGTGTTTGACGATCACGATCATCCCATAGCCCGTCGGTCCCCAGCCGCTGAACATCACCTTGCCGTCGGCGGCGGCCAGGATGGAGGTCCCTTCCCTTGCCCCGATATCGACCCCGTCGTGGTACTTGTCGTTGCGATAACCGAACGGGGAGGTGACGGTCCCTGCCAGCGGCCATTCCAAAAACCCCTTGAAAGGTCTGCCGGGGGCGTAGCGTTTGTTTCTTTTGCCATTCCTTGCCGAACTGGACGAGGACGGGACGTCCTGGACCCTGGCCGCGCCCGGTATCCAGAGCCGGGTCCCCACGGACAATCTGGCGGGGTCCTCGATGGAGTTGGCGCCGATCAGCGTTTCGACGTCGACGTCGTAAGCCTTGGCGATGTGGTAAAGGGTTTGGCCTTCCTCCACGATATGATAGACTCCTCGGGAAGAAGACTGCGGCGTATACTTGAACCCTTGACACCCGGTAATCGCGAAAAATACGAATAGACCGAGTATGAATAGTTTTGTCAGCCGGGTTTTCAGGGCCATTGTTCCGCGGTGATCTTGAGAAGGCAACCAAGAGACTCCCCGGAATTTTATGGGCCGGAGCGCGGGAAGTCAAGCTGAAACCGTTCTTTGCGCCGATCGCAACTTATTGTATAAACGCGAATTAGGGTCGGCGAGACGCCGGGTCACAACCCGGTCATCCCGGCAACCGCCGGGATCCAGAAGGATTTATACTCTATGACGCTGGATTCCGGCTTGCGCCGGAATGACGGCGAGCGGCATCCGCCGCCGAGGCGGAACCATCAGCGGCGATACGCCGCCGGAGGTACTTCCCCTTGTCAAATTTGAAACGGGGTAAGAATTTGATCTGGACCCTGGCGATATTCATTCTTGCCGGGTGCGGGGGCGGCGGCAAACCGGCGCCCGACCTGTTTTCTCTCCCCGTCACCTACCCCATCGGCAAGAAGGCCTCGGCCATCGCGGCCCACGATATGAACGGCGACGCCTTTCCCGACCTCGTCGTGATATCCTCCCAGGACAATGCCCTGCATTATTTCGAGGGGGTCGGCGACGGGACGTTCAAGGCGCCCTTCGTTTTGAAAACCGGCCGGGAGCCGATAGCGCTCGCGGTCGCCGATTTCAATGGCGACGACATCCCCGACATCGCGGTCGCCAATTACGGCGACGGCAACGTTTCCATCATCCTCGGACAAAAGGACGGAGTCTTCAAGCTGAAGGAGCCCGTCAAGGTGGGCCGGCTTCCGACCGCTTTGGCGGCGGGCGACTTCAACAACGACGAAAAGACCGACCTGGCGGTCGCGCTCCGGTTCGACAAGCTCGTCGTCCTGCTGGGCACGGGCGACGGGACGTTCAAGGTTGGAGAAGCGTACAACGCTTCCGGCGCGCCGTCGAGCGTGGCCGCCGGGGATTACGACGGCGACAAGAACCTCGACCTCGCCGTCGCGTTCAACGCCGTCGAGGCCGATTACATCCGTGTGTTTTCCGGCAAGGGGGACGGGACGTTCAAGAATCCGGAGCGCATACCGGGAGGGCATCAATCCTCGTTCATCGCCCAGCACGACATGAACGGCGATCGAGCCCTCGACCTGATCGCCAGCAGTTCCGCGCGGGACAGCGTGACCCTGTTCCTGAACGACGGCAAGGGGAAATTCCAGAAAATGCCGGACGCCGCCGGGGAGAAGGGGCCGGAGTTCGTGGTGGCGGGGGAATTCACCGGCGACCGGGTTCCGGACCTCGTGGTGTGCAACCAGGACGACGGCAGTATTTCGATGCTGGAGGGGCGCGGCGACGGGACGTTCGTGTTCCCGCACAACAACTATCCCGTGGGGCGGCATCCGCGCGCCATGACCTCCGCGGATTTCAACCGCGACGGACTGCTGGACCTCGCGTTGGTCCTGTACGACGAGGGGCTCATGGAAATCCTGATGCGAAAATCCGGCGCCTCCTCGCCCGCCGAGGGCTGACCGGGGATGCCCCCGGAGGCAATGCGGCGATGACGCTGTAGCGATCGCCAAAACGCAAATCCCCCCGGCCCCCTTTGCAAGGGGGAGACGCACCCCGCCTCGGCGTCAGCCGGAGGCGGCCGGCGTGACGCCGGATTCATTACCGCCCCGGCGCAAGCGCGGGGCGGCATTGCCCACCGGGGGCGTCCCCGGCGTCATCGCCGCGTTGCCTCCGCGGCGAGTGGGCGTCACGCTGGGGGCGGAGCCCAATCCTCGGTGGGTTCGGGGTCGGGGACGCGGTATTTTCCGTCCAACCAGGATCCCAGGTCGATCGTTTTGCAACGCTCGGAGCAAAACGGCCGGAACGGATTTGTTCCCTCCGGCAAGTCCTTTCGGCAAATGGGGCAACGCTTGATTTTTTTGGAGACCGGTTCCATTCCACGCAACGGTTTTTTAACTTTTTTGCGAATCCATTTTAGTATACACTTTAATATTCAAACAAAACGAGATTCTTCGCCCCGTCCGCCCGCAAACCTTTTTTTGGTTTACAATCAACTCAACCGCTTGTATATTAAGCGATTATCGGCGTCGAGCCGGGACGCGGCCCGGGCGTCGTTTTGAGAGTCGTCTTGTACGGCGGTTGATTTTTCAGGAAGTTTGCGTTTCACCAGGGACCCGCTATGAGCAACGTCAAGCATCACGATTTCTACCAGGTTCTGGGCGTCCGATCGGGCGCGGATTTTCAAGAAATCGAAACCGCCTATCGACAGTTGATGGCCCGGCAGGACTCCGCCGCCGCCCAACAAACGTCTTTTCTCGAGGACGTCTCTTCCAAATGGCGGGCGGACCTTATCCAGGAGGCTTACGTCACGCTCTCCGACGAAACCCGGCGGCAGGCCTATGACCGGCAGGCAATGATAAAATCCGGCGGGCCGCAAAAGACCGCGCCGGCGCCCAACGGCGGAGGGCTGGCCCCGCGGAGATCCTCGCTCCTTCCGGAACTCGACCGGGGGGAAAAGAAAAACCGGCAACGTAACATTTATCAGGATTATTTCGGCTTCTCGGAAAAGCCGTTCGACCTCACCCCCGACCCCAAGTATCTGTACCTCAGTCCAAAGCATAAAGAAGTCCTGGCGCATCTGGTATACGGGATGCAGGAGAACAACGGGTTTCTGAAGATCGTCGGCGAGGTGGGGACGGGCAAGACCACCATCTGCAGGAGTTTTCTCAGGGAACTGCACGGCGATTTCCATATCGCCTATATCTTCAACCCCTGCGTCAACGCGCTGGAACTGTTGCAGGCCATCAACGTCGAATTGGGCCTGCCGGCGGACAGCGGCAGTAAAAAAGAATTGACCGACCACCTGAACCGTTTTTTACTGGAACAACGGAAGAGCGGCCACCGCGTGGCGGTCATCATCGACGAGGCCCAGGACCTCGACCCCGCCGTGCTGGAGCAGTTGCGGTTGCTCTCCAACCTCGAAACGGAAACCGAGAAGCTGATCCAGATCGTGCTGATCGGCCAGCCCGAGCTGGACAAGCACCTCGCCAAGGAGGAGTTGCGGCAACTCCGCCAGCGGATCACCATCCAGTGGGAACTGCTCCCCTTGAACCTGGAGGAGACGCGCGGTTACCTCCAGCACCGCCTCAACGTGGCCAAGGGCAAGGGCAAGGTCCATTTCGCGCACCGCGCCTTCGAGTTGATCTACGAGTATTCAAAGGGCATTCCCCGGATGATCAACGTGCTGGCCGACCGGACTTTGCTGATCGCCTACACCCTGGGCGTCAAGAAGGTCTCGGGGAAAATCGTCCACGGGGCCGCCAAGGACGTGGGCGGGTTGACCCTGCCGCCGTCCTGGACGCGGATGTTCTGGAAAGGCATGGTTCCGGCGGTACTGCTGGGCGGGGCCGTTTATTCGGCGGTCAATTGGATTTCGATCCCCAAACTGAATTCGGGATCCGGAAAAGACATTCGCGAGACGATCCGGGAGAACCCGCTGGATTTCGCCGATTCGGGCAAATTGATTCCGGGTAGCCCGTCGCCCGCCAACGCCCCGTTGGATCCGGCCGGCGAGACGTCGGCGCCCGATAAACCCGCGCCCGCGGAAGCAGGCGCCCCTGGCGCGACGGCGCCGGGGCCAGAGGGCTCGACTCGGATGGCCCTCGATGAGGCCTTGAGCGACCGCCGAAACGCGAATCCCCCCAGCCCCCTTTACAAGGGGGAGCCGCATTCCGCCTCGGCGCCGGGCAAGCGCCCGGAGGCGCCGCCGCCGCAAGCGGCATCGCCAGTCCCCGCGAACGACCCCGGCCCACAAAAAGCCGGCAAAACCGCGGGGTCCCTGGCGTTTTCCAAAACGGACTCGGTCGTCACGTATCTTTCAAGCCTGTCCTACATGGACAGTAAGGTGGAGGCGGCGAAGTGGCTCCTCAAAAGCTGGAACGTCCTGCCGGAAAACCTGGCCGGATTGGACGGAAAGGTTTTCGACCGTCTCGAAAAAGATTACGGACTTTTGCAGTTCGAACTGAACGGCGATTTCAATCGACTGCTCGAGTTCAACTACCCGGTCCTGCTGGAGCTCACCCTTCCCAACTCGCAGGGGGTCAAATACCTTGCGTTGACCCAGGTGAAAGGCGATACCGGGGTCTTCGGCTCCGCGGACGCCATGGAGGTCCCGCTTTCCGCCGTCGATCCCCTGTGGAACCGCAAGGCGATCATCTTCTGGGAGGATTTCGAGCAACTCCCGCAAAAAATGGAATTGGGGTTCAAGGGGAAGGAATCCGTGTGGTTGCAAAAGAACCTCCGCCTGCTGGGATTTTTCCAAGGCTTGGAGGCCGCCGTGTACGGACAGAAAACCGCGGACGCGGTCCTTAAATTCCAACGAAAGTACAACATCAAGGACGACGGCAAATTCGACGCCGAGAGCAAGATCATGCTGTACAATCTCTTGAACATTTATTCCGTTCCCAAACTGGCCGCGCCGTGAGCACGATCCTCGACATCCTGAAAAAACTGGAGGAAGAGAAAAGCGTTCTCGAACAGGGCTTGGACCTGAAGGGGATGGTTTTGCGGAGAGAACCGCCGGTCTATTCCCGTTCGAACAGGGAAAGGCCAAGCCCCGTCCGGATTTTTTCGGCCCTGGTCGTCAGCGGTATCATCGTGGGAGTCGGCCTTGGCGTTTTTTTGATCCAGCCGGAAATGGGGAAGACCGAAACGACGGCGCTCCCGGAGCGCAAGGCCCAAGCGCCCAAAGCGAGTCCCCCGCCCGCGGTTTCGAAGCCAGAGGAAGCCGTTGCGCCTCCGACTCCGGCGCGGGAGGAGAAAAAGGAAGAGCGGTTGGGCATCCCTCTCGCCAGCATTGGGGAAGAGGACGGCAAAAGCGGTCCCGCCGAGGAGCCCATTCCCGTAATCGCTCTTCCGGAAATTCCGGCGCGGAACGCTGGAGCGAAACCGGCGCAAGCCCAATCGCAGGCCCAGCCCCAGGCGGGACCGGCCCGGGAAGCCGCCGAGGGAAGCGTTCCCGATTTTAAGGACATCAACGCGATCATCGAAAATTCCAGAGTGGAGAAAGTCGAGGCCGTCGTCCGTCCGAAAAACGATCCGCTACCCTACAGCCCGCTCCGTATTCCCGGCGTCAAGGTGAAAGGGATCATTTATTTTGGAAAGGACAACCCCGCCAATTATATATTGGTCGCGTCCCTCCAGAACGTCAGCCAGAAAATGAAAGTGGGCGAGGAAATTTCCGGCGCCACGCTCAAGGAAGTCCAGCCCAGCTTCGCCGTTTTTTCCTACCAGGGGGAAATGGCCCAACTGCGAATCGGCGAATAACTCCGCCGTACTCTCGCTCGCCCGCCGGAAAAATCAAAACCAAAAAATATTTTTCACCGCAAGGACGCAAAGTACGCAAAGGAAACCAAAATCAAGAAAGGCTTTTTGGGGTAAAAGATTTCAACCCTAAATCGTCGTCCCTGAAAAAGCCGCTTTTCAGGGGATTTCGTGGAAAATATTAGAGCGACACCTTCAATGTGTCGGTTGAGAAACGATTGTGATGCGGCGGAAGAGGTCGATTCCCTCCATCCTCCCGTCGACTCAACCTAGGCTCTCGATAAACCGCGCGACGAACCGGGTCAGGCGGGCGGAGGCTTTTTGCGAATGGGCGCGGAGTTGGACCATGTCCTTCGCTTTGCCTGGGTGGGTGAGGACGTACCATCCGGCTTTGAGCGGGGAGACTTCTCCGCGGTCGTTCTGCATGGGGGAAAAATTCATGAGTTCATGGTCGGCGGTATCGGTGATCGACCGGACGGCAAGAAAGGGGATTCGTTTTTCCGCGGACAAATCCGCCAGGGCGTGGGTCTCCATCTCCGCGGCGAGGACGGGATACCGTTCCCCCAGCGCGCGCTTGCGTTCTGGCGTATAAACGATCTCGTTGACGGTCAGCAGTCCTCCGGCATAAACTTTTCCGTCCGCGCTGTCGGCCAGCGCCATGGCTTGCTCGGCGCAGGGCGAACGGAGAGAAATTTCGCGCGGTTCCGGCCCGGTATCCGGACTTCCCGTTGGCATCGCGAGGACTTTGTCCGCGACGATCAGGTCGCCGACTTCCAGGCGCGGGTCCAGGCCCCCGGCAAACCCCATCGAGACGACGAGCGACAGAGTAAGCCTTTCGCGCGCCTGTTCCAGCGACCGGCGGGCGCGGATTTGTCCGATTCCCGACCGGACCAGCGCGATTCTTCTACCCCGCCAAGTCCCAATCCAAAGGCTCCCGTAATCGAGACGGGCGGTTTCCTCGACGTTCATCCCGCCTTTAATGACCGCGATTTCCTCCTTTATTGCCCCGACAATGCAGACGACCGGTTCCATGGCGTCGATTGTATCCTCAACGCGGACGCATTTACAATGAGGGGGGCGCGAAAAAGTTTTTCCCGGGCGGACGTAACGCGTTGGCGTTCGTTTATGGTATGGTGGAAATCCAATATTTTCCGAACCGCTATCATGGGAAAACCCAAATACATCCCGCCGGTCAAAATCGGCGACCGATTGGAACTGAGCGTCGAAACCCTGGCCTCGAGCGGCGACGGGCTGACCCATTGCCAGGGGTACGCCTTGTTCGTCCCGCCGGGCCTGCCCGGCGACCGCGTGTTGGGGGAGGTGGTCCGCGTCACGCCGCGCTGGGGCGTGGCGCGCGCGGTCGAGCGGCTCCAGGACTCGCCGGACCGGATTGCCCCGCCCTGTCCCGTTTTCCCCCAATGCGGGGGATGCAAGCTTCAGAGCCTGCGCTATGAAAAACAAATGGAATACAAGGTCCAGACGGTCGTCGAAAGTTTGAAGCGGCTGGGCAAACTCGACCTGCCGGAGGAAATCCAGACGATCCCGGCGGACCGCCCCTACGGTTACCGCAACAAGGGAAGTTTCGCCGCGCGGGAAAAGGGCGGGCGCTTGCGCATCGGCTTTTTCGAGGAGGGGACGCACGAGACCGTGGATTCGGACCGGTGCGACATCCTCCTGCCCATCGTCAACGAGATCAAGGAATGGGTCCGGGGTTTGCTGGTAAAACACCGCATTTCGATATACGACGAGACGGCGCGCAAGGGGTTTTTACGGGGCCTGATCGTCCGCCATTCCGTCCTATCGGGCGAATCGCTGGTCGGGCTGGTCACCGCGGAGGGCGATTTCCCCGCGAAATTCATCGAGGCGGTGTCCGCCCGCGAGGCGCGCGCGCGGTTTGGCCTGGTCGGCGTGGTGCAAAACTTCAACCCCAGGGTCACCAACGTCATCCTCGGGAACGTCAACCGTTTGCTTTGGGGCAGGGATTACTTTATCGACCGGCTGGGCGACCTCCGGTTCCGGCTGTCCCTCGGCTCTTTTTTCCAGGTCAATCCGTACCAGACGGTCCGGCTGTACGACCTGGTCCGCGACTGGTCCGCGGAAGGGGCGAAGGGGGGACGGATCATCGACGCCTACTGCGGGTCGGGCGGCATCGCCCTCTGGCTGGCCCGGTCCGGGGCCGAGGTGGTCGGCGTCGAGGAGTTCCCGGAGGCGGCCGGGGACGCGCGGGAGAGCGCGTCGTTGAACGGGCTCGGGCAATGCGAATTCCTCGCGGGGACCGTCGAGGAGCATCTTGACCGGCTGAAAAATCTGGGGGACGTTCAAACCCTGGTCCTCGACCCGCCGCGCAAGGGATGCTCGGAGGACGTGGTCCGCGCCATTGCGGACATTGACCCGGAGCGCGTCGTTTACGTTTCCTGCAACCCGGCGACCCTGGCCAGGGATTTGGGCAAACTGCGGGGCTACGCGGTCGAGAAACTCTGCGCGATCGACATGTTCCCGCAGACCCCGCACGTCGAGGCCGCCGTCCTGCTGAGAAAGCCCTAACGGGCTTTATTGCGTTAGTCCCTCGTTCCCTGCCTCATAAAGTCGTTGCCAAAGCGCCCGCAATAGCGCTAAATTCCCTGCTATGGATATCGAACAAAAAGTGGCGTTGTTGCGAACTACGGACCTGATGGGTTTTCTGGAAACCCCCCTTCTGAAGCAGTTCGCCGCCGCCTGCAAGGAAATCGCCCTGAACTCCAACGAGGTCCTGTTCCACGAGGGCTCGATGGAAAACGCCATGTATTTCATCCTGTCCGGCGAGATCGTCATTTATAAGGGCATCAAGCAGGTCGCCATCCTGACCGCCGGGCAATATTTCGGCGAAATGAGCCTGCTCGAGGCCAAGCCGCGGTCCGCCTCGGCCCGCGCCGGCACGGGCGCCCTGCTCATGGAGATCACCGAAACCCAGTTTAACCAGCGCCTGATCTCCGACCCAAGGTCCCTGGCGTCGATCATCAAGACCCTGTCCAGCCGGATCCGCAGGGACCTGGACCTGATGGCCGCCGACTTTCGCAAGTTGAGCCTCTTCATGCACGACATAAAGAACTGCCTGACTCCGCTGGGGTTGAGCGAAATGTATGTGGAGGAATTGATCGAGCTGTTCGAGGGGACGAGTCCCGGACACAAACCGCGCGAGGGGTTGGAGGAGTTGAGGAAAACCTTCGAAGTCATGCACCGGACCGGGGACACCCTGCTGACCCTGGTCAACCAGAGCCTCGACCACGCGAAACGACTCAGCATGGAATACGTGAAGGAGAAAACCGCGATCGCCCCGCTAATCCAGGAGACCGTCGAGGGCCTGTCCTGCCACAATTATCTAAAGGGCAAGCGGATCGAAACAAACGTCGCCAGCGACGCCCAGGAGGGCGTTTTCAATTCCCTGGACATCAAGCGCGTTTTGCAGAACCTGATCATCAACGCGGGATACGCGACCGGGGACAACGGCGTCATCGAAGTCGCCGTCAAAAACAAGGGCCCTCACATCCAGTTCAGCGTGATCGACAAAGGGTCCGGAATCCCCGAGGAAATACGGCCCTACCTGTTCAAGGACCCGGTGACCACCAAGAAGGACGGGAACGGCCTCGGCCTGCTTTCCTGCAAGGAGATCGTGGAGGAAAGCCACGATGGCAATTTCTGGTACGAATCGAAGGTGGGCCATGGGACTACCTTCCACTTCGCCATCCCCCGGTAGAGGCGGAACCCCGGCCTGCGGATTCCCCTCCGGTCAGAATTTGGCGCTTTTGGGCGTGCGCGGAAACGGGATGACGTCGCGGATGTTTTCCATCCCCGTGACGAACTGGACGAATCGTTCGAACCCCAGGCCAAACCCCGAATGCGGCGCGGAACCGAACCGCCGCAGGTCGAGGTACCACCAATAGTCCTCCGGCTTCAACCCCTTGGCCTGTATCCGCTGTAACAAGACGTCGTGGTTTTCCTCCCTCTGGCTCCCGCCGATGATTTCCCCCAGGCGGGGAAGCAGGACGTCCATGGCCCGGACGGTCTCGTGGTCCTCGTTCAACTTCATATAGAACGACTTGATCTCTTCCGGATAGTTGTAGACGATGACCGGCCTTTTGTAGACCGTTTCGGTGAGATAGCGTTCGTGCTCCGACTGCAGGTTGCACCCCCATTCGACGGGGAAAACGAAATTGCCGTTTGCCTTCCGCAATTGGTGGATGGCGTCGGTATACGTGATGCGCTCGAATTTTTCCCGCGCGATGTGCGTCAGGTTCGACAACACGGTATTGTCGATCCTGGAATTAAAGAACTCCATGTCCTCGGCGCAATGTTCCAGGACGTCGGCTAGCAGATATTTGACGAACTCCTCCGCCAGGTCCATGTTGTCGTCCAGGTCGTAAAAAGCCATTTCGGGCTCGACCATCCAGAACTCCGCGAGGTGCCTGCTGGTGTTGGAATTCTCGGCGCGGAAGGTCGGGCCGAACGTATAGATATCGCTCAACGCCAGGGCGTAGACCTCCCCCTCCAGTTGCCCGCTCACCGTCAACCCCGCCTTCTGTCCGAAGAAGTCCTGTGCGTAATCGATCTCGCCGTTGGCCTTGGGCGCGCTTGACAGGTCCAGGGTCGTCACCTGGAACATTTCGCCGGCCCCCTCGCAGTCGCTGGTCGTGATGATGGGGGTGTTCAGGTACACGAAACCGCGGTCGTTGAAGAACCGGTGTATGGAATAGGCCAGCCGGTTGCGGACGCGCATGACCGCGCCCATGGTGTTCGTGCGCGGGCGCAGATGGGCGATCTCCCGGAGAAACTCGAACGAATGGCGTTTTTTCTGCAGAGGGTAATGCTCCGGGTCGGCGGTCCCGTGGACCGTGACTTCCGCCGCCTGGACTTCCAGCGCCTGCTCCTTGCCGGGCGAACGCGTCAGGTTTCCCCGCGCCGAAACGCAACAGCCCGCGGTCAACTGGCGGACGGTCTCGGCGGGGATTTTCCGGTCGACAATGACCTGGATGTTGGCCAGGCACGAGCCGTCGTTGATCTCGATGAACGAAAAACCGCCCTTGGAGTCCCTCCGGGTGCGGACCCAGCCCTGGACCAGGACATCGGGCTTTTCGATTCCGCCCGCCAGCAGGGCCTTGATCTTGTCCCGCTTTTTCTTTTGCACGCAACGCTCCGGTAAGATGTACGTTACCTGGCCGACGCCGGCAGGCGTCAACTCCATTGGCTCTATATTAATGTATTTTATCTTTTACGGAAAGTGGGGATCGCGGTCCTCCAGGACGACGCATTGACAATACCGGGGATTTTGGCTATTTTAAGCGCTGAAACGAGCTCGCGCTTTTTTTCTCCAAATCCCGCGCGTTTATTAACCGCGGCCAACCCGAAAAAATCATCGTGTTTATATTTGGTAATCTACTGCTGGCGACAGCCAAAATTCTGGACATCGTCCTGATCATTTACCTGTGGATCATTATCATCCGGGCGTTGTTGTCCTGGGTGAACCCCGACCCGCACAATCCCATCGTCCAATTTCTATACAGCGTCACGGAGCCCGTGTTGAACCGGATCCGGCTGGCTTTGCCTTTTTCGGGGATGAGGATCGACTTTTCCCCCATCGTCGTGATCCTGGCCATCATATTCCTGCAAACGTTTCTGGTGAGGTCGTTGGCCCAGTTTGCCGCCCAGTTGGCGCAATAGCCCCTCGTTCCCTCGCCCCGTCCGGGACCGGACCCATGGCCTTTCAAATCAGAAAATGCAAGGAAGGAATACAGTTTGCCGCGACGATCCAGCCGCGGTCGTCCAGAAACGAGATAACGGGCCTGCACAACGACGCGTTGAAGATCCGCTTGACCTCGCCTCCGGTGGAGGGCGCGGCCAATCGCTTGTGCGTCAAGTTTCTCGCCAAGGCCCTGGACGTCAGCCCGTCGCGGATCGCGATCGTCTCGGGCTTGTCCGGACGAAACAAAACCATACAGATCGAGGCGATGGACGAAAAGGCGTTTCTGGAAAAACTCCAGGCCATCGTCCCGGACCTCAAACCAGGAGATTGAAAAGAACGATGTTCAAGACCATCGAATACGTCGACGGCGTGGTGCGCATGATCGACCAGACCAAATTGCCGTTGGAGAAATTATACGTCGATTGCCGAACCGTCGAGGAGGTGGGGCGCGCCATAAAGACCATGGTCATCCGCGGCGCCCCGGCGATCGGCGTGGCGGCCGCCATGGGCATCAGCCTGGCCGCGGAATCGATCCAGGCGGACGATTTCGGCGCGTTTTATCCGCTACTGGAGGAGCGGTGCGCCGAGCTGGGCAAGTCCCGGCCCACCGCCGTGAACCTCGCCTGGGCCATCGACAGGATGAAGCGGGTCGCCAAGGACCACAAGGGCATGGGGATCGCCAGCCTGAAGGACCGGTTGAAGAGGGAAGCCCTGGCGATCTACGAGGAAGACATCGCCGCGAACCGGGCCATGGGCGAATTCGGACAGGCGTTGGTCCCCGACGGGAGCGCCGCGCTCACCCACTGCAACGCCGGGGCGCTGGCCACGGCGGGGTTCGGGACGGCGCTGGGGGTGATCCGGGCGGCCGTGAACGCGGGCAAACGCGTGCGCGTCCTGGCGAACGAAACGCGCCCCTTCCTGCAAGGCGCGCGGCTCACCGTGTGGGAGTTGAAGGAGGACGGCATCCCGGTGAAACTCATCACCGACAACATGTGCGGATTTTTCATGAAGAAGAAGCAAATCGACTTGGTCGTGGTGGGGGCGGACCGCATCGCCGCCAACGGCGACGTCGCCAACAAGATCGGCACCTACATGGTGGCGGTGATGGCGCGCGAGCACGACATCCCCTTCTACGTGGCCGCGCCGATTTCCACGCTGGACCTCTCCCTGCCGACCGGAGACGAGATCCCCATCGAGGAGCGAAGCCCCGACGAGGTGGCCTTCATCAACAACAAACGCATCGCCCCGGAAGGCGTCGAAGTGGCCCACCCGGCGTTTGACGTGACCCCCAACAGGCTCGTCTCCGCCATCATCACGGAGAAAGGCATCGCCCTGCCCCCTTACGCCGAAAGCCTGGCGCGGCTGGCGGGAAAAAAATGAAGGCCATGGTCCTGGCGGCGGGCTTCGGCACGCGCCTGTCGCCCCTCACCCGCTTTCTTCCCAAGCCGATGTTCCCGGTGATGAACCGGCCCGTGCTCGAATACACGCTGACCCTGCTCCGTTCATGCGGCATCCGCGAGATCGTCGTCAACCTCCATCACCTGTCCGAAAAGGTCGTCGACCATTTCGGCGACGGCAAGGCGCTCGGGGTGGACCTCCATTACTCGAGGGAGGAGAGCATCCTCGGCACGGCGGGCGGCATCAAGGCCGCGCAAAAATTTCTCGAGGACGGCCCGTTCCTCGTCGTCAACAGCGACATATTCGTCGATATCGATCTCCGCCGGGCGATCGAGTATCACCGGGAGAAGAAATCCTGCCTGACGCTCGTCCTGAAGCCGGGCGACTCGCTCGAACTGTTCGACCCCATCGAGGTGGCGCCGGACGGGCGCGTCGTCCACTTCGTGGGCGCGTCGTCCAGAAATGTCCCGGAAATCGCGTCGCGGGTGACGTTCACCGGAATCCAGATCATGGAGCCGGAGATATTTTCGCGGATCCCGGTCGGGCGGTTTTGCGGGACGACGGACGCGGTTTTTCCCGGAATGGTGGAGGAAGGACTGCCGGTTTACGGCTACATCCACGAGGGGTATTGGAACGACATGGGCAACCGGGCCAGCTACCTGCAACTCCACAAGGACATCTTCGACGGCAAGGCGGGGGCCGGTTTGGCGAGAAATCCCGATTTCCCAAAGGAAACGTTGATCGTGCCGCCGGTCTTCATCGGGAAAGAGTGTCACATCGCGGCCAACGCGCAAATCGGACCTTATGCGACGCTGGGCGACGGGTGCCGGATCAAATACGGGGCCGTCGTGGAACGATCGGTGTGCTGGGACAACGTGCAAGTCGGCGTCGACGCCACGGTGCGCCATTCCGTGCTCGGTTCCGGGGCATCCGCGGCAGACCGGCAGGAAATCGCGGGACAGTTGCTCGCCCCGCCGGAGAAATAAACCGGCGCGCAAACTTTCGTCAATAAGTCGCCGAAAGAGTCCCTTTTTGCCCCAAGGCCTTTCTGCCCGCGCAAGCCAGCTTCCCGCAAAGCGCATTGCCGCGGCGGACGCGGTTTTCCTCGTTTTCTTCGATGCGCGCCGCGTGCCTGAGAATCTCAAAACGCTCCCCACGTCACGCGGTCCCATGCGCCGCGGGACGGGCAGTGGGCGGCCCATTCCTTCGCCGTAGCGCGGCAGTCGCTACAGGCGAACTTGAAGACGGGCCTGTTCAATCCTTGTTTTCGGGAAACCCTTTTGTCATGATTTCCGCTATTTGCCGCGCGAATTCGGGGGCGTCCATGGTTGCCGTATTCCAGACAACCTCCCAATCCACGGAAAAATACGCGTGGACCGCGAAGTTTCGAAAATCGATGGCCCCGACCCAATCGATCCGCGGATACCGGGTTTTTAACTCTTTTGAGACTTTTGACGCCGCCTCGCCCATGATCGTTAACTTCTGCAAAACGGCGCTCTGCAATAAGTCGTCTTTTAGGAAAGCGCTTGAATTTTTACCGGAAAGAAATATTTCGACGGCTTGCATCGCCGACACGATATCCTCAAGATAAAGCCGGTCACTCCGCATAGATGATTCTTGCCGAAGCGAGCACTTCGTCCCTAATAACTCGATGCAGGCCCTTTTTGGACACGAGATCGACGGAACGCCCCAATGCAACGGCGAGGTCTCTCCGCATCCTTGACAAGCCCATGAATCCTATCCGGGTCTCCGGTTTGAAAACGACCAGCATGTCCACATCGCTGTCCTCGCGGAAATCGTCGCGCAAAACCGATCCGAAAAGCGAAAGCTCGCTGGCCGAATAACGTTTGCAAATTTCGGCTATGGCATCGGCGGGAACGTTTATATTAGCCATGTTCATGTAATCCCCCTTAAAGCGTCTAACAAAATGAACCCTTTGGCTCGACCCTCAAATTACTCCCCTCCCGTGAGGGAGGGGGCTGGGGGAGGGTGACCAGCGTGAACGCTGGACCCGATGCCGCCTCAGGCTGACGCCGAGGGCGGCCGGCGTGACGCCGGATTCATTACCGCCCCGGCGCAAGCGCGGGGCGGCATTGCCCACCGGGGGCGTCCCCGGCGTCAT
>JACRGP010000097.1 GCA_016217765.1 Nitrospinota bacterium | reverse complement strand
TGGATTTGCAGGCCCTTCGTCTCCCGTCCGTCGACCTTGGCGAAGACGTCGTCGGGCAGGATCCCCGCCCTCTCGGCCGGCGAATTTTTCATGGTTTTCACCACGACCAGCTTGTAGTCGCGCATGGAGATGACCATCCCCACCCCGCCGTATTTCCCCTCGGTGTCCTTCATGGACTTGTCGAACGTCTCCTTGTCCATATATTGGGAATACGGGTCCAGCGCGTTGACGAAACCGTCGATCGCCGCCATTTCCAGGTCCTTTTTGGAAACGCGTCCCTTGTACTGGTCCAGAAGGAAGTAATAGACTTTCTTGAAAGCCTCGGTGTCGTTGTCGCGGTTGTAGTCCAACCGGAATTTCAAGCGGCTTTGATTTTTGTAGAGGACGCTTCCGGCGGCGGCATCCGCGGAAAGGTTTTCGGGGTCCGCCGACTTGACCATTTGCTCGATGGCGGCCGAGAACAGGTTTTTAAAGTCCGGCGGATAGACGTATTTCTCCTCCACCAGGTCGAGCGTCTCCTCGAAAATTTCCAGGTCGAAATCGAAGAACCCCGCGTGGGCAAGGGAAAATCCCGCGGGGAAGCGGCCGCCCGATAAAAAGAAGAACAGAAAAAACGCGGGCAAAACCAGCGTCAATATATTTAGACAGCGTTTAAACATCGGGTTTCGGATCGAGCGGGACCGGACCTGCTTGACCGCCTTTCACTTGAAATTCAAGATGTCGTGGAAGATGACGTCCAGGTTGTCCGTCATCGCGTCCACGTTCCCGTCGAACTTGCTGGGGACGACCTTGAGCGTTTTATTGATGATGATGGTCGGGGTCTCGCTGGCGTTATACTGTTTCCCCAACTCGATGGCCTTGTCCACCTGCGCTTTGATCTTGTCCGACTGCATCCCGGCGGTCATTTCCTTTTCTATTCCGAAATCCTTGGCCAGGATCTGGATGACCTGCGGCTTGAAGATGTTGATGTTCAGCTTGAAGTTGGTGTCGAACAGGTCCTGCGTGAATTTTCCCTCCATGCCCAGTTCGTCGGAAATGTAAAAAGCCATGGCCGGGTAGGGCGTTTGGTTGCCCCAGTAAACAGGATATTTTTTATGAAGCAGTTTGTCCTTGTACTTGGCGTGCAATTTCTTCGAGGTCTCCAGAAACCGGTAGCAGTGGCCGCAGGAATAGTTGAAGAACTCGAGCATCTCGATTTCCTTGGCGCCCTTGAGGGAATCGATGGCGCCCACGACCTCGTATTTTCCCTTTATTTTTTCCGCCGCGGACCAGGCGGTCCCCGGTAGCAAGACCGCCAGGGAAAGCAGGACGGTTAAAACGTATTTCATGGTTCTCTCCTTCGCTGTTCGATTATCGGATGGCCGCTTTGCCGGCGGTCAATGTTTTATGCGCGGCCAATAGTCGTCGAAATTGAAACGGGGACTGTGGTTTTTCACGTGGCATTGCTTGCACGCCTGCCTGGCCTGGGCGCCGAACCCCGGCTTGGGCGACTGGGCATGCTCAAGCCCCGGCCCGTGGCAGACTTCGCATTGGACGTTCTCCAAACCCGGCGTGTCGGTCTCGCTGATAAAGCCGCCGGGACGATCAAACCCGGTAGTGTGACACGCCAGGCATTCCGGATCGAACGCCTTGTTGACCCGGACCAGGGTGGAGTAGGCCCCGCTATGACGGGACTGGGACCAGGTTTGATGCGCGGCCTGGTGGCAAGCCATGCAGGTTTTTTCCGAAGCATAAACTGGCTTCTGGTCTTTGTCCCGCTTCGCGGCCCGCGAGGCCAGGAAGAGCGCCTCGATCTCGCCGTCGTATTCTTCATATAACTTTACCATTTCGTCGTCGAATTTTACACTCGAATCCAGCCTGGCCATGCGCTGGCGGTAGGATTTTCCGCCTTCGGGACTCACGACGATTCTCAGTTCCCCCATCTTCTGGCCCTTGGGTCCGGCCTGGACGAAGATTTTTTCTCCCTTCCGGACCGGTTCCATGTCGACCGCGTCGTTTTCGTTTTCCATGTGGCCGTTGATCACCGCGTCGATCCCCGGGACATCCATCAGCTTCAGGGCGTCCTCCCGCCGCATGTGGGACAACGCCACCACGATGTCGGGGCGCTCCGTTTGGCGCCAGGTCGCGAGCAGGGTTTCGAGGGACGTTTTCGGGTCCTCGATCCGCATGGCCGCGTACGGGGTAAGATAAAACAGGTCCGGGTCCGATACCGCGAGCATGGCGACTTTCAAGCCGTCCGCGAATCGCTTGATCCGGTATTTCGGCGGAAAATCGGACCCTTCGAAACGGATATTGCCGGATACCCAGGGGATGTCTTTCAACCCCTCCAGAAATTTCTCCCCGTAGACCAGGTCTTTTTCGCCCAGCGTCACCGCGTCGTATTTCATGAGCGACATGCTTTTCATCAGGTATTGAGCCTTGATCTTGCCCTGCGGGGTGGGTTCCTTGAAGTTGTCGCCAACGTCCACGAGCAAAACGTCTTTTGTTCCGGCGGCGGTCTCCTTGAGGTAGGTCATGCGTCTTTCGATGCCGCCCTGGTCTTCTTCTTTGGCGCACCCGCAGGGCTTGAGATCGCCCAAGGCCTGGCCGGAATAGACGACCAGCAGTTCCCCGGGCTTTTCCGCCATGCCGGGTCGCGAGAAGAGCAAACCCGCCAACGCCGAGGCAACGACCGCCATCATAATTAAAAAAGATTTTTTCATTAGGATTTTCGGCAAAAAACAATGCCGGACGGCGCCGGTCGGGAATGTTTATTTTGTTAGACGCTCTTAATAAAGGTTAGCGAAATTTCCGGCGCGATGCAATCGCTCCCTTCCGCCATGGCCGCTTTCCCGCAAGACAGGCGAGA
>JACRGP010000093.1 GCA_016217765.1 Nitrospinota bacterium | reverse complement strand
ACGCTGGTCACCCTCCCCCAGCCCCCTCCCCAGCGTGACGCTGGACTCAACAGGCTCGGCTCCGATGGCGAATGGGAGTCATCGGGGGCAATCCGGGCTTGGCCATCCCGCTCCGGGGCGTTCCCCGGTCAAGGGAGGGGAGGTATTTGTGTGTCCAGACAATCGGTCCATTTTGTTAGGCGCTCTTAGGAATACCGGAAGCGATAACTAAAAAATCATCGCGGCCTAATCGAACCATAACAATCGCGATCTACGATTGAGCGGCATATCGATGTCAAACCGCTCATGAAAGGAAGCGTAAATATGAAGGCAAAAAACACCTGTTTGTTGTTTTTCCTGGCGCTGATGGCGGTCGCGGGCCGGGCATCGGCGGAAACGATCAAGGTTGACCCGTCTCTCGCGGCTTACAAGGCGGTCGGCGGGGTCAGCGGCAGTATTTCAAGCGTGGGTTCGGACACGCTCAACAACCTCATGACCTTTTGGGCGGAAAAGTACAAGGGGTTCTATCCCAACGTGAAAATCCAGGTCGAGGGCAAGGGTTCCTCCACCGCCCCCCCGGCGTTGATCTCCGGCGCTTCCCAATTGGGGCCGATGTCCCGCGCGATGAAGGGCAAGGAAATCGACGCGTTCGAGAAGAAGTTCGGTTACAAGCCGACCGTCATCCGCGTGGCGGTCGACGCGTTGGCGGTTTTTATCAACAAGGACAACCCGATCAAGGGATTGTCGCTCGACCAGGTGGACGCGATTTTTTCCAAGAACCGCAAGAGAGGTCATAAGGAAAACCTGACCGCCTGGGGCCAGCTCGGCTTGACCGGAGACTGGGCGGCGCACCGGATCAGCCTGTATGGCCGTAACTCCGCTTCGGGCACGTATGGTTTCTTCAAGGAAGAAGCCATGGGCAACGGCGATTACAAGGACGAAGTCAAGGAACAGCCGGGTTCCGCCTCGGTGGTGCAGAGCGTGAGCGTGGACCGGTATTCCATCGGATACAGCGGCATCGGTTACAAGACCGCCAGCGTAAAGGCGGCGCCGCTCGCCGAAAAAGGGACCGGTTACGTCGAGGCGTCCGGGGAAAACGCCCTGGCGGGTTCCTATCCCCTGTCCAGGTTCCTGTACATCTACGTCAACAAGGCTCCGGGAAAAGCGTTGGATCCCCTGGTCCTGGAATTCCTCAAGATGGTCCTTTCCAAGGAAGGTCAGGAAGTGGCGGTCAAGGACGGATATTTCCCCCTGGCCTTGGCGGTGGTCCAGGAAGATCTTAAAAACTTGACGGGGAAATAATCGCTCCAGATGCCAGAACTTGCGACGATAATCGAAAAAGCCCGGCCGGAATTGCCGGTCGGGCAGGCGGACGAGAGGGACCGCGCGCTCCTCAGGCGCCGGTCTCTTGCCGACCGCCTGGCCCGGCGGATGGTTAGGTTTGGAGGGATAGCCATTATCATTTCCATCCTGGCCATCCTTTTCGTCATTCTTGCCGTCATCTATCCTCTTTTCAAAAAGCCGTCCGTTGACCTGGCGGGAACCGTTGCGTTGCCCGCCGAATATGGACAGCCGTTGACTTTGGGGGTCGATGAGTACCGGCAGGTCGCCTACGTCGTTTTCCCTTCCGGAGTACAGTTTGTGTCCCTGGAGAAGAAGAGTCCCCTGTCCTTTGTTCCGTTTCCGGGATTGAATGGGGCAAGGGCCGGAGGCGTCGCCAAGGCCCGGGGCGATTTGCTCATGCTGGGCCTGTCGGACGGACGCGTTTTGCCGGCGCGGGTCCGTTTCGACGTTTCTTATCAAGAGAACGCGCGGACCGTCGTCCCGGAACTGGAGACCCTGGAGCCGCTTGTTCTCGACGCGCAAGGCGGGCCGGCGACCGTTCTTGCCGCCGCCTCGACCGACAGAGGTTATTCGGTCGCCGGAGCGACGGGCCAGAACAAAGTCTCATGGATTTCCCGGGAAGAGCGCAAAAACCTGATGGGCGGCGTCTCCGTCAAGGAACGCAGAAAGGATTTTGTCCTGCCCGCCAAGGGCGGGATCACCGCTCTGGCGATGGATGACAAGGGGATCCATATTTTAGCGGGCACCGCCTCCGGCCAAATCTTGAGGGTGGAGGTTGGCGATTCCGACGGCGCCAGGGACGGGGTCGAAACGGTGGGGGCCACCTCCCAACCCGGAGTCGGCGTGAGCGCCCTCGGTTTTCTGATCGGGTTCGAGACCCTCGTCGTGGGCGACGAGTTGGGCGAGGTCAATTCATACCAATTGTTCAAGGGCGAGGACGAGCGCGTCCGGATGATGCGCGTTCGCAATTTTACCGGGCATGAAAAACCGGTTACCGCCGTGTTCGCCTCGCCCCGCGACAAGGGTTTTCTCACGGGCGATGCGGAAGGCGTCGTCCGTTACCATTTCGGGACGTCCGGGGAAACGCGGTACGCCATCCGCGCTCCGGGAGAGGGGGGGCTGGTTTCGACCCTGTTGACCCCTAAAGTCGACGGTTTGATGACCGCGGACCGTTCGGGCCGGGTGTCCTGGTGGACGGTCGACAACCCCCATCCGGAGATCAGTTGGGATACCCTGTTTGGCAAGGTCCTTTACGAAGGATACCCGGAGCCGGAATACGTCTGGCAATCCTCCTCGGGGTCGGACGCCTTCGAACCCAAGTTCAGCCTGGTCCCGCTCATCGTGGGCACCTTGAAGGGGACTTTTTACGCGTTGCTGTTTGCCATCCCTCTTGCGCTCTTTGGGGCGTTTTACACCTCGCAGTTCACTCACCCGGCCTACAAGAACGTCGTGAAACCCGTCATCGAGGTCATGGCGGCCTTGCCCAGCGTGGTGTTGGGGTTCTTCGCGGCCTTGTGGCTCGCTCCCCAGGTTGAGAAGGTCCTGCCGGGACTCGCCGTTTTCCCGTTTGTCATGGCGGTCCTGGTCTTTGCGGCGCTCCTGGTTTGCCAGCGGTCGCCCGCCCTGGCCGGAAAAATCAAAAGGCCGGGATCGGAAATCTGGGTGTTGATCGCCGTCGCCATCGGGGCGGGGGGCATCGCTTTTTATTTGGGAGAAGTCTTGGAGGGCGCCATGTTGGGAGGCGATTACCGGCTTTGGCTGAACGGCGTCCTGGGGCTTTCCTACGACCAGAGAAACTCCCTGGTCGTCGGCCTGGCGATGGGGTTTGCCGTCATCCCCATCATCTTCACCATCGCCGAGGATTCGTTGTCCAACGTGCCGACGCATTTGGCGGCGGCCTCGCTGGCCTTGGGCGCGACCCGCTGGCAGACGGCGGTAAACGTGGTGTTGCCCACCGCCAGTCCGGGCATTTTCTCGGCCATCATGATCGGCTTCGGCCGCGCGGTGGGGGAGACCATGATCGTGCTGATGGCCACGGGCAACACGCCCGTCATGAACTGGAACGTCTTCAGCGGCTTCAGGGCGCTTTCGGCGAATATCGCCGTGGAATTGCCGGAGGCCCCGGACGGTAGCACCCATTTCCGGATCCTTTTCCTTGCCGCTTTTATCTTGTTCGTGATGACCTTCCTGGTCAATAGCGTCGCGGAGTGGGTCCGGCTCCGGTTGCGGGAAAGGTACAGGACGCTGTGAGGAAGATCTGGAAGCGAGGCGATTTTTTCATATGGTTCGCCGGCGCCACGCTGGCGATTTCCCTGATCATGGTGTCCGCCCTGATGGCGGTCATCTTCTACAACGGCCTGCGCTTCTTTTGGCCGAAAGATATCGTCCAGTTCGCCTTGCAGGACGGCAAAACCGTCCTGGGGCAGAATTGGGAAAGAGAAAAAATTCCGGGCCTCGACCCTGCGTCGAAAAGCGAAAAACGCCGCTACCGGATCAAGATCAAACAAGCAAACCGCGACGTTTACGGGGCGGATTTCGTGTGGATGGACGAGGACCGGATTGCCTCGGAGGAGCGCCCCGGGGACGCGATCGTGTTCGAACGTTACGAATGGGGCGATTTTTACGGCTTCATCAGGGAAGTGAAAGGCAAGGGGGGACGGGTCGCCGAGGGCCCGGATGCGGGGTGGCCCGCGCTCCAGGAAGCCCTTGCGGAAATTTCGGCGGTCCTGGAGGACATCCGGCGGCTGGAGAAAGACGACGTGGGGGCCGTCAATTATTACATGGAGCAAAATCGGCTCCAGTTGAAAAAGCTAC
Source organism: Nitrospinota bacterium (assembly GCA_016217765.1). GTDB lineage: Bacteria > Nitrospinota > Nitrospinia > Nitrospinales > JACRGP01 > JACRGP01. Next base: position 7,783 of record JACRGP010000093.1, on the reverse strand, counting down.
GGCTCAAGGGAGTGGAAAGCGGCCCGGAAGTCGACGCGCTCCGCGGGGAAGCGGAAAAATTGCGCGCCGAGTACGACGGAAAAGCGGCGAGCATACAAAAATTGAAAGACAGTTTGTGGGGTAGCGTCCTGGTGTCGACCGCCGGCGGCGAACAAAAGGAAATTCCCGTTCCCCAGATCGCGCGCGCGTACAAACCGAACGGCTTCGGATGGTTCGGCAAGACCGGTTTCTTCCTCGCGAAGGTCCGGGAATTTGTTTTCGACGACCCCAGGGAGTCCAACACCGAGGGCGGGGTGTTCCCCGCCATCTTCGGCACCGTCATGATGGTCCTGCTCATGAGTCTGTTCGCGACGCCGTTGGGCGTGTTGGCGGCTTTTTACCTCCGCGAGTACGCCAAACAGGGAGCGTTCGTCAGCCTCGTGCGCATCGCCGTGAACAACCTGGCCGGCGTGCCCTCCATCGTGTTTGGGGTGTTTGGGCTCGGGTTCTTCATCTATTTTATCGGCGGCGGCATCGACCGGCTCTTTTATTCCGAACTGTTGCCGACTCCCACTTTTGGGACGGGCGGCATTTTCTGGGCGTCGTTGACGCTTGCCTTTCTCACCGTCCCGGTCGTGATCGTGGCGACGGAGGAGGGGCTGGCCGCCGTCCCCAGGGGCATGCGCGAGGCCTCGCTCGCGCTCGGCGCCACCCAGTTCGAAACCATGTGGCGCGTGGTTTTACCCGCGGTCATGCCCTCGATCCTCACCGGGTTGATCCTGGCGATGGCCCGGGCGGTCGGCGAGGTGGCCCCCTTGATGATCACCGGGGTCGTGAAACTGGCGCCGTCCCTGCCGCTGGACGGGTTCTGGCCCTTCGTCCATCTGGAGCGGAAGTTCATGCACCTCGGTTTCCACATATACGACGTGGGGTTCCAGTCGCCCAACGTGGACGCCGCCCGGCCGATGGTGTTCACCACGACGTTGTTGCTGATCCTGATCGTGCTCATGTTGAATTTCGCCGCCATCCTGTTGCGGACCCGGTTGCGGAAGAAACTTTCCTTTTCCGGTTTATAATGAGGTTGTGCTATGTTTGAAACAAACAAACTGAAACTATTCGCGCCCCCCATGGACAACAAGATGGGTTTGGAAAACGCCGGAGACGTCTCCGGACCGGTAAAGGAGGAAAAAAGGCAGGAACCCCTTCCTTCCCTGGCCATCGAAATCAAGAACCTCGCCTTTTATTACGGGGCCAACATAGCCTTGAAAAACATTTCCATGTCCATCCTGCGGAACCGCATCACCGCGTTTATCGGTCCCTCGGGTTGCGGCAAGTCCACGCTCCTCCGTTGCTTGAACAGGATGAACGACCTGGTCGACGAGGCCCGCATGGAGGGGCTGGTGCGCGTCGGCGGGATCGACACGAACGACCCGAAACTGGATATCAGTTCATTGCGCAAGCGCGTGGGGATGGTGTTTCAGAAAGTGAACCCGTTCCCCAAGACCATTTACGAGAACGTCGCCTACGGCCCCCGCATCCACGGGATGAAAAGCTCCCCGGAACTCGATCGGACCGTGGAGCGAAGCCTGAAGGACGTCGCCCTCTGGGACGAGGTCAAGGACCGTCTTCACGAGAGCGCCTTGCGCCTTTCGGGCGGACAACAGCAGAGGCTTTGCATCGCGCGGGCCATCGCCGTGGAGCCGTCCGTCCTGCTGATGGACGAACCGTGTTCCGCGCTGGACCCCATCGCCACCGCCAAGATCGAGGAACTGATGGTGACGCTGAAAAAGAACTACACCATCGTCATCGTGACGCACAACATGCAACAGGCCGCCCGGGTGGCGGACTTCACGGGATTTCTATTGTTGGGAGAACTTGTCGAGTTCGGGCCCACCGAACGCATATTCACCAAACCGCGCAAGCAGAAGACCGAGGATTACATCACCGGTCGGTTTGGATAATCTTATACTCGGCGGCATTATGGCCAGACATGCGCGACATCTAGAACGGGAAATCGAAAAACTCAAGAACAAGATCCTCTCCCTGGGGACCATGGTGGAGGAGAGCATCCAGAAAAGCGTCAAGTCCCTGACAGAGAGAAATTCCTCGCTGGGCTTGAAAGTCATCGATTCGGACATCGCGATCGACGACATGGAAGTCGAGGTGGAGGAAGATTGCCTGAAGATCCTGGCGCTCCACCAGCCCGTGGCCAACGACTTGCGGCTGATCGTCGCCATTTTAAAGATCAACAACGATCTGGAGCGGATCGGGGACCTGGCGGTCAACATCGCGGAAAGGGCGGTCTTCCTGGCGACCCAGGATAAAATCGAAATCCCGGAGGACTTCAGCCAGATGGTCCGCAAAACGCAGGTGATGCTGAAGGGGAGCTTGGACGCCTTGGTGAACGGCGACTCGGTCCTGGCGCGGGAAATCTGCGCCGCCGACGACGAGGTGGACGAGATCAACCGGAAGATGTACGTTCACATCGGGAAAAACATGCGGGTCCAGCCGGAAAAACTCGATTGCTTCATCCATCTCCTGTCCGCGTCGCGTTACCTGGAGCGGGTCGCGGACCACGCCACGAACATCGCCGAGGACGTGATTTACCTTGTGGAGGGAGACATCATCCGCCACCGCAGAATCATGAAAGACGCCGCCGAGGGAGAAGCCTGACCTTCGTCCCTAACGGGCGTTCCTCACCGCGCGCGCGCCGCCGTTCGCGCACATCGAAAAAACGCGCAGGTTGCTGAATCCCTGCACGAAATAAAAGGACAGGGCGCAACAGTCGTGTAGCCGCGTCTCCTCGTGGTCCTCCGCCCAGTACCAGTAAGCCGCTCCGTCGGCGAATTTCTCGTCGAGATGGAGCGGGTTCTCCTTGTCGTGGTCCCACCCCATGACGTTTTCCTTGGTGTCGTCGTAAATTGTATAGAGTTCCTTGAGCGTGGGCATCCTCCAGTCGTCATGCCCCCCCGTCCTCAGGCCTTTGACATATTCCCGCGACTCGCGCCAGTTCAAACATTTGCCTAAATCGGCATAGCTGTCCTTTTGCGTCCACATCAGGCCCGTGCCGGTATCGGTCAAGGTCCCGTCCCCGTTGTCCGTCAGAAGCGCCTTGGATTCCGGCGGGGGAGGGGGGACGTAAGGTTCCGCGGCGAAAGGCTCGCGCGGGGCGTAGGGGGACTCCCCGGCAAAACCGGCGCCGGACAGGACGGAGACCGATAGGGAAAGGCAGAACGCCGCGAAAACGGCGGCGCGGCGGCCCTTTACCGCCGCCGGTCCTTTTCCGGGTTTTGGCGGAGTCATTTTTCGCGGTCATCCTCTAAATTTTGGCGAGTAGGAAATCTCTGAAACAGAATTATATGGCTCCCCCGCTTCCGGGAAAAGGGGGAAATAACGGGACCTCCCGGTTACGGCGCGGACGGAGCGAGGTCAGCCGTCCAGTCTTCGGAGGGTCTCCAGGGGTTTGTTGCGCAACGCGTCCAGACTGCTCAAGATGCCCGCGGTCGCGGTCAACGCGACAGCGGCGGCGAAACAGCCCGCCAGGGGGACGGGATGGAAACGCCATTTCGTCTCCACGAGATATTCGACGACGCCCCACGAAAGCCCCAGGGACAAAGCCGCCCCGACCAGACTGGCGATCAAACCCAGGACCGCGTACTCGTATCCGAGGACCAGGGCCACGGCTTTGCGGCTGGCCCCCAGCGTTTTCAAGATCGCGGCTTCCTTCAGCCGCCGGAACTTGGTGGAGGCCACCGCCCCGGACAGGATGAACAATCCCGCCGCGATGGTGAACCCGGACATGAAATCCACCAGCACGAGCAGTTTTCCCGTCACGTTTTCGACGGTGGCGACGATGTCGCGGACGCTCAACGCGGTGACGTTGGGCAGGGCCTTTACCACCGCGTCCTGAAGGGCCAGTTCCTTTTCCGGGGCGACCCTCACGGTCCCGACGAAAGTGGCTGGAGCCTCCGCGATCGCGCCCGGCGAGAAGATCATGTAAAAATTCGCGCGCATGTTGCGCCAGTTCACTCTGCGGATGCTGGTGACCGGCGCGCTGACCAGGACCCCCTGCACGTCCATCGTGACGACCGATCCGATCCCCGCCCCCAACCGGCGCGCCGCGTCCTCTTCCAGGGACACCTGGGGCTGGAGCGCCCCCTGCCTGTCCCACCATTTCCCGGCGACGACTTCGTTGCCTTCCGGAGGAGGGCCGTCGGTGAAGGTCAGGATGAACTCGCGGTAAATGAACCATTCCTCCTCGCGCCGGTCCTTGAAAACCCAGTTGTCCAACGCGCGATCGCCGGCGCCATGCAGGCGGGAGCGGATCAAGGGGGTCAACTCCCATTCCGACTCCGGCGCGACCCGCTTCAGTTCGGCCACGAACTTGTCTTTTTGATCTCCCTGGATGTCGATGAAAAAATAATTCGGCGGATTGATTTCGGCGTTTTCCTTCAGCATGGCGACCATGTCCATCTGTGCCAGCCGGACGGTGAGCGCCAGCATGATCCCCATGCCCAGGGCGGTGATGATGGAGGACGCCTGATTGTTCGGGCGGAACAGGTTCGCCAGACCGTACCGCCGGGTCATGTGGGACGAGGGAGGCAGGCGCCGCAAAAGCTTGAGGGCCAGGACGGACATGCCGCTCAAAACGGCGGCCGAGACGACGAGGGCGGCGAGAAACACAAGACCGCGACGCATGGACCCCGCTTGCCAGAATACGATCAGGACCAGCCCGAGAGAGAAAAGAAACCCCGAAGCCCAACGCTCCCGCCGCGACCCTCGCGCCAGTTCCTCCTCCTCGGCGATGTGCCGGAATAACCGGAGAGGTCTCGTTTTTACGGCCCGGACGAGAGGCCAGACCGCGAACAGCAGGGTCGTCGTCAACCCCAGGAGCAAAGCCTGAAGCGCGGGCTTCCAGTAAAACTCGGGCCGCGCCGATATGTTCAGCAAGCCCGGCAGTTTGGACGGCAGGAGATATTGCAACCCGTATCCTAGGACGATCCCCAGGGCGCTTCCGGCGAGACCGAGCAGGAGAGACTGGAGCAGGTAGATTTTGAAGACGGTCCGGGACGAGGCCCCCAGGCAATTCAATATGGCGACGGTGTCGAGTTTCTGCGACATGAAAGCGCGGACGATCATGGCCACCCCGATCCCTCCCAGGAGCAGGGCGATGACGCCCAGGGAGCCGAGGTATTGTCCCATGCGCTCGATCGAGTGGGTCAGCGAACTTTGCATGTCCTTGTACGAGCGCACGTTGGCCGCCCGGTCGCTCAGGTTGTCCTCGACGAGGGTCTTGGTTTTTCCGAGAGGGGCATTTTCGGGAAGCCGGACCAGCGTCCGGTGCTTGACCCGGCTACCGGGTTGGACCAGCCCGGCTTCCTCCAGGGTCTTCAGGGAAACCATCACCCGCGGTCCGATGCTGAACGCCCGCGTGATCCGGTCGGGCTCCGCGACGATTTCTCCGGCAATGCGCGCCTGGATGGAGCCGAGTTTGAAGACGTCGCCTACCTTCAGTTGCGACCTCGACAGGAAGGAGGGCTCGACCAGCGCGCCGCGGTTTTCCAGCGACGCGGGCAACCGGCTGTCGGGCAGGGCGGTCAGGACTCCATAAAAGGGATAGAGCGGCGGCGAGTCGGGGACCGCTTTCAACTCCACGAGTAGCGAGGACGGCGCCTCGCCGGCGGGTTTGCGGTCGAACTGGGCCATGGCGTGCAGTTCCTTCACGGACAGGAACTCCGATCCCGCCGGCAGTTTGTCCCGCAGGAACGCGACGTCCCGGTCCCCCAGCGCCCAACTGCCGCTGATTTCGAGGTCGCCCGCCAGCAACCCTTTCGATTCCCGGCGGACGGAGTTTTCCACGAGCAAGGAGAAGCTCTTGACGGTCATGATCGCCCCCACGCCGATGGCCAGGCAGATGATGAAAAAAATAAAACGGCGCCACGCTCCCCGGCATTCGGCCAGGGCCAGGTAAAACAGTTGGGCGACCGATAGTTGAGAGCTTTTCATTCCGCGGGTCCGCCATTTGACGAGTCGCGGACGATCCTGCCGTCCTCCACGGCAAGGATGCGTTCGGAACGGTTGGCGATATGCGGTTCGTGGGTGACCAGGATGACGGTGGCCTTCCGCTCTTTATGGAGTTTGGCGATCAACTCCATGACCCGCTCGCTGTTTTTCGAGTCCAGGTTGCCGGTCGGCTCGTCGGCGAGCACGATGTCCGGTTCGTTGACGAACGCGCGCGCCAGGCAAAGGCGCTGTTGCTCGCCCCCGGAAAGTTGGGACGGATAATGGCCCGCGCGGTCGCCCAGTCCGACTTCGCGCAGAAGTTCGAGGGACTTTTCCCTGCCGTTCCCGGCCCCGTTCAGTTCCGCCGCCAGCAGGACGTTTTCCAGCGCCGTCAGGGTCGGGATGAGGTGGAAGTTCTGGAAGACGAACCCGAAACGCTCGCCGCGCAGGCGCGCCAGTTCGTCCTCGCTCAAGCGGGCGATGTCCCGCCCGTCGATGACGATGGAGCCGCCGGTGGGGACGTCCAGCCCGGCGATCAGCCCGAGCAGGGTGGTTTTACCGCTCCCCGACGGTCCGGTGATGGCCAGGAACTGGCCCTTGGGTATGGTCAGGTCGATCCCCGTCAGGATATCGACCCGATGGCCTCCCCCGTACAGGGATTTTGTCAAATTACGTATTTCGATCACTCTGTATCATTCGCGGGTATTTTGTTTATAATGTGTTCCATGAAAAAAACCATGAACTTTCATTGTGGCAAAATCCCGCAAGCCTCGCCAGCCCTTTTTCTGGCGTTGGTTTTATCGGTTTGGGTTTTTCAACCTTTTCACGCGAAAGGAGAATCCGCTCCCGTGATTCTGGCGCTGGGCGACAGCTTGACGGCCGGGTTCGGCGTTTCGTCCGCCGAAAGCTATCCCGCCCGTTTGCAGGTCATTTTGAAAAGCCGGGGATACCCGCATCGCGTGATCAACGCCGGGGTCGGCGGCGACACGACGGCGGGCGGATTGCGGCGGATCCCCTGGTTACTGCGGAACGGACCCGCGATCGTTATCCTGGCGCTGGGGGCCAACGACGGTTTGCGCGGTCTGCCAGTTTCCCAGATGCGTTCCAACCTGGAGCGGATCGTCCAAATCTGCCGGGACCATGGGGCCAAGGTCCTGCTGACGGGGATGAAAGTCCCGCCGAACTTCGGCGAAGACTATTCCGGACAATTCGAGCGGGTCTTTTCCCGATTGTCGGAGGAACTCAAGTTGCCCTTTGTTCCGTTTTTGCTGGAAGGCGTCGCCGCCAGAAGAGAGTTGACCCAACCCGATGGAATCCATCCCCTTGGCCCCGGATACGCGATCGTGACCGATACGGTTTGGAAAGCGCTTGAACCCATGCTGTGAAAGGCCTGTTTCCCAATCCCCCGATGCCCAAATTCCGGACCGATATTCTGATCGCCAGCCTTTTTGCCGCCGTCTGGCTGGCGTTCGGCTTTTCCACGGTCCGTCACTACGGCGTGATGAACGACGCGCCGATCAAATACGCCAGCGGGTTCAGAAATTATTATTTCGCCATTACGGGCGACAAGGCTTACCTGGACCCCAAAAACACGCCGGAGCTGGCGGAAAAACTGGGACTGCTTCCCGAGCATTGGTTTTTAAAGGCCCAAGGCTTCCACTCCGTCGATTACGCGCCCCTGTTCGACGCGCTGTCCTTTTTCGCCTGCGACGTTTTGCACCGGAAGCTGAACGTCCTCAATTTTTTCGACGCCCATAATTCCGTCGTGGTCGCGCTCTTCTCCGCGTTTGTCGGCGGGATT
>JACRGP010000095.1 GCA_016217765.1 Nitrospinota bacterium | reverse complement strand
GCTTGCGTGATATCCTCCACCCGGCGCACCGATACCCCCGCCAGATACATCTCGATCAACGCCTCTTCCACCGACGATTCCCGCCGCCGGTAACGCTCGATGATCGCCGTCTCGAACGTCGCCACCCTTAGCTTCGGAACCTGCAACTCCACCTCGCCCGCTTTCGTGTGCAACTTCCGGTGGTAATGACCCGCTCGCATGTCCTTACGGGCCGCGCTTCTCTCATACCGCCCCGCATTGCACAACCGGTCCGCCTCCGCGTCCAACAGGCCGTTTAACGTCTCCTCCACCGTCTCCCGACCACCCGGTCCACATGGCCCTGGATTTTCCCCTCGTCTATCTTTACAATGTTGGAAACGACTGCCTCCGTCGCCGTTTTCTTCGATCCCTTCTTCATCTTGAGTCCTCCTGTTTTTGGGGTTCTGTGTTTGTTCCGCAAAACAAATTATACAGACCCGAAGGAGGACTTTCCTTTTTCCCGACTACTCAAATGTGCGAAAAATATATTACGTTATCTGCGACAGCCAAATGTCTCAAGTCAAGACCTGGTCCCTACATTCCTAATACTGACCCCTACAGACCCTACACCCCGACAATAGCGTTCCCAATAACTGGTAATATGCGGTTGAAACGGAGCGGGGGCGTAGCCCCAGCTGAGTTTTCAACACTATATTAAAATCGGAGGCGTTGTATGGGCGAGATATGTTTAAAGCTCCACATAGGAGCTCTTGATGAAGGGGGGTATGTCGCCACGAGCCCCGACCTTCCGGGGCTTGTGGCGCAAGGTAGGACCTTGGCCGAAACAACGGAAATAGCCCACGACGTGGCGAGGAAACTCATCGAGTCCTATAAAGAACACGGAGATCCCCTGCCGCCTGGTATTAAAAAGCCAGACAAGGAAATCGACATCGCCGTCGGGATCGGTTGATGGGACTCCTTGCGGGATTCAGGTATAAAGAGATCGTCCGCAAACTCAGGAAGGCGGGGTTTGAATTCGACCGCCCTCTCCCGTCAAGGGAGAGGGTGATGATTTGATGGGGAAAAATGAGGTTTGGGCGCTCGGAGGTTCAAATCTGTCATCCGGCGGATGCTCGCCCCGACCAAATACGGAGGGGTTCCAGAACACCGGAACCCCTTTTTTATTGGACTGTAGCCAAATTGTAGCCGGATAAGACGGGCTAAACGCCGGCCATGATGGAACAAAAAAATGGCTTGGCGCGCTCCTCTTTTAAAGGCGCGTGAAAGGGCGCGGATATAATACCCCCCCCCCAATACAAATTAAAAGTTGTATAATGGATTTCAGGCAGGTTGTCAAAATATTGCTGGCGGACGGGTGGGTCATTGACAGGACCACGAAGCATTGCATCCTCAAGAAAAAGGGGAAGACCGTGCCCGTCCCAATGCACGGGGCAAGGGACTTGCCCATCGGTACGCTGAAAAGCATCGAACGAATCACGGGAGTGAAGTTAAAATGAAAGCCGCTCTTTACCCGGCGCGCATACGCCGGAACAAAAAAGACAATGTGTTTTATGTCCAGTTTCTGGATTTGGAGAACGGTTTCACGTTTGGCGAAACTCTGGAGAAGGCCAGGGAGATGGCCGCCGACGTTCTAAGCGCGTTGCTGGCTTCCCATATCGAGCATAACGAATACATCCCGGAGCCTCGCAAACGCGGCGGCAAGGACGTTTATTGGATTGCCCCGGACGCCAAGGTGCAAGCCGCGTTACTGTTGCGATGGGCAAGAGCGGGACGCCCGCAAGGGGAAATAGCCAGAACCATGAAAACCACCTGGCAGGCATACCAGAAGGTCGAGCATCCCCGCAACAACACCACGTTGACGAAACTGCAAAAAGCCGCCAAGGCCTTGGGCAAGGAACTGGTCATTGAATTGAGGTAAGACCCGCCGTTCAACCCGGCGCCTTTTCCCCCGTCTTTGGTCCTTGGTATTTTCATCCTGGTTCATCGTCTTGGTTTGGCCCGGATTGATATGGATTTCGAGGAAGATTTTACCCGATTTGTTCGTAGCGTCAACCGCCGATAGGGTAGGGCATCCGTTCCGGTTGGACCTCATTTTCCCATCTGTTGTAATCCGGCGCCGCCGCGCCGCCTAACGCTAAAACTTACCGGCGGCAATGGCGTAACGCAATCGCCATCCGGGGCAGAGCCTTGTTGGGCAATAAATCATTCGACTGTAAGAGGACGGGGAGGGAATGGGGAGGATTACCCCATGAATTTGACGATGGCGACCACGATGCCAGCCAGGGCGATCATGGAACTGACGTTCCACATAATCATCAAGCGGCCCATGCGCTCCACGTCTTCCTTGGTGGCGAAGTACTCGGATCGGGTTTGGAGAACTTCCAATCGTTTTTGGGCGGTGTCAAGATCGGACTTGGTGGCGAAATATTTCATTTCCACCTTGATGGCGGCCATTTCCGTTTTCAGGAAAGCGACATCTTCCTTGATTTGGTGTAGGTCCTGTTCGAGGGTGGCGATATCGGCCATGAGAGTTTCCTTGATGTTGCCTTATGATACTTCCCGGAACGGGGTTTGTCAAAGATGAAGGGTGGTTTTCCCGCCAGGGCCTCGCAAAACGCCAGCCCCGATGGCGCCAAAAAAAATGGCTTGGCGCGATGCGCCAAGCCATCTTTTTGAGTGGTCGGGATGAGAGGATTCGAACCTCCGGCCCCTTCGTCCCGAACGAGATTTTTATGAAATTATAGGCACATTAATGAAACGCTCCGAAACACCTATCCCCTTCTAAAACCACGCCAAATAGCCATTTTAACGGTTTCATGGTTTTTCTTGCCGTTTCATGGTATTTATGTTAAAACGCTAAACAATTGCTAAACAATTTGGCGGGGGAAATCCCATGAGGCTTACTGACTCCAAGATCAAGGCAATACCTAAACCAAAGAAACGTACCGTCGTTTGGGAAGGGGGAACGGGTTTCGGCCTTCGCGTTGAGCCTACGGGGGCAAAGTCTTTCGTGCTTTGGTATCGCGTCAATGGCAAGGCGAAAGGAGTTACCCTTGGCCGATATCCGGTATTAGGTCTTGCCCAGGCGCGTATTGAGGCCGCCAAGATCAAGGGGGCGGCCAAGGATATCAAGCGGGAGGATTTCACTGTTTCCAATTTGATTAAAGAGTATATCGAGGTATGGGCGCGTCCCCGCAAAAAAACATGGGAAGAAGATCAACGTTGCTTGAACCGCGAAGTAATCCCCTTCATAGGCGGCAAGAAAGCTTCGAAATTGAGACGGCGGGACATAATCGGGATACTTGACCGAATCGTTGACCGGGGGTCTCCTGCAATGGCAAATCGAACCATGAACGTTTTGACGCGGCTGTTTAATTTTGCCGTTACGCGGGACATCCTGGATCAAAGCCCTTGCGTTGCCCTTTCATTGCCCGCTAAAAAGGGGCGGCGCGAAAGGACATTGAGCGACGAGGAAATCCGGGCGATTTGGTTTCTTGAGAATTCCAGCATGACTAAGTGGGGGCAACTTGCCATGCGGTTTTTGCTTGCCACCGGGCAAAGGCGCGGGGAGGCGATAGGGGCAACCTGGGAGGAGTTTGACCTTGGGGCGCGGCTTTGGTCTATCCCAGGGGCAAGAACAAAGAACGGACGAAGCCATGCCGTCCCCCTGAATGACCTGGCGTTGGGAACGTTGAACGAAATTCGTTCTCTGTCCGGGGAAACCGGGTTTTTATTTTCATCGGATCGGGTTTCAAGCCATATCGACCCACGGGCTTTGACGCGGGCCATGAGGAAAGCGGCGAAGGAAATTGGTTTGCAAAATGTCCATGTCCACGACACGCGCAAGGCCGTTGCCACCGGGCTTGCCAGTTTGCGGGTTGACCGTTTCATCATCAAGAAATGTCTGAACCACCAAGAAAAGGACGTGCTGGCGATCCATTATGACTTCTTCGAGTACCTCGACCAAAAGCGGGCGGCGATGGAGACTTGGGGGCGGAAGCTGGAAAACATCCTGACCGGCCAGGCGGCAGATATCATCCCAATCCATAGGGCGGCTGAATGAAAAAATCCACCGGGCAAACAGAAGCCGTTGTCCCCGGCCAGGACGTTGCGCGAAGGATATTCCTGATTCGCGGCCACCGGGTGATGATCGACCGCGATTTGGCGGGGCTGTATGGAGTTGAAACGAAGTATCTAAATAAAGCGGTGAAGCGCAATCTTGACCGTTTCCCGGATGATTTCATGTTTCAACTTACCGAGGAAGAGTACGGGGCTTTGAGGTTCCAATTTGGAACCTCAAAGACTGGCAAGGGCGGGCGGCGTTACCTTCCATATGCTTTCACCGAGCAGGGCGTTGCCATGTTGTCCAGCGTCCTCAAGAGCAAGAAGGCCGTCCAAGTCAATATAGCCATCATGCGGGCATTTGTGCGGATCAGGGAACTGGCGTTGACCCACAAAACCATTTTGCGGAAGCTGGAAGACCTCGAACGCAAATACGTTTCCCATGACGTGAAGATCGAGACGATCTTCGAGGCCATCAAGGAACTCATGATCCAACCCGGCAAACCGGCGCGGCGGATCGGGTTCAAGCCCGGCGAAACCGGCGGGGGAACCAGGGGACGCAAACCGAAGGGGGGCATAACGTGGAAATAAAAAAGACCGTCAAAACCTTACCGGTATGGGCGGCGCGGGCGGAACTCTTTGAGGAGCGCGGATTCTGGCGTTGGCGCATCGTCTTGACCGACGGAACCGAACGGCTGAACGGTGGCAACTACCTGTCCGAGGAGCAAGCCAGGGCCGGGCTTGAAGCCGCGTTGTTTGCATAGCGGATCAATTCAGACGCCAGACCTTACCCGACGGGGGACAGGCCGGGAAATCCTTGCCCGGCTTGGTCTGGAACCTCAATCAAGGCGCGTGATAAGGAGACGCGGACATGGCGAAAAAAGAAAGAAGACCCGCAAAGGACAAACCCAAAAACGCAACATCCGATTCCCCTCCCAAACCCCCGCAAGAAAAGGATTATGTCTTTCCTCCCATTGGATCGGCGGTAGTTCCCCAAAGCGGCCAAGCGGCGGCGGATTTGGGAAGGTTGGAAAAGCAAAAATGTTTATCGTGGACGAACTGCTTGGAATTGATGTTCGGCAAATCCGAGGAACCGCAAGAGCATCTTAACAGGCTGGCCCCTTGGAAGCATAAACACTACGGCAATTTCTTAACCCCCAGCAAGAGACCCCCAAGCGACGATACAAGGATAAAGTTTGTCGAAATAAAGAAAGAGTTGCTACATCAAGAACCGGTTTCCTTCCCCGGCGGACAAGCCAGGTTGCTGTTTCTTCCCGGCGGGGTTTATGAAGCCCCCGCCGATTTTGCGGACGGGATGTTGTTAGAGCATGGATACGGGATCGAAACAACCCGTCCACTATCGACCGAAAGCGAATTGGAGAAATTGTTGCAAAGCGTCCTGGACGCGGTGGAAGCACAACGCGAATTTAAGGGAAAAGTTTTTCGAGGCCGCCAGGCGCGAAGAGATTGCAACTTCCGAGAAGACCGACCTGGCCGGGGCGATAGACCATTGGAACATGGATCGGCAAAGTTTCTGTCTTTGGGCCAAGGGGAGTTGGGACGAAATTTCCCCCATGCGGCATTTCCCCGAAGACCGACCTGACGTTTTGCAGGGGATGGTTGAGCGCATCAAGGACGCAAAAAGCTTGGATTCCCCGTCCGCTGTTAAATCGCCTAAATCGGCAAAATCAAAAAGACATGACCCCTATGGCGATTTAAAAAAGAAGATTGCGACGCTGGTGAAAAAACATAAAGACCACTCCCCGTCTGAAATCAGAAAGATGATAACTCCCCACGTTTTGCAAGAATGCCATCTTCAGGACAATCCCCCGGCAGAAAAGACCCTTATGGGATGGATTCGCGAAGTCCGAAAAGCCGAAGGACTATCTTCACGGCCCGGCAGGCCCAAGAAAAAATAAAATCACGCCCCCCCGAAAACCTCCCCGGACTTCAATAATTTTCAAAAAAAATGAGGGACATTATTTTGCCCCGCAAGGCCATTTGACGCGGGATAAAAATGTCCCTCGATTCTGAAAACCTCCCCGGACTTCTTCAGGGAGTTTTTTTCTCCTTGCCCGCGTTTTATGGTCATTTCAGAAAATCCACTAACCTTTCCGGAGGGACCAGCGGTGAAAATTTTGTCGAGACGAGAAGTATCCAGAATCATCGGGGCGGGAGTCGTTTCTTTGTGGCGCTGGGAGCGGGCGGGGCATTTCCCGGCGCGGATTCAAATCGGCCCCCGGCGCGTCGGTTGGCGGCAAGACGAGATTGAAGCCTGGATCGCGTCGAGGAAACCGGCGGCGGGAGGGGGCGAACGATGAACGCACAAACAAAAACGCCCGGCGGCAACCGGGCGGGGAACCATGGCCGGGCTGGGAACCCGGCGAAGTCGAACCGGTTTCATTTTACCAAGAGCCTCCTCCGAGCGCAACGCCAAAACCTGCCCTCCCCTGAAAAGTTTTACCGGCGGCAATTCCCCGGCCTCAAGGCACGGCACGGCTGGGCGTTAGTACGTTGCGTTTTCCACGACGACAAAAACCCGTCCTTGTCGATTAACTTGGTCGAGGGGCATTTCCGGTGTTTCTCTTGCGGCGCGAAGGGCGGCGGCATTATCGATTTCCGCATGATGCAGACCGGCCTTCCCTTCCGCGATGTTATCCGAGAGTTGGAGGGCTGGCGATGATGACGACCGCTCCAACACACGAAGACGCGAAGGAGGCGGCCAGGAAGTTGACCGCTTTCCTGGTCGATGAAGGATATCGCCCGTCCGGGCTGTACAGTTACGAGGATGCGGAAGGGCAACCGTTGTTCTGGCGCGTCCGCCTTGACCACCCCACGGAAGGAAAATGGATCAGACCGCTTTCCTTCAACGGCAACGGCTGGGAACTGAAGGAGCCGGTCTTCCAGGACGGCAAGCCGCTGTACCGGTTGCCCGATATCGCAAGAAATCCAACCGCAACGGTTTGGTTGGTCGAAGGCGAAAAGTGCGCGGATGCGCTGGCGAAGCTCGGTTTGGTTGCCGCAACGAGCGGAGCGTCAACATCGGCAAACGCGGCGGACTGGCGGCCCCTGGCCGGGCGAAACGCGATCCTATGGCCGGACAATGACGAGCCGGGCAAGCGATACATGGCCGAAGTATCCGCGAAACTGCTCCCGCTGGGTTGCCGCGTCCAAGTGGTCGATATTGCCCGCCTGAACCTCCTGGAAGGCGGCGATTGCGTTGATTGGTTAGCGACCAGGAACGGCGCGAAGGCGGCGGACGTTGAGGGGTTGCCGCTGGTCGAAACGCAAATCGAGTTGTCCGACTGGCCGGAACAAAACGTCCCCGCGCAATGGCCTTCCCCTCCGCCGGAAGAGGCATTCCACGGGCTTGCGGGCGGTATCGTGCGGGCGATAGAACCTCATACGGAGGCGGATCGAGTTGCTCTTTTGATTCAACTTTTGGTTACCTTTGGGGATGTCATTGGGCGAACCGCACATTTCCACGCCGGAGGAAAACACTTCCTGAACCTCTTCGCCGTTCTGATTGGAGCAACCAGTAAAGGGCGGAAGGGGACATCGTGGAGTTGCGTTTCCCGGCTGTTCAACTCAATCGATGAACCATGGGCAAGGGGTTGTGTTCATTCGGGGCTGTCCTCCGGGGAAGGGCTTATTTGGGCGGTTAGAGACCCAATCGAAAAAACCGAGCCGATCCGCGATAAGCGGAAAGAAGTGACCGGATATCAATCCGTCATCGTCGATCCGGGCATCGAGGACAAGCGGGCCTTGATAATCGAGGGCGAATTCGCTTCTCCTTTGAAAGTCATGCGACGCGAAGGAAATACTCTTTCCTCGATCATTCGCAACGCCTGGGACGGGCTTGACCTCCGCGCAATGACCAAGAATTCCCCGGCACGGGCAACGGAACCCCATATCAGTATCATCGGCCATATCACGGCGGACGAGTTACGGCGGCATTTGGACGAGACCGAGGCTGGCAACGGTTTCGCAAACCGGTTTCTTTGGACGTGCGTCCGCCGGGCGAAGTGTTTGCCGGAAGGCGGGAGTCTCCACCTGGAGAACTTGTCTCCGGTGGTGGAACGGCTTCGGGAAGCGGTTGTTTTTGCCCGGACGGTGGGGGAAATGCGGCGCGATGAACAGGCCCGCACCATGTGGCATGAGGTTTACCCGGAACTTTCCGAGGGGCAACCCGGATTGTTGGGATCGGTTATCGCCCGTGCAGAGGCCCAAGCGTTACGGTTGTCTTGTCTATACGCCTTGTTGGATTTGTCCAAGATCGTCCGCGTCGAACACCTAGAGGCCGGGCTTGCCATTTGGGAATACTGCGAGGCATCGGCGCGTTTCGTCTTCGGGGACTCCATGGGAGACCCTGTGGCCGATGAAATCAAGCGGGCATTGGACGCGAACCCCTCCGGGATGACCCGGACGGAAGTTTCAAGTCTGTTCGGGAGAAACGCTTCCACCCATCGGTTGGGGTTGGCTTTTGAAAGCTTATTGAGCGCCGGGCTGATACGTTCCTCCATGGAACGCGGTGAAGGAAGACCGACGGAACGCTTCTTTTCCATGAGACACGGTACGAATTAAACGAATTAAACGAATTAAGGGGGACTTATTTCGTTAATTTCGTTTAATTCGTGACGGGAGTAAAGGTGAAATGGGGAAATATCTGGATATCGCCAGGCGGGCACGGCAAGAAATGTTCCCGGATCGGGACATGTACCTGTCCGGGATGACCAAGATCGAACGCCAGGCTTACGACGAATGGTTTGAAACGATGCTTGGGGAGCCGTTCAGGATGAAACCCGAAGAAGCGCATCGGAAAACGCGGGAGCTTCTTGAGGCTTCCCGGAAATTCCTTGAGGCCAACCCTCATTTGAAGGCCGATCCATGCCGGTAATCCAAAAGGGAGGGAGGTGATCCATGCCCAGGAAGTGCACTGTATGCGGCCATCCGAAACGGCGGGAGATAGACCGGCTCTTGATTCAAGGCGGCACGATCCGGGACATAGCGAAACAGTTCCGGGTGAACTCAAACGCCGGTCACCGGCGGAAGACCGGCATTACCCGGATACTTGATAAGCCCCAAAGTCAAAAAAAAACCCCCGGAGATACGCAAGGGCGGAACTGACTAAACTGACTAAAGCCCCTTTTGTCGGTTTAGTCGGTTCATTGTCTGGCATATCACGGCAAAAAATTTTTGGTGGATCATGAACAAATGGTATCGAAGGTTGGAAATTAAAACCCATGAAGTTCCCGAAAGGCGGACTGACAAAACCAACAAAAGGGAAACGCCTCTTCCGTCCGTAACCCCGGAGACCGTACGGCTGGCTTGCGATGAAATGACCCGCCACTTGATGACCGGCCATGGGATGACGGAGGAACAGGCCAAGAAGCAGGCGTACCAATCCCTGTTTGGCGGAGAACAGCGGCAAGAGCAAATTCGGGAAGCGGCCCGGCTGTACCGGGAACGGGGCTGGGTTCAAATCTACTCCGGGTATCTTGGCGCGTCGATCTATCTGGTCAAGGGCGAATCGGTTAAAACGCCCGATCCGGCCATACCGCGTTACACGGAAAGCGAGGTTGCGGCCCTGGGGGGCTTGAACCCCGATGAGGTCAAAACTCTTCACGAGTGCAAGGCCATCTTTGGCGGCGCGATTCAGGCGCCCGATCAGGCCAAGGTACTACCTCAAGTCTCAATCGCGGGTACGCGGCGGCGCGTCAAACCGCTAGATTAAATCCAAAAAAAAAGGTTATAGGTTAACAACATGAAACCAAATCTTGTAAGTCAAAGCGAATATGCCCGGCGCCTGGGCGTGTCCCAGCCGTATATCGCCAAGTTGGTCAAGCAAGGCCGGGTCAAATTGGTCACCGGGAAGGTTGACGTTTCGGCGGCGGATCAGGCGTTGGGGATCGATGCGGAGCGGGAGACGATGCCAGGCGGGAATTTGGGATCCCCCGATTACTGGGAGCAGAAAGCGCGGCACGAGAAGCTGAAGGCCGATCTGACGGAGATCGAGTTGAAGGCCAAGCGCGGGGAGCTTGTCCCCTTGGATGACGTGATGGATGAAATCGAAAAAACTTTCACGGCGTTGAGACAGCGCATTTTGGCGGTGCCGACAAAAGCGGCCCCCATGGTTTTTGGTTTAAAAACATTAGCTGAAATCAAAAAGGTTTTGGATGATGAAATCCATGAAACCCTCGTGGAATTATCGACCGGGCGGTATCGTGAAAATTCGATTGAAAGAGGAAAGCATGAGCGGAAGTAAACTACGGCGGTTTGCCACCGGAGCGACGCGGAGCGCGGACGCGGACGGCGAACGGTACGACCTGATAACCCCGCATGGGTTGAGGCGGCTGGCGGTGATTTACGCGCAAGGGGCGGCGATCCACGGCCCCCGGAACTGGGAGCGGGGCCAACCGGTTGACGTGGTTTTAAACCATGCCTTGCGCCACTTGAATTTATGGCGGGCGGGGGATCGAAGCGAGGATCATCTTGCCAAGGCGGGCTGGGGGATGTTCGCCCTCATGCATTATGAAGCAACAATGCCGGAGTTATTCGAGGCGGAGTAATAAGGGGTCAACCAATGAGTTTGACAACGGCAACCACGATGCCCGCCAGGGCGATCATGGAACTGACGTTCCACATGATGAGCGTTCTACCCATGCGCTCCACGTCTTCCTTGGTGGCGAAGTGTTTCATCTCCGCCTTCAAAACGGCCTGGTCTTCATGCAGAACGGCGATCTCCTTGCGTAAGGCGGCGACATCTTCCTTGATCTGGTGGATGTCCTGTTCGAGGGTG
>JACRGP010000099.1 GCA_016217765.1 Nitrospinota bacterium | reverse complement strand
AGACGTTCCTACAACGCTTGGAACTCGACGCAGGTCATGTCGTCGAACCGGCCGTCGTCCATGGCGAAGCGGTGGATGGTCTGTTCCAGGTGGGAAATGAACACTTCCGGCGGGCTTTCGTCTTTTTCGAACAGTTTGATCAGTTGCGAGAGGCCGAACGGGCGGCCTTTTGCGTTTATGGGTTCGATGACGCCGTCGGTATAAAGGAGGACCCGGTCGCCGCGATGCAGGGGGATTTCCTCCTGCGCGTAACCGAGGTCCGGCACGATGCCGAGGGGCGCGCCGCTGGCCCCGGCCTTCATCTCGACCCGGTGTTCCGCCGTGCGCAACAACAGCGAAGGGTGGCCCGCGTTGGCCGCCGTCACGGTTTTTCTCTTCATGTCCAGCAGGAGGTAGACGGCGGTGGTGAACATCCCGTGCCGGCCCCGCTCGCACAAAATATTGTTCACCCGGCCCAGGGCGTCCCCGGGCTCCCTGTGGGACTGGGAGACGTAGCGGAAATCGCTCATCAGCCGGGCCATGTGCAGGGCGGCGGAGACCCCTTTGCCGGAAACGTCGCCGACGACCACGCCCAGAAGGTCGTCGGCGAAGGGGATGAAGTCGTAGAAATCGCCGCCCACCAGTTGGGCGGGCACGGTCTTGGCGGCAAAGGAAAAACCCTCGTGCTGGGGGACGTGGGCGGGCAGGAAACTTTCCTGCACCGACTTGGCGAAGGCCATGTCTTTTTCCAACCGCTGTTTCCGCATGAGGACCTCGTGCATGCGGGCGTTCTGGATGGCCAGCGCCGCGCTGTTGCAAAACAATTGGAACATGGACAGGTCTTTTCCCGAAAACGTTTTCCCCTTCTCCCGCCGGTGGATCACCTGGCATACGCCCAGGACCTCCCCTTTGTATAACAAGGGCGCGCACAAAATGGAGCCCGTCTGAAACCCGGTCTTTTTATCGAACTCGGGGTTGAACCGGGGGTGTTTGAGGGCGTCCTTGACGATCAGGGCTTTCCCCGTTTCGGCGACCGTCCCGGCGATGCCCTCGCCCAGCTTCATGCGCGGCAGGGACTTGACCTGGTCGCCCACGGCGCTCAACGCCACCTGGAAGTACAGGTCGCCCTTTTCGCGGTCCATGAGCAGGAGACTGCTGGCGTCGGCGTTCATGACCTGCTTGGCGATGGTCATGATGCTGTCCAGCAGGTTGGGAAGGTTCAACTGCGAGTTGAGGAGAGAGGCGATCTGGTAACAGGTGCGCAGTTGCTGTACCTGTTCCTTGCATTGCGCCAGCTTTTTTTCCGGTCCGGCGATTTTCTTCATAAACTTGAGGACCTCTCTAAAAGACAACCGCCGGAAACAAATCCCCCCTCGCTCCCCCCCTTTGGCAAAGGGGAGATTTTACAAGGCGGACCGATTTCCGCCTCGGCGTCGGCGCCGGCGGCGTCGGGGCCAGCGTCACGCTGGTAAAAAAATAATCTTTAACTTACAGGCTAACATAGCTAAAATGGTTCGCAGGGTCAAACATATTTCCAGGCGAAAACCGATGCCAAAATCTGCCGCCGGAAGTCCTTTCTGGACCGACATGCGGACCGTCCTCTCCATGTCGTTCAAATCGGCGGAGGCCTTCCGGCACAATCGATTGGACTGGCTTCAATTACAGTGGGACCTTTCCGTCGGCGAGGAAATCGCCGCGATCAGCAGGGTGGAGCGCGAAAGCGGCAAGACCCTGCACGTGACCGTGGCCGGCGCGGAGTGGGCGCCGCCGCTCAAGTCCCTGGAAAAAAAAATCCTCCGGGACATCACCGAAGGGCTGGGCGAGCAAAAATTCGCCCGGATCGTTTTTAAAGAGGGCCGCGTCGCCGGGCAAGCGCCCGGAGGCGACGCGGCGATGACGCTCCGCGATCGCCGGAACCCGGTCCCGCCTCCGGGCAAGCGCGAGGCGGCGTTGCCCCCGGAGGCGCCAGAAATCAATGAAGGAAATATGACAATGATCAAGGATGACAGTCTTCGTAAAACGCTCATCTCGCTAGGCTCCCGGTTGCGGTGGTTGCCGGCGCTGATCGCCGGTTTCGTGTTTCTGCCGAACTGCGCGGCGGGCCCCGCCTACGGGACCTCCGGCGCCGCGGTCCTGGACGATTCCTTTACCGTGCGGGAAGTGCAAAAGCGCAACGAGAAGGAAGGGGCGGACTTTAAAGACCCCCGGGCTTATTACCGCTATCTCATGGGGGTGCAGGCCGAGGCGAGGAACGATTTTGACGCGGCGGCGCGGGAATACGCCCTGTTGATCAAGTACGACCCGAAAACGTCGAGGTTTTACGGGACCCTGGCCGGGCTTTACCTGCGGACCGGGCAGTTTCAGGAGGGCGTCAAGTTCTGCAAGGCCGCCCTCGACCGGTTTCCCGACGATGTCGATATCCGCATGGCGCTGGCCGACATGTTGTCCAGCCTCGATCAAAACGCGGCGGCGGTCGAGCAGTACCTCAAGATCGTAGGACAGGAACCGGCCAACACCCGCGCCATCCTCCTCTCGGGGACCCTTTACGACCGGCTGGGCCAATACGACCGCTCCCTGGAGATGTACAAAAAAGCCGCCATGGCGGAAAACAATCCCATCGCGTTTCACTATCTGGGAAAGGCCCAGGTCCGAGACAACGATTTGAAAGAGGCCTTGGAGAATTTCAAAAAGGCCGTTTCGTTGCGGCCGAACTTCCTCGACTCCCGGGAATACCTCGCCTGGGTCCTGGAGAAACTCGGCTCCTATAACGAGGCCATCCAGGAATACCAGATCATCTTGAAACTCAACCCGGAACACCGCGAGGTCCGCGAATACCTGGCGCGGGCCTATCCGCAAGGAATCCCGGCCTCCGGCATGAAACCCCTTGTCCCGGCGGACCGGGAGATCAAGGATTCCAGCGTTCACATGAAAATCGGCATCATCTATTACGAGCAGGCGATGTATTTGAAGGCCCTCGACGAATTCCGCCTGATCGTCGCCAGGGAGGACACCCGCAACCTGCGCCTCGTCATCGCCAGGATATACGAACTGATGGGCCGGTTGGACAAAGCCATCGCCGAACTCGAGGTCCTGCATGAAGAGGACCCCAAGGCGGTGGACATCCTGTTGCAGATGGCCCTCCTCAGTAGCATGAACAACCAGACCGACAAGGCCGTGGAGAAGATCCGGGAAGCCATCCAGCTGGAACCTCAAAACGACCAGTTGTACCACTCCCTCGCCCTGGCCTACATTGCCCTGAAGGACAACGAGAAGGCCGCGGAGAGCCTTCGGCGGGCCATCGCGATCAACGACAAACGGGATTCCTATTATTTCGAACTGGGGTCGCTTCAGGAGAAAATGGGCCAGGTCGAGGACGCCATCCGAAGCATGAAAAAGACCTTGGAACTGAACCCCATGCACTCCAACGCCCACAACTTTCTCGGGTACATCTATTCCCTGCGGGGGATCAAACTGAACGAGGCGCTCGAGCATTTGCAAAAGGCCCTGGAGGCGCAACCGCGAAACGGATATTTCCTCGACAGCCTGGGCTGGATCTACTTCAAGAAAGGGGACCCGGAAAAGGCCCTGGTCGAGTTGAAAAAAGCCGTGATCTATACCGCGCCCGACCCCATCTTGTACGACCACCTGGGAGAAATTTATTTCGAGCTGAAAAACTACGAGGAGGCCGGCAAAGCCTGGCAGACCAGCTTGTCCCTGACCAGGAAGAAAAAATTCGAGCCGGGCGCGGAACTCCCGGAAACCGGAGACCTGGAGGAAAAAATCCGAAAGGTCAAATATCACCTCGATAAAAGCCTGTGAGCGCCCCTCCTGCCGGGGAACGTCGATGAAACCGTCAAGGTCCCCTTTCTGGCTGACCGTCCCGGCGGCCCTGTTTTTTTTCGCCTGCCAGCCGCGCGTCGAGACCCTGCCGCCGCACATGATGCGGGAGACCGTCTCCCCCGAGTACCTGCTCCAGAGTTTGTTACAGCGGCAGGAGGAAATCAAGTCCCTCAAGTCGTTTGTCCAGGCCACGGTGGAGCGCGACCATTTCAAGCAGGCGTTGCGGCAGACCCTCGTCCTGCGCGGCAACGACGCCATCCGCGTGGACACCTTCGGCCTGTTCGGGCAAGCCCTCGGCGCGTTCGTCTACAAGGGCGGCCACGCCCTCCTCTACGACCCGGCCGGCAACCGGCTTTACCGGGACGAGGAGGTTTGGGACGCGATGGGCGACCTTCTGGGAATGGTCGTCGACTTTCAGGAAATCATCGGCGTGTTTTCCGGGAACATTCCGCATTTGCGGGAACACCGGGCGCTCCATGCCTTCCTGGAGCCGGAGAAAAAGTTTTACCGGCTGGAAACCCATGAGCCGAGCGGGAAGGTCCGGTTCGAGATTGACTTGGACGCCATGGACCTGACGCCGGTAAGATGGGTCAAGACGGAAACCGGCCGACAAACCTACTCCGTGTCGTGGAGCGATTACCGGCCTGTCGAGGGACGGCTTTTCCCCCACCAGATGGTCATCGTCAACGCCCGGCGGCGGGAAAAACTCACCGTCGGTTTTCAAACCCCGCAGATCAACCCCGCGATCGCTCCCGACGCATTCGACCTGCCCTTCGCGAACAAGGTCCCGCTTTCGCCGCCGCGGGCCTCCGGGAGGGAATCCGCCTTGCCGGACAGACCGTCGTGGGTTTCCGCGGTTGACGGGGACCGCCGATGAAACTGGCTTTCCGCACCCCCGCGAAAATCAACCTGGGACTGCAGGTCTTTCGCAAGCGCGAGGACGGTTACCATGAGTTGGAAACCCTTCTGCAAATGGTTTCCTTGTATGACGACATGGAATTGGAATCCCGTCCCCAGGGAATCGAGTTGGAATGCGATGTCGCGGAAATCCCCAGGGACGGGTCCAACCTGGCGATCAAAGCCGCCCGTCTGCTCCAGAAAACGTATCCTGACCGCCGCGATTTGGGCGCCAGGATACGCTTGACCAAACGCATACCGGCCGGCGGCGGATTGGGAGGCGGGAGCGGAAACGCCGCCGGGGCGTTATTGGGCCTGAACGTACTTTGGGACCTGGGGCTGGACAGGGAAAAGCTCCTATCGCTTGCCGCGCAACTGGGTTCCGACGTGCCCTTTTTCCTGTTCGCCGCCAGCGCCTTGGGAAGAGGCCGCGGGGAACGTCTCTATCCCCTGCAACCCGCGAAAAAATTTAACGTTGTCCTCGTCAACCCAAGGTTTCCCATAGCCACTTCCTGGGTCTACGGGAGCTTAAAATTAGAGTTGACAAAACGGGAAAATAATATTAGCATTTTGCGACAATTTTATTCAAAATCGGATGTTGCGCGCCTAGGGGCTCATCTTCACAACGACCTAGAACCTGTTGTTTTACAAGGGTATCCCGTTATTCAGGTCATTAAGGATCGGTTGCGGTCTTTAGGGGCCAAAGGTTCGCTTTTGTCCGGAAGCGGGTCGACCGTTTTCGGCGTTTTTGACGACCCCGGCGTGGCGGAAAATGCCTGTTCCCAATTATCCAAACAAGGGAATTGGGACTTGTTTTTTACGGAAACGATAGATAATCTCGCCGAATTTTTTCCGGAGGAAATGCTGAATTATCCGCAATTCGGCGCGTGATTATTTTAAAATAGATTGATCCGGCATTACCTTCAGCCGGAAGTCCTCCCAATCCTTAAGATCCCAACTTTCCAGTAAACGATCCGTCGCGTGTCGCGCTGAGTTTGTTTCAAGGGGGTCGGCTGGATAACTCCCGCGGCACGGGGAGGACGAAAATCGAAAAAAATCGATTCGAAGTTTTTAACGATGGATACCCATTGGGGCGTCGTCAAGCGGTAAGACTCAGGACTTTGGATCCTGCATTCGGAGGTTCGAATCCTCCCGCCCCAGCTCAATACAACACGTCCAGAGGAACATGAACGGCAACGGCAGAGTACTGGTTTTCTCCGGCAGGGCGAACCCGGCATTGGCCGAGGACATCTGCAAATATCTCAACATCCCGCTCGGCAAGACGGTGATCAAGGATTTCGCCGACCAGGAAATCTACGTGCGGATTGAAGAGAACGTCCGGGGCGGGGACATTTTTGTCATCCAGCCCACCTGTACGCCGGGGAACACCCACCTGATGGAGTTGTTGATCATCATCGACGCGCTCAAACGCTCGTCCGCCAAGCGCATCACGGCGGTCATCCCCTATTACGGGTACGCCCGGCAGGACCGGAAAAACGAGCCCCGCGTGCCGATCACGTCAAAACTGGTGGCCGATTTGCTGGACACGGCGGGGACGGACCGCGTGTTGACCATCGATCTGCACGCCGGACAGATCCAGGGATTCTTCAACATCCCCGTGGACCATCTGTTCGCCATGAACGTGTTGATCGACTACATCAAGAAGCTGAATTTACCGAACCTCGTGATCATTTCCCCGGACGCGGGCGGCGTGGAGCGCGCGCGCGCGTTCGCCAAAAGGCTGGGGACCACCCTCGCCATCATCGACAAGCGCCGGGAGGCCATCAACGAGGCCAAGGCGATGCATATCATCGGCGACGTCAAGGGCAAGGTCGCGTTCATCGTGGACGATATCATCGACACCGCGGGGACGATGGTGGAGGCCGCCAACGCATTGATGGGCGCGGGGGCGGTCGAGGTGCACGCGTGTTGCAGTCACCCGGTGCTTTCCGGGCCGGCCAACGAGCGCATCGCCAACTCGCCGATCGAATCCATCATCGCCACCAATACCATACCGCTCCGGGGCGGGCTCAAGGATAATCCGAAGATCAAAGTGCTGTCCATCGCCCCCTTGCTGGGCGAAGCCATATTGCGCATCCACAGCGAGAGTTCCGTGAGCTCTCTATTCGATTAATCAAAGGAGTTTTTAAAATGTCCACAGCGTCTACAGCGTCGGCTTTGAACGGAAAACTTAGAGAACAAAAAGGCAGGGGATCGAGCCAGAGGTTGCGCAACCAAGGCTTCATGCCCGCCGTCCTGTACGGCCAAAAGGACAACCTGTCCCTGGCCGTGAACCCCAAGGAACTGAAGAAAATCCTCGACCGGAAAGGCAAGAACGCCCTGATCGACCTCAGCATCGAGGGCGACTCCGGAAGCTCCAGGAAGGTGTTGTTGAAAGACTACCAGACCCATCCCCTGCGGTCCGCCTGGGTGCACGTCGATTTCATTGAAATCGACATGGCAAAAAAAATCAGGGTCCATGTTCCCCTCCGGTTCGTGGGGGTTTCCGCCGGCGAGAAGCTGGGCGGCATCGCCAACCACGTCCTCAGGTCGTTGGACGTCGAATGCCTGCCGGCCGATATACCCGAATCCATCGAAGTGCAAATGGCCGAAGTCCAGTTGGGCCAGGCGGTCCACGTCTCCGACTTGACCATACCGGCAAACGTGAAGGCGCTGAACAAACCTTCCGGGACGGTGGTGTCGGTGCAGGCGGAACGCGAGGAACAACCCAAGCCCGCGGAAGCCGTCGCCGCGGAAGGCGCGGCGCCCGCCGAGGCGGCTACGGCGGAAGCCGGCAAGGAGACCGGCAAGGAAAAGGAAGCCGCTGGAGCCCCCGCGAAGGCCGGGAAATAATTTTCCGCCGTGTACCTTGTCCTGGGTTTGGGAAATCCCGGACCGCGTTACGAACGGACACGGCACAACGCGGGATTTCTCGCGGTCGATTTTCTGACCGGGAAGCATCGCATCAAGCTGGCCGAACGGAAGTTTTACTCCCTGTGCGGCAATGGCGAGGTAGGCGGTTGTCCGGTCATGGTGTGCAAACCCATGACCTATATGAACGAAAGCGGGAAGTCGGCCCGGTCCATCACCGCCGCATTGAGGATCCCGCCGGAAAATGTCATCGTCGTCCATGACGACATCGATATTCCATTCGGCAAGATAAAAGTCAAGCACAAGGGCGGAGCGGGCGGCCAGCGCGGCGTACTCTCCATCATGGAGGCGCTCCGCACCGACCTGTTTTCGCGGGTCCGGATCGGGGTCGGCAGGCCGGAACATAAAGACGATATCGTGGATTACGTTCTCTCCCCGTTCGAAAACGGAGAATGGAGCGAACTCGACCGTGTGATCGAACAAGCGGCGGAGCTTGTCGAACGGACGTTGCGGGAGTTCAATAACAGGACCAAACTCAGGGAGGAAGAGAGAGGATGATGAACGAACTGAAACTGGAGGCGATCTTTGTCGGGCTCTTCTTGCTGGTGTACGTGGTTTTGGCCGCTTTCAACGCGTCGCAGTATTACGCGTATTTCGCCATCGTCTTCGGATTGTTCGGATTGATCGTCGCCTGGAAGGTTTACGAGTACATCGACGACCAGCCCGAGGGCAACGAGAAGATGATGGAGATCTCCGACGCGATCCACGAAGGCGCCATGGTGTTCCTGTCCAGGGAATACCGGATACTGGCTTACTTCATCGGCGGCGTATTCCTCACCCTGCTCATAATCATTTCCATCCAGTCGGGCTTGTGGATCGGGTTTTGGACCGCCGTGGCCTACGCCATCGGCGCGTCGTGTTCCATGCTGGCCGGGTTTTTCGGGATGAACGCGGCCACCACCGCGAACGTGCGCACGGCGCAGGCGGCCACCGACGGGGGCCAGTCCAAGGCGCTCAATGTCGCTTTTAACGGCGGGGCCGTCATGGGTCTGTGCGTGGCCAGCCTCGGCCTGGTCGGCATCGGCGGGTTGTTCCTGCTCTTCGCGCGGGGCGAATCCGCCGCCGTCATCAACGGCTACGCGATGGGCGCCAGTTCGATCGCCCTGTTCGCCCGCGTGGGCGGCGGCATCTATACCAAGACCGCCGACGTCGGCTCCGACCTGGTCGGTAAAGTCGAGGCCGGCATCCCCGAGGACGACCCCCGGAACCCCGGCGTCATCGCCGACAACGTGGGCGACAACGTGGGCGACGTCGCCGGACTGGGCGCCGACATCTTCGAGTCCTACGTCGGGTCCATCGTCGCCACCATCGCCATCGCCACGTCCATGACCGAGTTGCGGTTCGAATACATGGCCCTGCCCCTCGTCATCGCCATGGTGGGCCTGGTTGCCTCCATCATCGGCATCCGCTCCATCCGCGTGCTGGAGCACATGGATCCGGCCGCCGTCCTGCGCTATTCGACGTTCATCAGCGCCGCGGCGATGCTGATCGTCGCGTTCTTCGTCATTAAAATCATGGGCCTGCCCACCGGGCTGTTCGTGGCCCTGACCTTCGGTTGTCTGGCGGGCATCGCCATCGGGTTGATCACCGAGTACTATACGGGCGGGGCCCCGGTCGTGACGATCGCGGAGGCCAGCAAGACCGGCGTCGCCACCGTCATGATCACCGGACTGGCCATCGCCATGGAAAGCGTCGTTCCCGCCATAGCCGCGATCGCCATCGCCATCCTGGTTTCGGCCAAGGCGGCGGGCTTGTACGGCATCGCCCTGGCGGCGGTGGGGATGCTCGGCACGGTCGGCATCACCATGTCCGTCGACGCCTACGGCCCCGTGGCCGACAACGCGGGCGGCATCTCGCAAATGGCCGGCTTGGGCGAGGAAACGCGCAAGATCACCGACCGGCTGGACGCCCTGGGGAACACCACCGCCGCGATCGGCAAGGGGTTCGCCATCGGCTCCGCCGCGCTGACCGCCCTGGCGCTGTTTTCCGCCTATACGAAGGCGGCCCACATCGAAGTCATCGACATCACCGACGCCTCGGTGGTCGTGGGTATGTTCATTGGCGGCTGTATCCCGTTCATGGTGGCCGCGCTCACCATGAAATCCGTGGGACACGCCGCGTTCAAGATGGTCGAGGAGATCCGCAGGCAGTTCCGCGAAATCCCCGGCCTCATGGAAGGGACCGGCAAACCCGACACCGCGCGGTGCATCGACATCAGCACCCAGGCGGCCCTCAGGGAGATGATTGCCCCCGGCATGATCGCCCTGATCATGCCCATTTTGGTGGGGACCCTCTTCGGCTCGCATGCCCTGGGCGGGATGCTTGTCGGCGCCACCCTGGCGGGCGTCCTGCTGGCGCTGTTCATGGCCAACGCGGGCGGCGCCTGGGACAACGCCAAGAAGTACGTGGAAAAGGGCCACTTGGGCGGCAAAGGGTCCGATTGCCACAAAGCCACCGTCGTCGGCGACACCGTGGGCGACCCGTTGAAAGACACCTCCGGGCCGGCCATGAACATCCTCATCAAGTTGATGTCCATCGTCTCCCTGGTGCTGGCCCCATTGTTTATGTGAGACAGATCGACTTCGCTTTAATCCGGACCGGGATGGGGAGAAGTTCCTCATCCCGGTTTTTTTTCTTCTCCAGCGCCCCTCATGACCGGCAAACTTCTGCGTTTCGGATTCCACGGTTTTCTCAACGCCCAACCTCTGCTGACCGTGCTTTCCCGCCTCGCCACGCAAGCCGGGTTCGAGATCGTCGTTGATACGCCCGCCGTCGTGGCGGAGATGTTGATGTCGGGCCGACTCGACCTGGCGATGGTCCCCTCCGCGGAATACCTGCGCGTCGCCGGCGAATACAAGCTGGTCCCGGGACTGTGCATCGCCTCGCGCGGCCCGGTTTCCACCGTCCTCCTGGTCGCGAAAACGCCGCTCGACCAGGCGCGGTCCCTCGCGCTGGACGAGCGCTCGCGGACCTCCGTCGCGTTGCTGAAAATCCTGTACGGCGACCGGTTCTCCCCGGCAATCGAATACCGCCCCGCGCGGCCCGACCTCGCGGAGATGCTCAGGGTCCACGACGCGGCGCTGATCATCGGCGACCAAGCCTTGAACGCCGTCCCCGTCACGGGAAACCTGTCCGTCCATGACCTCGGCGAGGAGTGGTTCCGGATTGCCGGCAGGACGTTCGTCCACGCCGTCGTGGCGGTCCGGCCCGGCGTTTTTCTCGACGGCCGGACATTGGAACGGATCGGCTCGGCGGGCCAGGAAGGGGCAAGGGAGATCGCGACCGTAGCCCAAGCCCATTCCGAGCGCACCGGCGTCAGCCGCGAGATCTGCGAAGGCTATCTGAGGGAGAAAATCATTTACCGGTTGGGCGCGGAGGAGTTGGATGGATTGGAACATTTCCGCGACCTGTGCCACGAGCGGGGACTGGTCCCGCAAAAATATCCAATCCGGTTTTTGTGATCGAACCGGTCGAAACTTAAAAACCTTCTTGTTTTTTTAATCCCGTCAATCGGATCAAACATCGGTCCAACTCGGCGCGTTCTTTCGCGCCGCGTCAATGTCCCATCCCTTATCAATAAAACCCATCAATCCTAAATCATCCCGCCTCTCTTAAATGGGTGGCTAGCGGGTTAATGGCCGCGCCGCCGCGCAACCCGCCTTCTCGTCTTTCTTCAGTACGTCCAGCCAGTTAGCGATATACTCGATAACGTATCGTATTTCCCCCGCCTACTCAAATGCGCGAAAAATACGATACGTTATCGCCGATAGTGTCAAGAATTGCATAACCAAGCTTCCTTGCCAACATTTTTAACGAACGCATTGACGGTGTCAATGGGACGTTTTCCTCATTTGAAGGAGATGACGATACCCATCGCCAAGTTAGCCGGGAACCGGGCGTTCGATCGGCAATTTCATTTATTCGGAATTGAAGTTATAATTGGAACAACCGGCGGAAAATCGCGTTGTTTGCGGTTCGAATGTCTGGTTTTTCGCGGTCTCCATTTGGCGCGGGGGAAGACCGCGGTAATCTCAAACGCCTCGTCATGTCGGGGAAAAAATTGTGACGGCATTTCGGTTCATCCATTGCGCGGACCTTCATATCGACAGCCCGTTCAAGGGGTTGTCCGCCTCGCATCCGGCGCTGGGGGCGAAGTTGCGGAACGCCGCCTTTCGCGCGTTTCAAAACATCGTCCAGTTGGCCGTCCGCGAGGAGGTCGACGCGGTGATCGTCGCCGGGGACGTATACGACGGCGCGGACAAAAGCTTGCAGGCGCAGTTGAAGTTCCGCCGGGGCCTGGAGCAGTTGGACGCCGCGGGCATCCCGGTTTTTGTCGCCCACGGCAATCACGACCCCCTGGACGGTTGGTCGGCCTCCCTGAAATTCCCCGGCAACGCACATATATTTTCAGGAAAACGCGTGGAAAGTTTCCCGGTCGAGCGCGGCGGCAAAACCCTGGCCCAGGTGTACGGGATCAGTTTTCCCCGGCGCGACGTCCGGGAGAACCTGGCGCGGCTGTTCAAAAAGGAAACGCGGGACGGGTTCGCGGTCGGGGTATTGCACGCCAACGTGGGCGGAAAGCCGGGCCACGAGGCCTACGCCCCCTGCTCCGTCGAGGACTTGGAGACTGGCGGAATGGACTACTGGGCCCTGGGCCACGTCCACGCCCGCGAAATCGTGCGGGACGATGCGCCCGCCGTCGTTTATCCGGGAAACATCCAGGCGCGAAAATGGACGGAGGAAGGCGAGAAAGGATGTTGCCTGGTCACGCTCTACCGCGACGGGCCGCCCGACATCCGGTTTGTCCCGACCGACGTTGTCCGCTATTGTTCGGACCGCCTCGATGTTTCGTCCTGCGCATCGCTGGACGACGTCATGCGATCCGTCCGTTCCCGGTGCGAGGCGACCCTTTCCCGGACCGGCGGGCGGGACGCCGTTTTCCGCTTGTCCCTGACGGGCCGGACGGCGATCAACCACGAGTTGCAAAGGGCGGGCGTCGTCGAGGACCTCCTGGCGGAAATCCAGAGTTTCTTTGAGGGACAGGAGTCGGCGCTCTGGCTGGAGCTTCTCCTGGAAACCCGGGGGACCTACGACGTGGACGCACTGAGACAGGGCAAAGACTTCATCGCCGACCTGATCGCCATTTACGATCAGGCGGCCCGCGGAACCTACCGGGAGGAAATCCGGGAAACTCTCAAACCCTTGTTTCAGGATTGGCAGGGGAAAAAATACCTGGAACCTCTGTCCGACGGCCAGTTGACGCAAATTCTCGAGCAAGCCCGCGACATCGCCTTGGACGGGTTGGCGGACGAAACGCGGTAACCATTGGAATGAGGACGGCGCCGTAGAGTCATGCGGATTCTCGAAATACACATCGACGGGTTTGGGGCCCTTGGCGGCAGGAGCTTCAAGGACCTTCAGCCGGGGATCAATATCCTGTACGGACCCAACGAGGCGGGCAAGACCACCCTGCTGGAATTCATCCGGAGGATACTTTTCGGGTTCCCGTCAAAAAAGGCCGGCAAGATCAATTATTATGCGCCCATGAACGGCGGGGCCCGCGGCGGACGGCTGGTTTGCCAACTGGCCAACGGCGAAACGGCGGTCATCCGCCGGGTCGATGGCCCCGGCGGCGGAAAAGTATGGGCGACCGTCCGCGCGGAAGAACAGGAAGGCCAGCCCGCCGTCGACGCCCTGCTGGGTCACGCCTCCGAGGAAATCTACAAGAATATCTACGCCTTCAGCATCGCGGAACTTCAGGACTTCGGGACGCTCAACGGCGAGCAGATCAAGAGCCGGATCTACGGCGCGGGGTTGGGCCTGGGCGGGGTTTCCCTGGCGGAACTGGAAAAGGGCCTGCAAAAATCCTGCGACGACATCTTTAAATCGCCCCGGAAAGGCTCAAAACACAAAATGGGGGACCTGCTGAACGAAATCAGGGAAGGAGAAACGAAAATCCGCCAGGTCCAGGACGCCCTGGGCCAGTTCGACGAGTTGTCGGCCCGGTTGGAACAACTCGACCGCGACCGCGAATCCCTCGAATCCCGGATACGCGAGGCGGAAGAGCGGCGGGGCGCCCTCAAGACCCAGGAGGATTTGTACCCGGTCTATCTGGAACTGGCGGACGCGGAGTCCCATCTGGCGAGGCTGGAGGAGATAACCGGTTTCCCGGAAAACGGTTTCGAGGTTTTCTCCCGGCGGCGGAGCGAGATCGAACAGGCGGTTCGGCGCTTGGACGAAGAGGCCGGGACCCTGGAGAAATTGAAGTCCGACCGCGATAACATTCAACTCAACGCGGCGTTGCTGACCCGCGAGGACGATATCGCCGTTCTCCGCCAGCAAACCGAAAAAGTCCGTTCCGCGATTCACGATGCCATCGGCGTCCGGCAGGAACGGGAGTTGCTCGACGGGCAAATCGAAACCGAGATCCAGCGAATCGGCAAAAACTGGGGCGAGGAGACCGTACTGAAGTTCGATCTGACCGAGGCGGAGCGGGACCGCATTCAGGGGTTTCGCGGCGCCATCGAGGACGCCCGCCGGAACATCCAGAGAGCGAGGGACAAATTGGATGACCGCCGGGAACAAATGGCTCGCGGGGCGTCCGGGCAGTCCACATTCCCGCAATGGCCCAGGGACTTGCCTTTGGGGCTCCTCGGCCTCGGCTTGGTCTGCCTCGTCTGGGGCATAGCCGCATGGAACGTGCCGCTCGCGATTTTATCCATGGCCCTCGCCATTATCGGAGGCGTCCTTTACCGGGCATTCCGGAGGGAAAACGAGCCGCCCGCCGAGGACCCGCTGGAGACCGCCTTGATCGAGCGCCTGGGAAAAGCGGTCAAGGCGGAGGACGAGCTTTTCGCGGAGTGGCGCGGTTGGCTGGCCGAGCGGAACCTGGACCCTCTCCTCACCCCTCATGCGGCGGAAAAGACCATTGACTTGGTCCGCCAGGTCAAAATCATGATCTCCCAAAGAGCCGGTCTGGATAAGCGATTGGACCAGATGCGGGAGACGCGGGAATCGGCGAGGGACGCCATCGAAAAGATCATGCCCGCTTTACCTGGCGTAACCAGGCCCAACGACCCCTGCTCGGCGATAGATCTCATCGGGCGCCATTTCGACGAAGCCCAGAAGAACAAGGAAAAACAGGTCAACCTGGACGCCCAAATAAGAGAGCTCGAACGCAAGATCCAAAAGCTGGCCTCCGGCCTGGAACAAGAACGGGCCGCCCTGTCCGGCTTGGTCCGCTCCGCCGGGGCAACGGACGAGGACGACTTTGCGCGCCGCCACAACCTGCTGGAGCAGAGGCGGTCCCTTGAAAAAATGCTCGCCGAGAAACGCAACATCATTCAAAACCGCGTCGGCGTGGGCGCCGGTTATGAGGAATTTCTGGAGGTCCTCCGGTCGTCCTCTCCCGAACGCCGAAGTCAAGAGTTGCGACAAGTTTCCGCCCAGTTGGAGGAGTTTCATAAAGACAAGGACCGCGTGAACCAGGAGGTAGGCGAGACCCGGAACAAGATCGCCTCTCTCTCCTCGAACGAGGAACTGCTGGTCCGCCAAAGCGAGTTGGAAATCAAAAAACGCCAGTTGGAGGTCCACGCCGGGGAATGGGCGGCGCGCAAGACGGCGTTGGCCCTGTTGAGCCTGGGAAAGCGGAAGTACGAGCAGGAACGGCAACCGGCGGTCATCAAGGCCGCGGAGGACATCTTCTCCCGGATCACCGAAAACAAGTACCGCGGAATTTACAAACCCATCGACTCCGACGAGATCCGCATCTCCGCGAATGGCGCGGAGAAGAGCCTGGGCGTGGTGGAGATGAGCCGGGGGACGCGGGAACAGCTTTACCTCGCCATGCGGTTCGGGTTGATCCAGGAGTACGAGGCGCGCTCGGAACCCCTGCCGGTCGTCATGGACGACATTTTCGTGAACTTCGACGACGAGCGGCTGGCGCGCGCCATCGGGACGCTGGAAAATTTCGCCAGGACCCGCCAGGTGATCGTCTTTTCCTGTCACCGCCGCCAAATGGAAACCTATCGCGAACTGGGCGCCCACGAGGTGTTTTTTTGAAACGCCAGCCGCCCCACGTCTCGCGAAGTTGAAACAAACGCCCCATTTTGGCCCGAGCGGCCGGGAGGAAAGATGAAAACGAAATCGATTGGCATTGCCCTGGCATTCGCGGCGATTGTCTTGCTGACCGGAGAAAAGGCCGGCGCCGAAAACGCTTTCAACCGCCTGGTCTTGCAAAAGGCCGAATTGGAGCGGCAGTTCGGCGTCAAGGGCGTCGAATGTTTCCCCTTCCTCGAAAATTACGCGAAAGGTCAACCCGCCCTCGCGCGGGACTGCCTCGCGGGAGTCGAGACCCTCCGGCAGGCGCTCGCGGAAGTTCCCGACGCGGACATCCAGACGGTGGGCATCGGTTCCCGGTTTTTAAAGACCGCGGGTTTCCACACCGTCCTGGTCCCCTGGAACGCCTCCAAGGACGAGGTCGCCGATTTTCTCCGCCGGAAAACTCCTCCCGAGGAGCAGAAGCGGTTTCTGGAGGAAATCCGGTCCCTGAAGAAGCCGCTCCAGGAGCGGCTCGGCGAACGGCCCCTGTATTGTTCCCAGCGGATCTCCAACGATCAATGTCTATTGGGATATCAGACGCTGGCCGCGGCGATGTCCCAGGTCCCGCGGAGAGAAACAAAATGGCCGGAAATCGTCATCGACGGGCCCGGGATCGTGGCGGAAAACCCCAACCTGCTGGAGCTGGCGTTCAATTCGTCGGCGGACGAGATGCGGCGGACCTTGTTTCAAACCGACCCGATGGAAAAGTGGTCCAAACGGAAAGAAACCTACGACCTTGTCCAGGAAAAGCACGGAGACGTATTTCGCGCGGGGTTGCAACTTCCCAACTTTTTCTGTTCCATGGACCTTGCCGCCGAGGAATGCCTGCAAGGGGCCGCCAACTTGAGCGAGGCGGGAAAGGACCAGACGCTACGGGACAAGCTGTGGGGCCGGGCGACGGTCCATAGGTTCAACACGGGGATCCTCAACGATTTCGACGTGACCGTCCGCTTCGACCTGCCGCCCGCGGAGATCGTCCGCTTCTTCTCCGCGAAGCCCTCCAAGGACGAGTCGCAAAAGACCGTGACCCTGGCCGAGGACTTGGAAACGCGGGCCAAGGGAAACCGGGCGGGACTGCGGGCGGTATGCGACCTGATCGACCTGCGTTCGGCGCTGTGCGTCCAGGGACTCTCCGCCTTCATCGAATTCCTCAAGACCCATCGCGACTACCGGGCCGCGTCCCCCTGGTCCGAGTTGATGTTCGTGGATGGGGACCAGTTGGGCCGAGTGAACTTCGCCCTCAACTCGCCCTTCCGCGACCGTTATATTTACGCCGACGCCAACGGCGGTCTGGAGGAACTGACTGAACTCTTGCGGAATTTCTCCAGCCAGGCGAACGTTTCCTCGGGCCAAAAACAAATCGGACCGAGGTGATTTTTACCGTAACGGGGGGATTAAACTTTCGCGCCAGCTGGCCGGAGTTCCTTGGGTAGCAGATAATGGCGGGTGTCGTATTCCGGGGTGGTGAGGACAAACTGCCTGCCGACTCTCTTTTCCATGTTGAAGACCACCGGGGCGACCAGGTTGGCCGTCATTTCCAGGTAGTTCTGGGGGACCCGGACGATCACCCGGACCAGGGCCGATCGGTTGTATTCGAGAAGGATCTGTTTCCGGTCGTCCTCCGTGAGATGCAACTTGTAATCCGGGATATAGATATAGGGGTCGGTGACCACGAAAGCGAGGTCCGGGTTACTTAACGAGTGCATGTACTCCAACGGACAATCGACATTGGGGTTCAACGGGAGCAGGACGAACCGTCTTTCATTTTCGAAACCGTACAGTCCTTCGGGAAAATGAAAGACCTCGTTTTCCTTTATTTCGATTTTTCCCAGGCGGGTGGATTCGAGGATCATTTCTGGAGTTTGTTTTTCATCAATTGGGCGATCTTCCCCAGGTCGATTTGCAAAGGAGACGCGGCGGACTGGTTCTCCTGCTTGATTTTCAGGAACACTTCCTCGCGGTAGATCTTGGTTTCCTTTGGCGCCTCGATCCCGATACGGATGTTTTTCCCCTTCACCTCGACCACGGTGATTTTGACGTCGTCGTTGATCTTGATGCTTTCGCCAATTTTCCGGGTGAGGACCAGCATGTTTCCGTTCCGTTTCGGCCTGACGGCCAAGTGGATGAAGAATGGAAGGGATTATATCAGATACCGCGGGCAAAGGGTATTTGATTCCGCCGGGCGGATATCATTTGACAGGCCCGCCGGTTTATGATAATTATCGCTACTCTTTTCAAACGGCTAACGCTTATACGAAATGCGGGGGTAGCTCAGTCGGTAGAGCAGAGGACTGAAAATCCTCGTGTCGGCGGTTCGATTCCGTCCTCCCGCATCTTTTCCGCGTATTCCCCTCACGTCGATGCAACCCATCTTGTCCGCCATCGAGGATTTCGTGAGCCAACTCCCGCCCCTGTTGCAACTGCTCCTGGGAGCGTTCGTCACCCTCGCCATCTTCAAAGCCATCATGACCGCGGTCAATTTCCTCGAAAAAAAGGACGACGGAAAAGACTAGAAGCGGTTTCATAAGGACAAATAACCTTTTGGAGCGCTACGCGTCCCCGCGTTGCCGCAAAGCCGGGAGGCTTAGCGCTCCATAAAAAACAACTTATGAAACCGCTTCTAAGCAATGTTTGCGGAACCCAATCCCAAGAAAGCGGAAAGGAACCTACCGAGAGTTTGGTTACCTCAAAGGGGAAGTTTAGCGCCAAACCTTACCGAAACCGTTGGGGAAGCATTAAAAAGGCATTTTCAATCGCCAGGCAAAGATTTCCAATGGAAATTCCCGCTGGCGTTGATGTAAAACCTCTACGAGTTGAATCCGCGCCTGCCAATTACCTTGAGACGGGGAAAATAAAAATTATTCCGAAAACCATGAATCCCAAGGAAAAGAAAAGGGATACCGTTTATGGACAACCCATTAATTTCCGCGGATTGAGACATGCTCCGGTGAACGAGCAGGCGTGGTTTATCTGTTCGGCATGGTAAGTCAGGAGTTGGGTTTTTTAATAGAATCCATAGGGACGAGTTTTCCGGATTGTGAAGGGAAAAGGCGTTTCGATAAAAAAAACGACCAATGGGAACCCATCAAAATCGAATTTGAGTATAAAAGTTCAAACTTCAAAGACCATGGGCACAGCGAGACCGGATGCGATTTGATCGTCTGTTGGATTCATGATTGGGACGATTGTCCTTTGGAGGTACTCGAACTAAGGAGTGCGCTCCCCTCACTACAATAGGAAAACAAATAAGCTCCCAAAACTCCCAGGGCGCCAACCCGGACATTGCACGTGGGAACGGGGCTTGCCGATCTGTTGGAAACGGAAAATACCCGGCGTAAAAAGCGCTTTTGCTTTGTCCCCCCTTGCAAAGGGGGTCAGGGGGACTTGAAATCCCCGTTCGCCAGCGTGCCGCTGGCCGGGCAAGCGCCCGGAGGCAATGCGGCGATGACGCTCCGCGATCGCCGGAACGCGAATCCCCCCAGCCCCCTTTACAAGGGGGAGAATTTTCCGCCTCCGCGCAAGCTGGAGACGGCATTGGCTCCAGGCCCAGCCTGGGCCCCTACGGCGAGTAGCGCGAATCCCCCCGCCCCCCTTTACAAGGGGGAGCAATTCCATTCTATTACACATGCAATACCCGGGCTAATTCTTTCTCCTCCTGCGAGGCCCCTGCGGATTCCCAGACTCCAACGCCGTCTTTACTTTCATGAGGACTTTCGGCGTGACGTTAGCCTGGCCTTCGATCTTGCTGATATAGGCCTGGGACACTTTCATGCGCCGCGCCAGTTCCTCCTGCGTCGCGCGCGCCTTGATCCGCGCCAGCGCCACCGGATTATCGACATAGTCCTCGACGGCAAACGGCTCATAGTCGTCCTCCCCGGCTTTCAACCCGGCCAATTCGCCTTCGATTTCCTTGCGCAAGACCCGGTAAATGGAGACGGGCAACAGGACATACTCGTCCTTGCCGTTCAAGGATTTGATTTTTTGAAGCGTCATTTGTAAACGTCTCCTCGCGGTCCGATCTTTTCGATCACAATGATTTTTAAATATGAGTACCTGTACCCGACAAGGGATATTGAGGCGACGAATTTCCTTCCCCCTTCCAGGGGGAAGGCCAGGATGGGGGCGCTAGCGCGTTTACCCCCACCCAACCTCCCCCGCCAGCGTGACGCTGGACTCAACGGGCCTGGCTCCGATGGCGAACAAGCGTCATTGAGGGCAATCCGAGTCTTGGCCATCTCGTTCCGGGGCGTTCCCCGGAAGGGGAGGGGATTTGGAGCAGGGCACGGGTTATATTATAAGTTATAATAAGTTATTTTCAAGGGCCTTGGCGGAGCGCTCCGTCGCGGCTTCCTAAAATTCGAACTCCGTCAAGTCCTCGGCGAGGACCAGGTCGCCGCAATATTCGCGGCTACAGGACCGGCGG
Source organism: Nitrospinota bacterium (assembly GCA_016217765.1). Lineage (GTDB taxonomy): Bacteria > Nitrospinota > Nitrospinia > Nitrospinales > JACRGP01 > JACRGP01. Next base: position 6,373 of record JACRGP010000099.1, on the reverse strand, counting down.
ACTTCCTCCAGGTCGCAGGGGGGGTAGAAATGGGTGAGGCAGAGCTTTTTGCAGTCCGCCCGCCGGGCCAGGCGCCCGGCTTCCCTGGGGGTGAGGTGACCGGAAACTTTCATGTCGTCCGGGAACGAACACTCCAGGACCAGTAAATCGGCCTTCTTCCCAAGCTCGATCATGTTGTCGCAGGCATCGGTGTCGCCAGACACGGCGAACGCCGCGCCGGTTTCGCCGGTAAAGCGATACCCCCGGCTCAGGTCCATATGGCTTACCTTGCGCGTCGTCACCGAGAGACCGTCGTATTCCCGCGTCTCCTCGTCCTGCTCGACAATATTGATCGAATACGTCGTCGGGATCAGCCAATGGCGGTAGGCGGACGTCAACCCGTCGAAAAACTTTTTGAACCCTGGCGCGCCGACGAGGGTCAAATCCTTCTCGCGCGGTTCGAGGTGGTAGCGCGAGCCGAACAGGAGGATCGTCAGGTCGCAAACGTGGTCGGGGTGGATGTGGGTGAAAAAGATCCGGTCGATATCGTGGTAGGTGAGGCCCAGTTGTAACAGCCTGTGCACCGTGCCGTAGCCGCAGTCGATCAGGGAGTTCCCGCCGCCGTCTTGGAGCAGGATGCCCGCCGAACCGCGCCGGAGCGACGGGACCGCCGTGCCGGAACCGAGTATGGTCGCTTTCATGCGTCCTCCCTTCGCCTTGGAGTTGTCCTTGACCCGGCCCAACCGATGGGGCGGGCGCAACGCTAAACAACCGGCCCAAAATATGCTATAAGTAACGCTTCATTCAACTGCGGGAAATCGCGATGATCTTGGTGACCGGCGCCGCCGGGTTTATAGGATACCATCTTTGCAAGAAACTGCTCGACCGGGGCGACGAGGTCGTCGGCCTCGACAACCTGAACGACTATTACGACCCGCGGTTGAAACAGGCCCGGATCCAGCAGATCGAAAACCGCCCGCGCTTCGCTTTCCATAAGATGGACCTGTGCGACCGCGACGGGTTGAAGTCGCTGTTCGACAAATACCCCATCGAAAAGGTCTGCCACCTGGCGGCGCAGGTGGGCGTCCGTTATTCGCTGGCCAACCCATTCGCCTACCAGAAGTCCAACGTCGAAGGGTTCCTGAACGTCATCGACCTGGCCAAGGACCGCAAAATCGCCAACTTCGTCTACGCCTCCTCCTCGTCGGTATACGGCGGCAACGCCAAAATCCCGTTCTCGACCGACGACCCCGCGGACCGCCCGATATCTTTTTACGGGGTGACCAAGAGGGCCAACGAACTGACGGCCGCCGCGTACCATCACGACTACGGCTTGCCGACGACGGGCTTGCGGTTCTTCACGGTGTACGGCCCCTGGGGACGGCCCGACATGGCGCCTTTTATCTTCACTAAAAAAATCCTGGCCGGGGAACCCATCGACGTTTACAGCCACGGCAAGGCCCGGCGGGACTTCACCTACATCGACGATATCGTCCAGGGAGTCGAACTCGTCCTGGACCGCCCCCGGCCCTGCGCGCTGTACAACATCGGCAACGGCCATCCCGAAGGTCTGGAACGGTTCATCGAGGTCGTCGAAAATTGCCTGGGCAGGAAGGCCGTCCGCAATTACCTGCCCGAGCAGACGGGGGAAATGCAGGCGACATGGGCCGACATCGGGCCCCTCCAAAGAGATTTCGGCTACCGCCCGACCGCCGGCATCGAGAAGGGGGTTCCCCTCTTCATCGAATGGTACCGAGACTACTACAAGGCGTGACCGTTCCGGAAACAAGGGCCGCGCGGGCGGCTCAAGCCTTGCCCGCGCTTTTGAATATGCCGAAAGAACTCGTATAGCCGTGGAGGAACGTGGTCCCGCCGACCGGACCGATCTCGCCGTTGCAGAAGAACCCGCCCAGCGGGATTTCCCCCAGCTTGTTCCGGAACAAGTCCGAGTCGTGGTTGGGCTTCCCGTAGAGGTATTCGCCGCGCCCGAGACAGGAGAACAACAGCGCCCCCTCCGCGTCCCTGTTTCTACCCTGCGATTGGTAACGGGTCAGCAAAAGGTCCAAGTCCTCCGCCGACAGCATCTTGTCGCGCAGGTGGAACTGCACCAGCATCCCCTCCCGCAAGACCGCGCCGATGGAGATCGAGCCCGTGTCCCGGTCCACTCCGATCAGGTTGCGGACGAGGAAATCCCCCTGTTTGGGATCGTCCTTCATCGGGTCCATTTCGATGCCGAGGAACAACGAGGTGCGCAACAACTGGCGGTCGTAGTCCGACAACGAATCGACCATCTCCTCCAGGACCTGGATGGGCGGTTTGCCGTCCAGCTCGAAAAGTTCCGTGTGCTCGCACTTGGTGATTTTCATTGGCTTGAAGATGGGCCTGCACCCTTGCGCGACGATGGTGTCCACCTGGATGTCCCCGCCGAGGGCGACGCCGACCAGCCCGCGCGAATAGATCTTGTCCCCCAGGTACAAGGCGTTGCCGCCCTGGGAATGCGAACCGCTCGCCAGCCCGCCCAGCTTTCGGCTCGCAGGATAGGCAAAGTCCACGCCCGCGAGAAACTCCTCGCCGCGGAACGAAAACGGGTCCGCCAGGAAAATAAAATGGAGGTTCTTTTTCTCCGGGATTCCCAGCCATTCCCTCCACACTGTTGGCCCCGTGTCCTGGTCGGGCAGGCGCGTGGTGTCGGAATAGATGGGATGGACCTCCACGCCCGGCAGGTGCGCGGAAATGGCGCTGATGGCGGGGCGGCGCTCCACCTCGAGGCCGCCGCCGATGATCCCGCCGCCGGAACAGCCGAGGACCAACCCCGGGTCCATCCGTTGGCGTATCAGGCCGGGGATCCGTTTGTAAAAATCCTTAAAATGCGAGGATACGAAAATCAGCGTCAGATGGATCTCGCGGTCGCCCATCCGGCCGCGGATCGTTTGCGTGATCTCTTCCATGCAACCGTTTAAATTCTCTTGCGTGGAAATACTCGAAGCCCATTTCATGGCCTGCTCCTCAGGTTAAACGCGGTCGATGTTCCTAGAGCGTCTGACAAAATGAACCCTTTGGCTCGGCCCTCAAATTACCCCCCTCCCTTGACCGGGCAGGCGCCCGGAGGCGACACGGCGATGACGTTTCACGATCGCCGAAATGCAAATCCCCCCGGCCCCCTTTGCAAGGGAGAGCTACATCCCGCCTCGGCGTCAGCCTGAGGCGGCGTTGGATCCAACGGCACGTTGGGGGCTGGGGGAGGGTGGGCCGGCTTTTCACCCCCACCTGACCTCCCCCTTGTATGTTAGGAAGGAGGAGGATTTATCCGGAAACCCGGGATTCAGGAAACGAACTTGATGGCCGACTCGGCGGCCCGCGTCCCGTTCAAAACGCAATCGGGGATGCCGATGCCGGTATAGGCGCTCCCGGCGAGAAAAACCCCTGGGGCCTGTCCCAGTTCCCGTTCGATCGACTCCACCAGGCCCGCGTGTCCGACATGATATTGCACGTTGGATTTCCGGTTGAGGTACGTCCGGCAAAACACCGGCTCCTCGCGCACGCCCATGATCTCCAGCAACTCGTTGCGGACCATTTTCTCCATGTCCGCCTCGTCCAGGTGCGCCATGTCCTCCTGCAACGCCCCGCCGACGAAACAGCGGAGCATGACGTATCCGTCAGGCGCGCGGTGCGGGAACTTCGTGGACGTCCAGGTGCAGGCCATGATCTTCCGGCCCTCGGCCCTGGGGACCACGAACCCGAACCCGTTGAGCGGATGCGAGAAGCCGTCCTTGCGGTAAGCCAGCGTGACCGTGGCCGTGGAAACATAATGGATGCGCCGCAAAAGCTCCGCCGACTTCGGCGAAACGTTCTCCAGCAGGCGCGCCGACAGGCTGGCCGGGGTCGAAAGGACCGCGGCGTCCGCCGTCAACCGCTCCCCCGAATCGAGGACCATCCCCCACCCTTTCCCGGCCCTGCCAAACTCCCGGACCGCCGCGCCCGCGCGGAACGCAACGCGCGGCGACTGACGCGCGATGGCGTCCACCATCTCGCCCAGCCCGCCCTCCAACGTCATGAACAGCGAGTACGGCGCCGGACCGCCGTTTGCCGGGCGATGGTTGGTCCGTCCCCGCTTCTGGGCCAGCATGCCCAGGATCAGCGAACGGTATTTCTGTTCCGTCTGGAAAAACATCGGGAACGTGGTCTTGATGCTCATCTTCTCCGGGTCGCTGGCGTAAATGCCCGCCAGCATCGGCTCCGCCATCTTCCGCAACGCCTCCTCGCCCAGCCGCCGCCGCACGAACGACGCCAGGCTCTCGTCGCCGTCGTCCCCCTTGCCGGGGATGAACAGGTCCATCCCCATGCGGACCTTCCCCGGCAGACTGAACAACGGACTGAAGACGAACGGCATGAACTTCGTCGGCGCCATCAGGCTCAACCCGTCCGGCATGGGTTTCATCCGCCCGCCCGTGTAAACGTAAGTGGACGTCTGGCGCGGGTTGGTGCCGACGAGATGGCCGTCCAGGCCCAGCTTTTTGCACAACTCGATGGCCCAGGGCTTCTGCGAGATGAACGAGTCCGGCCCCCGCTCGACGATGAACCCGTCGAACCGCTCCGTGGCGATCTTGCCGCCGAACCGGTCCGACGCCTCCAGGACAACGCAGTCCAGGTCGGCGCCGCGGTTGGCGATTTCCTCCTGAACGCGGTAGGCCGCGGCCAAACCCGCGATGCCCCCGCCAATGACGACGATTTTTTTCATAAAAACATTATCTCAATAATACCCGCGGGCCGCCAAGCCAAAACTTCAGCCCGGGAGAAAAGCGGGGGTTTCGCGAAAGCCGGTTGCCGGACCGGTTGTGGCCGCTTTTTTCTTGTGCTATGCTTGACTCATCGCAGTTCAACACGCTTTATGGTGGGCGCGACTTGAGCGTCAGCCGGCCCGGTCGCGTAGGTTTTCATGAAAAAATATCTGGTCCCCGGGTTTCTGCTCGTTGCCCTCCTGGTTTTTCCCCTGGCTTGCGCCAAACAATCCAAACCCCCGCAAAAAGTTTCCCGGCTCTTCGCGTTGACCTATAACTACAGTTCGGGGAAAGAACCTTCGTTCCTGATCGCCGAGGATTTCGATAAAGACGAAAATCTGGACCTCGTGGTCGCCAATAGCGCGAGCAACACCTTTTCTTTTTATAAAGGCAACCCGGACGGCTCCTTCAACGAACAGGTGGTCTATCAGACAGGGGCGGACCCCATCTGCGTGGCGGCGGCCGATTTCAACAAGGACGGCCTGCCGGACCTGGCGGAACTGAATTACGCCGACCAGGACATCCGGGTGTTTTTGAACACGGGCAGGGGGGGGTTCAGAAACGCCGGTCATGTCCTGAAACCGGGCAAAATACCCATCAACCTGACGGCCGGGGATTTTAACGAAGACGGTTTTCCGGACCTGGCCGTCACCCTGCGTTTTCACAAGGTGGTCATCCTGTTTGGGAAAGGCAACGGAAACTTTTCCGAGCCGGAAAACATCCCCATGCTGGGCCAACCCACGGCCTTGGTGGCGGGGGACTACAACAACGACAAACATGTGGATATCGCCGTGGCCCTCGCGGGCACGGGGAACACCGGCGTCGAAATTTTATGGGGGAAGGGCAATGGCCAGTTCGAGCCTTCCAAGCGCTTCAAGGGGGGCGGCCAACCTTTGAGCATCGCCAACATCGACGTCAATGGCGACGGTTATCTCGACATCATCACCTCAAGCAATCCTCTCCATGCCATCACCTTCCTGTTGAACAACAAAGACGGCACGTTTAAAACCATGAAGGATTTCGCGGCGGGGGACTTCCCCAAATTCATCGCCGCCGGGGACTTCAACGGCGACGGCGTCCCGGACATCGCCGTTACCAATTCCACCAACGACTTGTTGGCCGTCAGCCTGGGCAGGAAGGACGGCACGTTCACTTATCCCCCGATCTTCCATCCCACCGACGCATACCCCCAGGGGATCGTCGTCGGGGATTTCAACCACGACGGTCTGATAGATATCGCCGTGTCATGCCGGGACAAGGGCCTCATCGACATTTTCCTGAAAAAGAACATGGTCAACCCCAGCGCGACGGCCAGTTGAGGGAGCCCCCGGAAACGAAGCCCTTAGAGCGTCTAACAAAATGAACCCTTTGGCTCGACCCTCAAATTACTCCCCTCCCTTGACCGGGGAACGCCCCGGAGCGGGATGGCCAAGCCCGGATTGCCCCCGATGACTCCCATTCGCCATCGGAGCCGCGCCTGTTGAGTCCAGCGTCACGCTGGGGAGGGGGCTGGGGGAGGGTGGCCAGCGTGAACGCTGGACCCAACGCCGCCTCAGGCTGACGCCGAGGCGGGATGTAGCTCCCCCTTGCAAAGGGGGCCGGGGGGATTCGCATTT
>JACRGP010000098.1 GCA_016217765.1 Nitrospinota bacterium | reverse complement strand
TAAGAAGTCATGAATAGTCAGGAAAGTTTTGTCCGGTATGTGAACGAATTTAAAAGGCCGGACTCCAGAATTTTCGCCGATGCGGAAAAGTTCAGGATGGGGGCCACGTTCGTTTCCCCCAGCGCGGATGCCTATTGGGGGGGAAGGGATTTCGATGCGGAGTATTCATGCGCCGTAAGCCGGAAATGGCAACTGTGGACCCGGATGGACCAGGCGCCCATGACGCCCCAGGAATTCGCCGGGTTTTTGCTGGACAACAGGGAAGACATAGTTTCGCCATGTGGGTCATTGGTTTGGGATATCGCGAAACGCATGGAAACGCGCCAAGCCGGGGATTGCTTTTCCGTTTTCCGGCAGGAAGACGGATCCTTCCGGTTGGGTTACAGGGAGGGGGGAATGGGGTGGAGCTCCATGGATGTGCCAGGGGGACTGGTCTTAAGGATCGCCCCTTTCGCGGACGGGACGAGTCTCGATGTCCCGGCCTGGATGCGTTGCTGTCTCGGCCAAGACGGCTTGCGGTTGGATTACAAGCTCGACCGGCCGTTGGAGAAGATCGATCGGGCTTTTAGAATCGTCTTGGAAACGGTGGAAAAAGAGACCTCCCTCAAAGCCTTTTGGATATCGGGCAAGACGTCCGCGAAATGCCCATGAACCGGCGGGGGCCAGCTCAATACGTTTACCGCACCCCACCTGCCCCTGAAAGGGGAACCTTTGCGCAGGCCTTGCCGGGTTGCTATTTCGCCTTCGGTTCGCTAGCCCGGGAACAAACCGGCGGTTGCCGCGCGTGGTCAGTATCAATAAAACCTTAAAACTCTTTTCACCGCAAAGACGCAAAGAGCGCGAAGGAAACCAAAAACAAGAAAGGCTTTCAGGTTAAATCTTTAACCTAGAATATATTTCTTCGGGTTTTGCCTCCCTTTGCGCTCTTTGCGTCTTTGCGGTGAAAAATCTTTTAGCTTTGCCCCATTCCCCCTCGGAGGACAAGCTTTTAATGGATTCGACGATCATGGACGGCGAGCGGATACTGGTCGTGACGGACGACCGGGACTTGGCCGGGGACGTCGTCATGAATTTAAGGTCCCGCGGGTTTCTCGTTCAAACAACCGCCTCCCCGGAAGAAGCCTTGCTGGCCGCGAAAGGGTTCTCTGCCCGCGTTGCTTTGATCGATATCCAGCCAGGAACTGGCGAGGGGATCGGTTTTTTACGCGCTTTGAAAAAAGCGTGTCCGGACATGCTTTGCATCCTGATCGCCGGGTTCGCCGAAATTCAAGTCGCGGTCGAGTTCCTGGCGATGGGGGCCTGCGATTATATTCGGAAACCCGTCCATCCCCAGGAGTTGTCGCGCGTTGTCAACCGGTGTCTCGACCGGGAAAAACATGTCCGCGAAAGCGAGGGATTCGTGGACCTCGCCCTTCGCAACGCCAGGGACCCGTTACGGAAAATGAGAGCGTTCGCGGACATATTGAGCCATAAGCTGGAGGCCGACCCTGCCGGAAGAGATTATGCCGGCAGGATCGAAAAGTCCGCCCGCCGGTTGGACCGCCTTGTCGACGACTTGGCTCAATATATATGTGTTGGCCGGAGCTCGATTTCTCTCGGACGCGTCGACCTGGGAAAAACGGTCAAAGGCGCCTTGGCGGATTTGGAGCCGCAAATCTCGCAAGTTCAAGCCAAGGTAATTGTCGAGCGCCTTCCCCAAATCGAAGCCGACCCTTTTCTAATGGGCCGGCTTTTTTTTCACCTGGTCCGGAACTCGCTCGCCTCCCGGGCGGCGGACGCGACGCCCGATGTTTATCTGCACAGCCAACGGATGAAAGACGACGTCTGGGAAATAACGTTGGAGGATAACGGGGCGGGGTTCGACCAAGCGTGCGCGGAACGAATTTTCCTGCCGTTTGAGCGGCCGTGTGGTTCCGGCGGATACGACGGCTCCGGGCTTGATCTGGCCATTTGCAAGAGGATTGTCCGCCTGCACGGCGGAAGGATTGCCGCCGAAAGCGTCCCGCCGAAGGGGGCCAGGTTCGTTATCGTTCTTCCGGAAAAGGCGCCAAAAAGAGCATTGTGAACTTCCTCCCGCGCGGCCAAGGTCCGGGGAGAAACGGCCGCCGAAACCCACGAATCCCTTGACAAGGCCCGGGATTTGTAGGGAAATGATATCTTCTCGTACCGGATCAACGGCGCTGGGGCGGAAGACATGTCGAAAACCGATGTGAAAGAGACGCTACCCGAGAAGGATTATCTCTCTTTCCTGGACCTCATCCTGCAGTTCCATAATTGCCATACCCGCGGTCAACTGTTGAGCGTTCTCAAGGAGCAACTGCTCCCCCTGTTTGAAGCGCAAACCGCGTTTTACGCCTGGACCTCCCCGGATGGCGCGCGCGCGAAAATCGGGGATATCGTGGGGCTTCCTGAAAAAGACAAGGAGGTCCTGCAAGAAAGCCTCCCGTACAACCCGCTTCCCCGGCGCATGGTCCGGCAATCGCGGCGGGTGTCGGCTGGCGGGATCGATATTTCAAGGGAAGAGATTTTGAAGGGCGCCCAACGGTTTTTCAAGGAGCGGCCCCAATACCGATGGGAGGATTTCCCGTACATCGGCAGAAATCTTTCCCTTATCATGATGGACGTCCCGGAACCCTCTCTCGGCCTGATCATTCAAAGGGACCCGCCGTTCGACAAGCCCTGGACGGTCCGCGAGGTGCGCATTTGCGAACTGCTTCAGCCGCATTTGTTTCAGGCGATCACGGCCATTTTTTTGAAAGAGGAACTGGCCCGGTACAAATCGCTCGCGGACGCGCTGGCGGACGCCCCGACCCCGACGGCCGTGGTGAATTCCGCCATGCGGACGATCTTTTCCAACCGGGCGTTCGACAAGTCGTTGCCCGTCAAACCGGGGCAGAGGCTTCCGAAAAAACTGGCGGACCGGTTAAAGAAGGAGATCGGCAAACTGGGGCCGCCTTATCCCGCCGAGCCCGTCGAGTTGGAGTTTGCCCTCGGCCGGTTGCCGAAAGGGGAGTTTCGTTTGACTTGCGTGCCTTTGACGCATGATGTCTCCGGCCTGGGGGCTTTTTCGCCAGCCGCGCATTGGCTCATCCGGCTGAAACCTTTCGCGGGACCCTCGGCCGGAATGAAACTGTCCCTGCGCGATAAAGGTTTGTCCGCGCGGGAAATAGAAGTCGCCATCCTGATCCGCGACGACATCGATCCGCGGGAGATCGGCAAGCGGTTGTTCATCAGCCGGCATACCGTGAAAACCCATTTGAAGAATATTTACGCCAAGTTGGGCGTCCATTCCCGCGCCCAACTGGTGTCTTTTCTCGCCAAGTCGAGCGGGCCGGGAGGATATGCAACCGCCGATGGACACGGATGAACGCGGATAAATCCGACCCGGATATTGCATGAATCGAAAATTTTTTACTCCGATCAAAAGCTGGGAAATCCCCCCGGCCCCCTTCGCCGAAGGGGGAGAAAACCTGTCCCCCCTTTATCAAAGGGGGGCTGGGGGGATTTAAAAACCGGGGTACAAACTGTCCCATCGCCAATTTCGATCCGGCAGGCGTTGTCTCCCGATCCCAAAGCGGTCTCCTCCACTCTTCCTTTTTGTTCATGTAATATCCGGATGAGGACGACTCCGAAAAATACCCCCGCCGGGGTATTTAATTTGTCCGCAAAAACTCTTAAATTCACTCCAGGTTTATTCAATGAAGTCGAGAGGTTTGTTGCGTGGCGCTTATGCGCGGTTTGCATGTCGAAGGCAATCGCCAGTTCCGGGTCCTTATTTTGGATCCTTACGGGGAAATCCCCGGTTCCCTGAAATATATACTCGATTTCCTGGGGTACGGCGTGGTCCGCGCGGATACCCTGGAGTGGGCCTTGGACGAGATGGGCAGTCATGTCCCGAATATCGTTTTCCTGGGGTTTCAAGCAGGGTGGGATGGCGCCCTTGACGCCCTTAAGAACCAATGGCCGGAAACCGGGTGTTTCATTGTCACCCAGGAGCGGCAATCGGCGGCGGAATTGGAGTCCGCTTACCTGGGGGCCGACGGTTTTGTCGATGCGCCGATCACTTTTGACCGGTTGCAGGGGCTTCTGGACCGGTACTTGATAAAGGGCGGAGCGGTTTCCGGAAGGAAACCGTCCGCGCCTCCTGCCGGAAAAGGAGTCAGCCCCGAAAATTTGTTTTGGTTGAACGCGATGACCCGGGTTGAACCTTCGAGCGGGTTGTTGCGGTTGTCCCCGACGGGCGAACTCCTATGGGTTGACGAGCAATTTTGCGAAATTCTAGGTTATACGAAATCCGAGCTTTTCCAGAAAAACATCATGGATATCGTTCATTCCCAAAGCCTGTCGGAAATTTATTCCCTCATCCAGACATTTTCCGGACCAAATGCTCTTGGCGAGCATTCGGCGACCGCGTTTTTAATCCGCAAGGACGGAGCGCCGACGCAGGTCCGCCTCGTTAAAACGCCCTATTTCATCCAAGTGATCGCCGCCTGATTCAATCCTAGTTTAGCCATCCCGGCAGGCCGTAGAAAGATTTCTCCAGGCTGATCTGCACGGCGGAAATCCCATGGGCGCCTCTCCGGTAGGTGATCCGCGGTTCTTGACTGTTCGTCAAGGCGTTCAAACCCCAGATCGTGGCCTTCGCGTTGTCCACCGATTCGATGACGTCTCCCGCCCTGAACCAGCTATACCTCCGGAATGGGCTGTACCTGCCAATGTTGACGATGACCACTTCGCTTTCGGCATTCTCCTCGACCGTTATGTCCAGGGTCTTGATGTATTCGTGACGGTCGAACGTGAAACCCTGATCACCCGGCAGAAAAAGCGCCAACGCCAAAAGAAGTCCGATAATGACGAATCCGCCCGCCTTTTTCATAAGACGGCTCTCCAAAAGGTTTCCGAAAAATCTGCCTGAAATGACGGCACGATTCTTGGTACCCGTTCTTGGGCAACGATCCCCAAATTTAAGATGTCGGAATTGGGCGGGAGGATTCTAATTGGACGGAGAGGCGTTTCTTTGTAACTAATTGATTTTTAATGAGTTTATGTCACAGCGTCATGTTTTGCCCGTTTTGCCAATCCGGGTCAACTGGCCGTGAAAACAGCGCGGATTTGTTCCAATGCCCAGTCGATTTCCTCTTTTTTGACGATCAGGGGCGGGGCGAGGCGGATGACGTTTTCATGGGTTTCCTTGCACAAGAGGCCCTTTTTGAGCAGGGCCTCGCAGAACCGGCGGGCGCCACCTGCCTGGGGCAGAAGTTCCACTCCGATCATCAAGCCGCGGCCGCGGACTTCCTTGACGCGAGGAGACGGTATTTCCCGCAACCGGCCCAGGAAATAGCCGCCCATCGTGGCGGCGTTTTCGATCATGTTTTCCTCCATGAGGACTTTCAGGGCCATCCTCGCCACGGCGCAGGCGAGGGGGTTGCCGCCGAAAGTGCTTCCGTGGTCGCCGGGCTTGAACACGCCCAGGACTTCCTTGTTGGACAACACCGCCGAAACCGGATAAAAACCGCCCGACAATGCCTTGCCGATGACCGTCAAATCGGACTGGATGCCTTCGTGCTCCTCGGCGAGGAGTTTGCCGGTCCTGCCGAGACCGGTCTGGATCTCGTCCAGGACCAGCATGACGTTATTTTGGGAGCAGATTTCCCGCGCCGTCTTCAGGTAACCTTTCGGGGGAATGATCACCCCGCCTTCGCCCTGGATGGGTTCGACCAGGAAGCCCACCGTGTTCGGCGTGACCGCCTGTCTTAAGGCCGCGGCGTCGCCGTAGGGCACGATCTTGAAACCGGGGGTGAAGGGCGCGTATCCGTCGCGGTATTGGGGTTCGGAGCTGAAACCGACGATGGTCAGCGTGCGCCCGTGGAAGTTGTTGGCGCAGACGACGATTTCCGCCTGTCCCTCGGGAACTTTTTTGATTTTGTATCCCCACTTGCGCACCGCCTTGATCGCCGTCTCCACCGCCTCCGCGCCGCTGTTCATGGGCAGGACGGTATGGGAATGGGTGAGTTCGCACAGTTCCTTGTAAAACGGCCCCAGTTGGTCGTTGCGGAAGGCGCGGGAGACCAGCGTCAGCTTTCCGGCTTGCTCGACGAGGGCCTGCTGGATTCGGGGGTGGCAATGCCCTTGATTGACCGCCGAGTAGGACGACAGGCAATCCATGTATTTGTTGCCCTCGACGTCCCATACCCAGACGCCCTGGCCTCTGCACAACACCACGTCCAGGGGTTTGTAGTTCTTCGCGCCGTACTCGTCTTCCATGTCGATGTAACTTTGCGTGGTCGTCAGCATTGTCCGCCTTATCATGGGGTTGAAGTCGATCGGGCACATTTTATCATAGAGGCCTTGCGGGGCGGAAATCCAACCGGTCCCGGCCGTTTTTGGGGAGTAAAATAATTTGATAATCCGCGGGAATGGGATATAATTGGCAGTTGAATCCAACCGCTCTTATAGGGAGTCCAGAATAAAGTGGACAGGCATGGCTTATGAGCGAGTCCACTTGCCCCCCTTTGGAAAAGGGGGGCTGGGGGGATTTACAAGCGACCTTCATTCCAAATCCCCCTAATCCCCCTTTGCTAAAGGGGGACTTTGGCGTCGCGGGCCCATGGATTTACCTCCGGATCCGTAACGAAACTGGAAAAACGATATGAACGCTGTCCATATTGTTATGGACTCATTAGTAATTTAACTTGCGCGGGGAATGTATGAGCATTGACAATAAGGAACTTGAAGAATTGATGCCCGAAACCTCATTGACCTGGACGGACGAAGCGGTCGCGCGGATGAAGAACGTGCCGTTTTTCGTGCGGAAAAGCGTGGTGCGCGGGATCGAGCAATACGCCCGCGACAAGGGCATCGAGGTCGTCGACGACGCCGTTGTTTCCCGCGCCCGGCAGGAACGCGAGGGGGCGGCCATCGCCGAAAAAAGGGCCAAGGAGACCGCCGCCGAGGCCAAGGGCGAAAAGGAGGTCAAGCGTCAGTTCGTCAACTTTTCCTTTTACAAGTTGGACCCGGCTTATCGCCGGCTCCCGAAAGAGGAGCAGGAAAAGGGCAAAAAAGAGTTCATGGAAGTCCTTGAAGAGTACGATACCAGCGACAAGATGATCCTCCTGAGTTACTCCATGGTCGGCATCCGGGCGGACGTCGATATCATGTTGTGGAGGATTTGTTACGAGGTCGAGGAGTTCCAGAAAATGACCACGCGGCTGTCCCAGACCGGACTGGGCAAATATCTGGACCTGGTCACCTCCTATCTTTCCATGACCAAGCGCTCCATGTACCAGGACATGTTCAATCCGGAGCACGAGGAGGACCGGACGCACATCATCCCCGGAAAGGCGAAATACCTGTTTATCTACCCCTTCACCAAGAAGAGGGAATGGTATCTGCTCACCCAGTTCACCCGCCAGGGGATCATGGACGAGCATATTTTCGTGGGGAACAAATATCCGTCCGTGAAGTTGAACACCACCTACTCGTTCGGGATCGACGACCACGAATTCGTCGTGGCTTTCGAGTCGGACCATCCCGGGGATTTTCTCGACCTGGTGATGGATTTACGGGAGACGGAAGGGAGTCGGTACACGGAGAAGGACACGCCGATCTACACCTGCATCGCCATGTCGCTCGAGGATGCCGTCAACAGCCTGGGGATTTGACAGGGCGCTGAAAAAGTCCCTTTTTGCCCCAAAAACGTCATGCCCGCGACAGCGGGCATCCAGAAATTCCTTGAAAATACTGGATTCCCGTTTTCACGGGAATGACGGCAAAAGACTATAAAATAGTTTTTCCGCGACCCGTTAATTCCCGGAGACGGCGGCCGGCTTGTTGCCAAGCAGTCCCAGGACATTCTCCAGGGATTTTTTCATTTCCCGCCGGTGGATCAGATTATCGATCAACCCGTGTTCCAGCAAGAACTCCGCGGTTTGAAACCCCTTGGGCAGTTTTTGCTGGATCGTTTGCTCGATGACGCGCGGTCCCGCGAACCCGACGGTCGCCCCGGGTTCGGCCAGGACCAGGTCGCCCAGCATGGCGAAACTGGCGGACACCCCGCCGGTGGTCGGGTCCGTCAGGACCGAGACGAACGGTAGCCGGTGTTCCGCGAGTTTCTGGAGCGCGGCGACGGTCTTGGCCATCTGCATGAGCGACAGGATCCCTTCCTGCATGCGCGCCCCGCCGGAGCAACTGACGATGATCAGCGCGGACCGGTTCTGGATGGCCCGTTCGATCGCCCGCGAGATTTTCTCTCCGACCACCGACCCCATGCTTCCCCCCATGTATTTGAATTCGAACACGCAGATTTCGACGGGATGTTCCCCGATTTTTCCCGACCCGCAGACGACCGCGTCGTTGACGGGGCTTTCCTTGATGGCTGTCCGGATCCTGTCCCGGTATTTCTTTTTGTCCTTGAACTTGAGCGGGTCGGCGGAAATCAGGGTCTTGTCGTGTTCGACGAAACTTCCCCGTTCGAGGATGAGGCGGATGCGTTCGTGGGCGTCGATCCGGAAATGGTAATCGCATTTCGGGCAGACGTACAGGTTCTTCGCGATCTCGGTCTGGTAAGCGTTCTCCATGCAACGCTTGCACTCGACCCAGGCCTCTTCTTCATGGCCGACGAGTTTTTTGCCGAGACTGGCGGCGGTCGATTTGATTTTTTCAAGCCAGGACATAAAAGCTTCCTCTGGGGAAAATCGCGGGCGCGGGGTCCGGGCAATGGCCCGGCGGACGGCGCTCGCGCCGATTACGGTTCAATGACTCCCGGCGCTCCGGGGCGTCTCTTCATGGGATTGGGGGCGCAGTTTCCGGTTGAAATAGGATATCAAAACCCCCAAGGGACCCAGCAATACATAGGTGACGCAGACGGCGAACAAGGCGATCGAGGAGGGTATCGTCGCGAAGATATACAACGCCAGCACCACGAACAGAAAGCGGGTGAACGTGACCCGTTTGGTCAATTCGAATTTTTTGAACGACGGATACTTGATGTTGCTGACCATCAGGAAAGCCAGGGTGTAAACCACGGCCACCATGACGGCCGCCATGGTGGCCGCTTGTACGCGATGCTCCAGAAGGTCGGAGACGATGACGATGGAAGCGAGGGCCGTCGCCGCCGCGGGGATGGGGAGGCCGATGAAATGGTTGTTCAGCATGTCGGGCTTGGTGACGTTGAAGCGGGCCAGGCGCAACGCCCCGCACAACAGGAACAGGAAGGCGGCCATCCAGCCCATTTTGCCGAACGGTTTCAAGATCCACGAGTACGCCAGGAACGCGGGCGCCATGCCGAACGAGATGACGTCCGCCAGCGAATCGTATTGCAGGCCGAAGGCGCTGGTCGTCCGGGTCAAGCGGGCGATGCGTCCGTCCAGCATGTCGAATACCGTGGCGATGACGATGGCCCAGGCCGCCAGATAGTAATTCCTGTTCAATACCGCGATGAAGGCGTAAAACCCGCAAAACACGTTGCCGGTGGTGAACAAGCTGGGGAGGATGTGTATCCCTCTCCTGAGTTTCGGCGAATTTCCAAAGGGACGTTTCATGGGGGTCCTCATTGTAAAAAACCGATGACGCTGGAACCGCCCCGGACGCGGTCGCCAAGCGCAACCGCGAGACGGGCGTCCTCCGGAACAAAGATATCGACTCGGCTCCCGAAACGGATCAACCCGAAGCGCTGGCCCGCCGCAACCGCGTCGCCTTCGCGGACCCAGCACACGATCCGCCGGGCGATGAGGCCCGCGATCTGCTTGACCGCGACGCGGTCCCTGCCGTTGAATACCGAAAGGACGTTCTGCTCGTTGTCCAGCGACGCCTTGTGGTTGAACGCCGCCAGAAATTTCCCATGATTATACCGGATTTTCTCGACGCGCCCCGCGACCGGTATGCGGTTGACGTGCACGTTAAAAACGGACAGGAAAATGCTGATCCGCTGACTCTTTTTCCCCGTGAAAGGGTCGTTTTCGGCGACGATCTCGACGACTTTCCCGTCGGCGGGGGAGATCACCGCTTTGGGGTCCCCGGGGACGGTCCGCTCCGGGTCGCGGAAAAAATAGACGACGAACAGAAACAGGCCGCCGAAGACGGCCGCCGCGCGCGCCATGGACAGGGCCCAGAAGGCCCCGGCCAGCAATCCCAAGGGAACGATGAATGGGTAACCCTGCCTGGCAATGGGGATGCGCATGTCCGGCGGCTACTCGATTTTCTTGCCGACGAACGGCATCATTTTCCGCAGTTTGTCCCCCACGGCTTCGATCGGGTGCTCGGAGTCTTTTTTCAGCCGGGCGTTGAACATCGGCCGGTTGGCCTGGTTCTCCAGGATGAACTCCTTCGCGAAACTGCCGGACTGGATCTCGCCCAGGATTTTTTTCATCTCTTTCCGGGTCTCCGGGGTGATGATGCGCGGCCCGCGCGTCACGTCCCCATAGGCCGCCGTGGTGCTGATGGAATAGCGCATGTTGCCGATGCCGCCCTCGTAGATCAAATCGACGATGAGCTTGAGCTCGTGCAGGCATTCGAAGTAGGCCAGGTCCGGGTTGTAGCCGGCCTCCACCAGGGTGTCGAACCCGGCGCGGATCAGCTCCGTGACGCCGCCGCAGAGGACCGCCTGCTCGCCGAACAAGTCGGTTTCCGTTTCCTCGCGGAAGGTGGTTTCGAGGACCCCGGCGCGCGTCCCGCCGATGCCCTTGGCGTAAGCCAGGGCGGTCTTCCTGGCGTGGCCGCTGACGTCCTGAAAAATGGCGAGGAGACAGGGGACCCCGGCGCCGGACTCGAACGTCCGCCGCACCAGGTGGCCGGGCCCTTTGGGCGCCACCATGAATACGTCCACGTCCTCCGGCGGGACGACCTGGCCGAAATGGATGTTGAACCCGTGGCCGAAGGCCAGCGACGCGCCCTTCTTCAGGTTCGGGGCGATGTCCTTTTCGTACATCGACCGTTGTTTGTCGTCGGGGATGAGGATCATGACGATGTCGGCGACTTCCGAGGCTTCGGGGACGGTCATGACCTTCAGCCCGTCCTTGACGGCCCGTTTCCAATAGGCGCTTTGCTGGCGCAGGCCCACCACGACTTTCACGCCGCTGTCGTGCAGGTTGCGCGCGTGCGCGTGTCCCTGGCTCCCGTAACCGACGATCGCCACGGTCTTGTTCTTGAGGACCTTCAGGTCCGCGTCCTTATCGTAGTAAATATTACCCAACGCGCATCTCCTTTTGCATAAGATTGGTCGATAGATTGGTCAGTTGATCGACTTGGCGCCGCGGGACATGGCGATCCGCCCCGACCGGACCAGTTCCTTGATTCCCAGGGGTTTCAGCATGTCCAGAAAACCCTTGATCTTGCTTTCGTCCCCGGTGATTTCGATGGTGTAGGTCGCGGGACTCACGTCCACGACCTTGGCGCGGAAAATTTCGACGATCCGCAGGATTTCCTCCCGCACCCGCGGTTCGGCGTTCATCTTGACCAGGATCATTTCCCGGTCGACGAACTTTTCCTCCGTCAGGTCCACCACTTTAATGATATCCACTAATTTGTTCAATTGCTTGGTAATTTGCTCGATTTTTTTGTCGTCGCCGCGCGTGACGATGGTCATCCTGGAAATGTTGGGATCGCTGGTCTCCGCCACATTCAGGCTCTCGATATTGAAGCCGCGCCCGCTGAACAGCCCGGATATCCGCGACAGAACGCCGAACCGGTTGACCATGAGCACGGATATGGTGTGTTGCATTGAGTTCAGTCGATAAAAGGTTATTATTTAAACGGTTTTTCCCATATAGTACGAAGAAACGTTGGGTCGCTCATACTAACAAAAACAGCCGGATTTTTCTATACCTTTGCATATCAGAGGGTCTTCCCAGATATTGCATGAACAAAAGAATGGAGGCGCTCCCCCTTGCAAAGGGGGCCGGGGGGATTCCTGCCATGACCGCGAACGAAGATTTCAAATCCCCCTGACCCCCTTTGCAAGGGGGGATAAAACAAAGGCGCTTTTAGCGCCGCGTTAAAACCCCCAGGAGACCGCGTTTGAACAACACGCAAATTCCAACAACCATACGCAGACTAAAAACAGCCGCCGAGCGCTGGCGGGTCCCCGCGGTTTCGCAAATCGGCGAAAGCCGGGACCCGTTCCGCGTCCTCGCCAGCTGTCTGCTGAGCCTGCGGACGCGGGACGAAGTGACCGACGCCGCGTCGGACCGGCTGTTCGCCCTGGCCTCGACGCCGCGTCAGATTCTGGCGCTCACGCCTGAAACGGTCCAGAAAGCCATCTATCCCGTCGCCTTTTTCCGCAACAAGACCGCGACGCTCCGCGCCATTTGCCAGGAGTTGATCGAAAACCACGGCGGCGAAGTCCCCGATACCCTTGACGGTCTGTTGAAGTTGAAAGGGGTGGGAAGAAAGACCGCGAACCTGACGCTGATCCAGGGGTTTGGAGGGCAGGGGATCTGCGTGGACACCCACGTCCACCGCATTTGCAACCGGTGGGGCTATGTCAAAACCAAATCGCCGGACGAGACCGAAATGGCCTTGCGGGAAAAACTGCCGGAGGAATATTGGAGCCAGCTCAATGACCTGCTGGTGCGGTTCGGGCAGAACTGTTGCAAACCCATCTCGCCCCTGTGCAGTCAATGTTGCGTCGCGGAGTTCTGCGACCGGGTGGGCGTGAAAAAAAGCCGGTGACGCCCGAAAGGTCCTATCGACGCAAAAGACGGCTTGAAAATTTTCATCCGGTGGTATAATATGCCACTGATGAGAAGCCGGTTGGCGCCGAAAAATATGGAATCAGGGGACTGCGGCGATTAGCCCAGATATTGCACGAATGTGGAATGGAAAGATTTTGGAGTGCAACGCGTCCCCGCGTTGCATGCAAAGCCGGGAGGCTTTGCACTCCAAAACTCCCCACGCTAAGCAAGATACATTTTGCGTCATTTAGATTGTCACGTCGAATCCTGAATCGTTTCATGTTTTCAACTGACATCTCGATATCCTGGCGTTTTTTCGTGCAATATCCCGGTTAACGGACGACTTTTATAACGATATTGAGAAGTTCAAGAAAGGGCGGTTATGAAAATCAAGAGGGTGAAAATCGGCATCAAGAGCGTGAAGAAGGCCTTGGCGGAGTTCGCGCAAGCCGGAGAGGCAATCGCGCAAGGCAAGACGCCAAGACCCGAAAAAGGCGTTTACTTCGAAAGTTTGTCCGGTTTCCGCAAGGCCCTGACGCCAAAACGGCTGGAACTCCTGCATATCATAAAAGAGAGATGTCCCCGTAGCCTGCAAGAGCTTTCCCGCATCTCGGGACGAAACATGAAAAATGTCATAACCGACGTTTCGCTTCTGGAGAGCCTCGGCCTCGTCGATATACGCCGCGCCAGCAAGGGCCGGAAGGAAGCCGCCCCCCATGTCGGCTACAGCCGGATCAGCCTGGAAATTGCCGTGTAGTGGGAACGTCCCAATCGGGAAACCTCC
>JACRGP010000094.1 GCA_016217765.1 Nitrospinota bacterium | reverse complement strand
GGACGGGAAAACCTGGGAAGTCTATATCGTAAGGACCCGGTCCGGGAAATTGTACACGGGAATCACCACGGACCTGGAAAGGCGGTTTCAGGAACACGCCCGGACCAAGCGGGGGGCGAAATTCTTCCGCGTCTCCCAGCCCGAGGCGATCGCTTTCAAGGAAACGGCCCCCAACCGGTCGGAGGCGGCCCGCCGGGAAATGGAAATCAAGAAGATGTCGCGCGCGGAAAAATTGCGCCTGATCGAGGAACGCCAACGTACCGTTGGATCTAATGCCGCCTCCGGCTGACGCCGAGGCGGAAATTTCTCCCCCTTGCAAAGGGGGCCGGGGGGATTCGCGCCCTCACTGCAAACGGGGACTTCAAATCCCCCCCTCTCCCCTTTGCCAAAGGGGGGCGAGGGGGGATTTCGCAAGGGGGGATAAAACAAAGGCGCTTTTAGCGCCAGATCTTTTCTCACGTTAAGAAGTCGGCAAGCTCCGTTCCCAAGATTCGAAACGCTTCCCTGGGTCGCTCGTTTGTGCAATATTCGGGCTGACCTGGATATTGCGTGAGTCGAAAACCGTTATGAGTTTTTTTACTCAAATCGAAAGATGGAAAATCCCCCCGGCCCCCTTTACAAGGGGGAGAAAACCTGTCCCCCCTTTATCAAAGGGGGGCTGGGGGGATTTAAAAACCCGGGCACAAACTGTCCCATCCCCTATTTCGACCCGGCAGGCGTTGTCTCCCGGTCCCAAGCGGTCTCCCGCCATTCTTCCTTGTTGTTCGTGCAATATTCGGGCTGACCTCCCCCTTCAAGGGGGAGGAAGTCATGGAATACTTCATTTTGTTAGACGCTCTTGGAAAAGCGGTCGTTCAGGCGGGAGTCCTAACGCGGCTCATTCTTTTCCGGATTGCTTTTCGGGGAGGGTGACAAAAAAAGTCGTGCCTTTTCCCGGAACGCTGTTCACCTTGATCTTTCCGCCGTGGACCGCGACAACCTTCTGGCAAATCGTCAGGCCCAACCCCGTCCCTTCATAGATCGAGGAATTGTCATGCAATCTCTCGAAAGGCCGGAAGACGCGGTCGGCGTATTTTTCGTCGAACCCGATGCCGTTATCCTCCACCGCGATCGTCCAATTCCCGTCGCCGTCGCGAGAACCCCGCAACTCGAGCGTGGGCGGGGTATTTTCCTGGTGAAACTTCAAGCCGTTTGAAATCAGGTTTTGGAACAATTGCCGCATGTGCAACGGGTCCGCCTCGAGGACGGGAAGGTTTTCCTTGTTGACCGTCCCCCGGGTCTGGGAGATCCGTATTTCCAGGTCGGCCAGCACGTCCTCCACGATCTTATCCAAGTCGATGCGTTCGAACTTCCTGGCCCTGGCCGACAAGTTGGAATAAACCAGGAGGTCGTCTATGAACAACTGCATGCGCGCGGCGGATTTTTGAATGCGCTCCAAAAGGTCCCGCTCCCGGTCCGGGAACCCCGCCGCCGCGGCCAGCAAACGGTCGCCCAAGGCGATGATTTTGCGAAGCGGCTCCTTGAGGTCGTGCGACACCACGGAGGCAAACCCCTGCAACTCCATGTTGCTCCGCCTCAGCTCCTCCGCGAACTTTCTCAGTTTTTCCTCCGCCGACTTCCGTTCGGTAATGTCCCGGATGATGCCGATGAACAGGCTGTTTTTCTCGAATTCCATGCGGGTCAGGGAAAGGTCCAGCGGAAAGGCCGAGCCGTCCTTGCGAAGCCCGGTCAATTCGCACTTCATCGCGTCGAAGCCGTGTTTTTCCGACGCCCAAAAACCGGCGGCCTTTTCCTGGTACGCTTTTCTGGACGAGTCGTGCAGTAGTTTCGTAAAACTTCCCCCGGCGACCTCGGAAGCGGCATAGCCGAAAATCCTCTCCCCGGCGATATTGAACGATTTGATCGCGCCGCCTGGATTGACGGTGACGATGGCGTCGGCGACGTTGTCCAGAATGGCGCGCATGCGCAGTTCGCTTTCCCGCAACGCGTCCTCGGCCTGTTTCCGCTTGGTGATGTTGCGGGCGATGCACAACGTCCCGACGAAGACCTTCTGGGTCCCATGGGTCTGCACCGCGGCGTCGGGGACGCTCCATATCCCGTAGGAGTCGAGGAGGACGGCGATCTTCTTCATCTCGTGCCACTCCGTGGCGCCCGACTTGTACTGCAGGCGGACCTCCAGGTTCCGGGTGCACCGGGCGCCGACGCGCCGGGTGGCGATCAGCTTGACCTTGCCCCTGTCCTCCGGGCAAAGGAATTCCTCCACGGACTTGCCGAGCGCGTTTTCCGGCTCGTATCCCAATTCGCGGATGGCCGAATTGATGAACGTGATCTTCTGTTCCGGGTCCAACTGGAAAATAATGTCCGACACCGTTTCCACGATGGTCCGGTAACGTTTTTCGCTTTCCTCGATCCTGAGTTCGTTATGCTTGCGCAACAAAACGTTGTTTATCGAGGTCGGGAGCAACGCGAGATAATTGCGCTCGTGGTCCTTGATCAGATAGTCGTACGCCCCCCGGCGCATGGCCTCCACCGCCACCTGCTCGTTGCCGTTCCCGGTGATCACGATGACGGGCGTATTGACGGCCTCCGACAGGATCCCCAACCCCACGCCGTCGGCCAGGAGGTAATCCAGCAATATGACGTCGTAAGTCGATGCCTTCAACCGGGCGCTCCCCTTTTCGAGCGTTCCGGCCGTTTCCAGCCGGTAAGGGAGACCGTTTTTCTCGATGAACCTTTCGAGCGCCAGGCAATCGATCCGGTCGTTTTCGATCAAAAGGACATTTATGGTTTTTCCGATCATAACCCTTCTTCCCAAGGCGATTCGCTAAGGGTCCAATACAGGTCCAGGATGGTCACGACGTGGGTGAATTTCTCGAAATCCACCGGCTTGAGGATGTAACCGGCGACGCTCAGGTTGAAACTTTCCACCCGGTCGTTCTCCTCCTTGGAGGTGGTCAACACGACGACGGGGATGCGCCTGAACACGTCGTCGGCCTTGACGATGCGCAGAAACTCCAGACCGCTCATGAGCGGCATGTTGAGGTCGAGCAGGACGATGCAGGGGTTCCCCGTCCGCTTCTGGTCCGCGAACTTGCCCTCGCCTCGCAGATAATCCAAAGCCTCTTCCCCGTTGCCGACGATGACCAGCGGGTTGGCGACTTTCGCGTGCTTGAACGACCGCTCGATGGTCATCACGTCCACGCGGTTGTCTTCAACGATTAAAATTGGGGATTTACCTCGCATTGTTCGACGGTCCCTTTGCGAATGTTTTGGCAATGGTGAAGAAAAACGACGTCCCCTGGCCGACCGCGGATTCCACCCAGACCTCTTCTCCGTGGGTATCGAGTATTTTTTTGACCAGCGAAAGCCCGATCCCGGTGCTGTCGGCGTAGTTCTCGCTCTTGTTCAGGGTCTGAAACAGCTTGAAGATCCGCTCGAAATGGCGTTCGGGAATGCCGACGCCATTGTCCCGTACGCAAAACTCCCAGGCCTCGCCGGCGTCCCGGCAGGAAACCACGATCTCGCCCTCGGGCTTTCCAAGGTGCTTGACGGCGTTCCCGATCAGGTTCTGGAATACTTGTTCGAGATGGATCAAATGAAATAACACTACCGGGAAAGTCCCTTCGGTCGCCACCCGTATATTTTTGGGTATCGCGAGGGAATTGAGCACGGCGGCGACGACCTCCCCGGAATCCAGCGTGGACTTTTCGAGCTTGTCCCGGCCGATGCGCGAGTAGGCCAGGATCCCGTCGATCAGCTTGTGCATCCTTCTGGCGTTGTCGAGAAGCAGTTGCATCTGTTGCCGTCCGGCATCGTCGAACTTGCCGGCGTAGTCCTCGGCGATCCATTGGCCCAGGGACGCGATGCCCCGGACCGGCTCCTTCAAGTCGTGGGAGACGATATAAGCGAACTCCAGCAATTCGTTGTTGACATGCTCGTAGTCCGCGAGCGCCTCCTCCCTCTGCCTTTCGGCGCGCTTGCGCTCGGCGATATTCTGAAACGTGACGACCGCCCCGACGATCCTGCCGTCCTCCAGGGAGGAAGTGCAGGTATAGTCCGCGGGAAATAACGTTCCGTCCTTCCGCCGGAAATAATCGCCCGCCTCGCGAAAGGAAATATGATCTCTCAGGGCCCCGTAAATCGGGGATTGGCCATGCGCGGGGGGGTCGTCCCCGGCCCCGCCGCCGGGCAAAACGGCTTCCAGCGATTTGCCGACGATTTCGGGGCCGGCCTGGCCCAACGCCTGGGCCGCCGCCGGGTTGACGAAGGTAAAGTTCCCTTGCGGGTCCAGTCCGAAAATCCCCTCCCCCGCGGAGGCGAGGATCAGGTCGTATTGCCGGTTCAACCGGTCAAGTTCCTCCTTGTCCCGCTTGTGTTCCAGAATTTCGCTTTGCAGGCTTTGATTGGCGCGCGACAGTTCGGCGGTCCGCTCCTCGATGCCCTTTTCCAGGTTTTCGCGGGCCAGGCGCTGGTTTTTTTCCGAGCGGTCCCGCTCGAACACGCGGCCCAGCTGGGCGCCGACGTGCGCCATGACGGCCAACAAGGCCTCGTCCGGCTCCTCGGCCTGGCTCGAAAAAAACTCCAACACCCCCGCGACCTCCTTGCCCACGAGTATCGGGAAGGCAAAGCCGCCCTTGACGCCGATGTCGCCGGCCCGTTTGGCGCGGGGGCAATTGGGGTCGCGGGTCACGTCGACGGTCCACGCCGGCTTCCCCGACTCCAGCGCCCTTCCGGGCAGGCCGACCCCCGGTCTCCTGAGCTCGCCTTCCGTTACCCGGACAAAAGCCTCGAACCGTGCCGGGTTGTCCAGATGCCAGATGTTGGAGGGCTCCAGGACCGACTTGTCGTCGCCGGGGAAAAGATAGGCGTGTCCCACCGGCCAGCCCGTGGCCTCGCAAACCTTGTCGAGGCCGATCTGGATCGCTTCCGGGAGCATCCTGGCCTCGTTCGCGGCTATCGCCACGTCCTGAAGCAGACTGACGTAAACGCTTTTTCTGGCCAAGACCTCCTGGGTCCGCTTCTGCAACAAACAAGTCATCGCCATCAGCCAAACCGCGGTTATGGACAGGGACCGGTTGACGAGCACGGCCCCCAATTCGCCTCCCGGAGGGGACAGGAAATACCCTAGAACGACAAACCCCGTGGCCGTCCCGGCGCTGACGAACAAGTACCTTTTCCCGGGAACCCATAGACTGACGGCCACCGGAGCAATATAGAGCATGCCGGCGGCGATGTCCAGGGGCAACGACAGGTCCAGCAGGAAAACCGCCCCAAATAATAATATGCCGAGAAAAGTCAACATAATAAAAGCTCGAGAGATTAAACCTGGATTCCGAAGTTAGAAATTAACGCGAACTCCTTCCCCCTACAAGGGGGAGGTTAGGTGGGGGTGAAAAGCTGGGCAAACGCCCGGAGGCAACGCGGCGATCGCGCCAGCGTCATCGCCGAAATGCGAAATCCCCCCCGGCCCCCTTTGCAAGGGGGAGCGACATCCCGCCTCGGCGTCAGCCTGAGGCGGCGCCGAGTCCAGCGTTCACGCTGGTCACCCTCACCCCAACCCTCTCCCTCAAGGGAGAGGGGGTATTTTGGGAAAAACTCAACTTCGGAACCCGGGTTAAAAAAACGACGGAGGATCGATAAATTTTTATTAGATTGGAAAAAACGCGCTCAAGGAAAGGAGAGGATTCCTCATCCCTATGACAATCCTTGCGCATTCGCGCCCAATCCTATCGAAGATCCCCGATGATCTTTACGGGAAACGGACACACAATCATATTACTTCCGCGGCAAGTAATTGTAAATATAAAAAATCAACATAATTTCAAGTCATTGAAAAAAAAACCCGTATTCACGCGCCGATCGAAACCAGCCGATCGCGATTTTCAAGAAGGCGCGGATATCCGGCCGGGACAAGGGTCCTCCGCCACCGTTGGCGGAAGCAAGCGCCGGTCG
>JACRGP010000092.1 GCA_016217765.1 Nitrospinota bacterium | reverse complement strand
GTCCTCGGAGCGCGTCCCCTCGGGGAAAATAACGACCGAAAAACCCGCCTTGATTTTTTCGATCGCTTCCATGAAAGCCTGGTAGGCTTTCTTCTTGTCCTCTCGTTCCACGCTGATGTAGCCCGCCGCGCGCATGGCCCAGCCGACGAATGGGATTTGGAACAGGGCGGATTTCGCCATCCACACGATATCGACGGGCAAATAGCCGGACAACGCGAAGATGTCAAAGTAACTCTGGTGGTTGGCCACGATGATATGGGCCTGGTCGGGCGAAAGGTTCTCCAGCCCGGAGATTTTCACGGGGACCCCGTTCAGCCGGCAGATCAACCGGCTCCATAGGCTGGCTATTCCGCGAGACCGTCCGCCGCCCGGGTCGACGACCCACGCAAGCAGGGACAAGGTTCCCAAGGCGATGGAAAGGAAGACGATGATCAGCCAGAATTTGACGGTGTGGTAAATGGAAGCCAGGGAATTCATGGGCGGCCGAGGCTGTAAAAATTCGGTTTCCTCCGCGTCCTTTCGATAATTCTTACCGTTGTTTTTCGGCGGTTTGTCTGCGACTATAAACCGTGTTCGACCGGCGGGCCGATGACTGGCTCGCCATCCGTCAAGAGAGGGACAGAATGAATCGTTTTCGCCGAAATCGTTTGAGCCAGTTCGCGAGCGTTCTTCTTCTGCCGGCGATCTTTTCCGCCTTTTCCGCGCCATCGGCCCAGGCTTGGGGGCCGGAAGGCCATCGGGTCATCGGGGAAATCGCCCAAATGCGCCTGCTCCCAAGCGTCCTGAGGAAAATTCAGGACGATTTTAACATAAAAAATCTTGCCGATGTTGCAAATTGGGCGGACGAGGTCAAGGATGCGCGCCGCCAGAAATCGTGGCATTATGCCAATGTCGATATTTCGTCGGACAGCTACGAGCGGGGACGGGACTGCCCGGACGGGCAATGTGTTATCGAGAAAATATCCGTCTTCGAGAGCGTCCTCAAGGACGACTCCGCCTCCTTGCAAGAGAGAAGGGAGGCCTTGAAATACCTCGTTCACTTGGCGGCGGACGTGCACCAGCCCCTGCATCTCGGAAACAAGGAAGACCGCGGCGGTAATGAAATCCGCGTCCGGTTCGAGGGCCGGCAGACCAACCTGCATGCCTTGTGGGACGGCGAATTGATCTCTTTCGAGAAGTTCCGGAGTTTGCCGGAGTATGCCGGGGCTTTGAACGGAACGGTCGGGGATGGCGAGACGTCGGCCTGGCCGCTGTCCGGGACGGCGGAGTGGGCCAATGAGTCGCGAAGGCTGGCGCTGGATTTCGCGTACCTGGTCCGGGTTTCGGAAAACGGCGAATTGGCGCCTGAGTATGTCTCGGAAGGCCGGAAAATCGTCGAGACGCAACTTCTCAAGGCCGGCGTCCGCCTGGCCGATTTATTGAACCGATCGCTGAAATAGGCGTCGTAACGCGGGAGGAAATCGCATTGATTCGGGAAAGTCCAATTTATTTCAGGCAACTGCTATCGGGGGTCGATGTGGGCTCGACGGACCGCTCCGCGAGACAGATGGCCAATTTCATTTACTTGATCGGGGACCGCCAGTCGCGCGAGTGCGTCGTGGTGGACCCCGCCTGGGACATCGACGGCGTGTTGAAGATCGTCGATGACGACGAGATGAAGTTGGTGGGCGCCTTGGCGACCCATTACCACCCCGACCATGTCGGCGGATCGATTTTCGGGATGGATATTTGCGGGCTCGCGGAACTGATGGAGAAACGGGCCGTCCCCGTTTATGTGAATAAATACGAGGCCCAGGGAGTGCGGCAGGTTACGGGGCTGTCGCTGTCGGACATGCGGCAGATGGAGAGCGAAGACACCCTCAAGGTCGGTTCCGCGGAGATCGCGTTCCTGCACACGCCCGGACACACGCCGGGATCGCAGTGTTTCCGGGTCGGGAGTAGTCTGATCGCCGGGGACACCCTGTTCTTGCAGGGATGCGGGCGGGTGGACCTTCCCGGCGGCGACAGCGAGGAGATGTACCGCACGCTCACCCAGCGGCTCGCCAAAATTAAGGATGAAATCGTCCTGTATCCGGGCCATAATTATGGAGGCAAGCCTTTTGCCCCGATGGGGGAAGTGCGGAGAGACAACGCCTATCTGCGGATCGGGACCCTCGACGATTGGTTACGGATCATGGGTTATTGAGCATATCCGCAAAACAAAAATGGTTTTCCGGGTCATTCTTTATTTCTTGTTGTTTCTTGTTTCGTTTTTGGTTTTCGATTTTACGGCCACGGCGCTGGGCGTTTCGATCGCCCTTGCCGCTCTATATCATTTTTCCGCCAAGGCGGCCGTCAGGGGCCGGCTTTAGCCGCCTTTCGACTTTGCTAAGCGCGTCTAACAAAATGAAGTATTCCATAACTTCCTCCCCCTTGAAGGGGGAGGTCAGGTGGGGGTGAAAAGCCGGGCAAGCGCCCGGAGGCGACGCGGCGATGACGCCGGGGACGCCCCCGGTGGGCAATGCCGCCCCGCGCTTGCGCCGGGGCGATAACGAATCCGGCGTCACGCCGGCCGCCTCGGCGTCAGCCTGAGGCGGCGTTGGATCCAGCGTTCACGCTGGTCACCCTCCCCCAGCCCCCTCCCCAGCGCGACGCTGGACTCAACAGGCTCGGCTCCGATGGCGAATGGGAGTCATCGGGGGCAATCCGGGCTTGGCCATCCCGCTCCGGGGCGTTCCCCGGTCGAGGGAGGGGGTGATTTGAGCGTCGAGCTAATCGGTCCATTTTGTTAGACGCTCTAACCGGATATTGCATGAACGACTGACCCGCGAATGCGCTTCGACTCTTGGGGCCGAGGCTCTCCAGACATTTGGGACAGGAAATGCCCAGGAACAAAAAGCGCCTTGCCTTTGTCCCCCCTTGCAAAGGGGGATAGGGGGATTTGAAGTTTTGTTCGCGGTCATGGCGCGAATCCCCCCGGCCCCCTTTACAAGGGGGAGCGATTCCATTCTTTTGCTCGCGCAATATCCGGACTAAAAGGGTTACAAAAACCGGTCCCTCGCAATCATAAAACGCCCTTCCCGCCCAAATCCCGTCCTCAATGCGTCGGGACAATGATCGATTTTAGCCGACGCCTGTTTTTTTGACGAGGAAAACCAATGATTTTTCAATTCAGACGAGCGGAGAAAAAGCTTGTTTGGCGAGGGTCCAGATGCGCTCTTGATCGTTGATTTGACGAGGGCGTATTGAAACATTATCGGATATCGATGTCAAGGAAAATGCGATAAAGGGTTGCAAAGTCGGGGCCGGAAAACTATAATGCAAGCCAAGATGAGGATTTTCTAGAAGACCCGGATTTGAAAAACCTCCCCAGAACGCATTCCACCACTAATATTGTCAGCCAAAAACATACCCGCCGTTTGGCCACTGATCGGAGTCCCCTTTGACAAAACAGACATTTGATTCTTTCCCTATCGCGGAACCGGTCTTAAAAGGCATCGTAGACGCGGGCTTTGAACATTGCACTCCGATTCAAGGCAAGACCCTGCCCATAACCCTGGCCGGAAAAGACGTGGCCGGGCAAGCCCAGACCGGGACCGGGAAGACCGCCGCTTTTTTAATCACCCTCTTCCATCACCTGGTCAAAAAGAAACCCGAGGAGAGGAAACCCGGCGCCTGGGTGGCCCCGCGCGCCCTGGTCATCGCGCCCACCCGCGAACTGGCCTTGCAGATCGAGAGGGACGCGCTGGTCCTGGGAGGGCATTGCGGGCTGAAAATCGTCTGCGTCTACGGGGGCGTGGATTACGAAAAACAACGGAACAGCATCAAGAGCGGGGCGGACGTGCTCATCGTCACCCCCGGCCGGTTGATCGACTACTACAAGCAGAAGTTCTTCAGCCTCAAATCGGTGGAGGTCCTGGTGATCGACGAGGCCGACCGCATGTTCGACATGGGGTTCATTTCCGACCTGCGCTACATTCTCCGCAACACGTCGGCCTACAACAAACGCTTGTCCATGCTGTTTTCCGCCACGCTCAATTTCCGGGTGATGGAGCTTTGTTATGAACACATGAACAACCCGGAGAAGGTCGCCGTCGAGCCGGAGAAAATCACCGTCGACGAGGTCCAGCAAATTCTTTACCACGTCGGTTCCCACGAAAAGTTCAACCTGCTACTCTGGTTGCTGGAGCAGGACAAGGGCGGGAGGTTCCTGGTCTTCTCCAACACCAAGGCGGGCGCCGAGGACCTGGAGGCCCGGCTCCTCCACCACGGGCTCAAGGCCGGACAGATCAGCGGCGACGTCCACCAGCGGAAACGCATCCGCGTGTTGGAACAGTTCGCCAATGGCGAGATCGACGTTTTGATCGCCACCGACGTCGCCTCGCGGGGCATCCACGTCGACAACATCACGCACGTCATCAACTACGACCTGCCGCAGGACCCCGAGGACTACGTCCACCGCATCGGGCGCACGGCGCGCATGGGGGCAAAAGGGACCGCCGTCTCCATGGCCTGCGAGGACTACATCGACAGCCTGGAGCGGATCGAGGAATACATCAAGCGTAAGATCCCCGTGATATGGCCCTCCGAGGACATGTTCCTTTCCGAGCGGGAGGGGAGTCCCAGGAGACGGCACAGGCCCCATCGCGCGGCGGCGGGGAAGGGCGGCAGGCGCGAGGGCGGCAGACGTCCGTCGAGGCCGAAATCCCACGGCTCCCCCCACCCGCGCCGTCCGCGGCGGCGCCGGAAAAATCCGGAAGCAAGACATTCCACGCCATCCACTTAGATCCCGTGAAAAATGAGATCCTTCGCTTCGTTCGGAATGACGCCCAATCATGCCGCCCTGAGCGTCAGCGGAGGGTCTTGCCCTAAATATTTTGAGCGTCCGACAAAATGAAGTTCAATGAACTACCCCGCCCCAAGGGGCGAGGAATTAACCCGAAAAAAGATTAAATAAGAACAACAATGTTGCGCATCTGTCCATCGATGATTTACAGTCAATCTTCGAGGGCAGGAAAAAAAGCTGGGACGGCGGGGAAACCATTGTTTTGATTTTACCCCCTCCAAAAAGCGAGGCGATGAATACGCTCGCCGCGAAAGTTTTCAAGAAAAGCGACCCGGCGGACGTTGCAAGATTTTATCTCAAGGCCATCTTCCAGCAGGCGTTCGTCTATCCGCCGAAATCCGCGGGAACGACTGAAAAAGCCGTGGCCGAGGTTTCTCAAAACGAGGGAGCCATCGCGGTCGTGGATGCGGGCGAAATTGACGATAAAAAATCCGTCCGAATAATCAAGGTGAACGGATTATGAAAATGTCGCGCTTCCCCAAGGGGAAAACCGCGCTTATGCAAGGGGGGACCTTTGCATAAGTCTTGTCGAGTTGCCATTTTACCTTTTGATTCGACCTGAAGAGACGGGTCATGGCAGACACACGGAATACTGTACTAAGGAGTTCATAAGTAAATATACATAAAATCCCCTCCCCCTTCCAGGGGGAGGTTGGGTGGGGGTAAACGCGCCGAACTAGCGCCCCCATCCTGGCCTTCCCCCTACAAGGGGGAAGGGAATTCGCCGTCCTCAATT
>JACRGP010000091.1 GCA_016217765.1 Nitrospinota bacterium | reverse complement strand
TCATGCCCGCGAAAGCGGGCATCCAGAAAGCCATTGAACATACTGGATTCCCGTTTTCACGGGAATGACGGCAAAAAACCAAAAAATAGTTTTTCAGCAACCTGCTAATACAAACCCGGCGTTTTTTCAAAAAGACCCCTTCCCCGCTAAAGTTTTCAACGCCGCGGCCGATAAGACGGATACGGTAAAACCGTTTTTTCGGTCCCCCTTCATCCGCGAACCGCCATGGAAATCCATTTCGCTCCGGAATCCGTTCCGGGAAACGGCGCGGAGACCAGTCAAACCCGGTCCGCGACAGGCCCCGCGCCAGCTCCCAAATCCTCTTCCCGCGATCCCGGGGACAAGGTGACGCTGGGACAGGACGCCGCGACGGTCGTCATGCGACACGAGCACGCCCCGGAGGGCCCCTGCCAGAACTGCGACAAGGCCAGGCTGAAAGGCGGGCTGACGGAAGAGGAGTTGAAGATTGTCGAACAATTGAAAGCGCGCGACCGGCAGGTCCGGGCCCACGAGCAGGCCCATTTGTCGGCGGCGGGCCCCTACGCCGCGGGCGGGCCTTCCTTTCAATACGAAACAGGCCCGGACGGGCAACAATATGCCGTCGGCGGGGAGGTGTCGATCGACGCCTCGGAAGTCAAGGGCGACCCCGAAGCGACCGCCCAGAAGGCCCAGGCCATTCAAAGGGCCGCCCTGGCCCCGGCGGACCCGTCCGGACAGGACGTCCAGGTCGCCGCGCAGGCCAAGGCCATGGAAGCGCGCGCCCAGCGGGAGGCGGCCGAAAAACGCGCCGACGAAATCAAGGAGAGCAAGGAATCCGGCCAGACCCAGGCGGACCCGGCGCAAGGGGAAAACCCCTCCAAAAGCAGTCCAGATCCCGTCGCCAGGAACATCGACGGATTCGGCGAAAATGCCGCCGGCAAAACGACCGGCTCCCTCCTCAACCTCTTCGCGTGACCGTCGGGTCGGAGGCGGGACCTTTCGGTCTTCCTCTCACGCCGCCCGCCGTACTTGGTTGCGCAAATGAGCGTTACGAAAATGCCGCCCTTCGACAAGCTCAGGGCGACAAAAGAGACGTCATGCCGAGCTTGTCGAAGCATGACCCGTGTTGCGCGAACTTGCGCAACCCAGCGCTAGCCGATGAATATTTCCGTCTTCTCCGTTTCCAGGTCGATTTTCAGGATGCGGTGGTTGTTGGTGTCGGCGACGTAGAGTTTGCCTTCCAGTTCGAGAACGCCCGCCGGTTCCCAGAGCCGGGAGCAGGTCTTGTCGTCGCAGACGATATCGACGGAGGCGTCCACGGTATAGACCGCGCGGGTCTTGAGGTCGAGGACCTTGATCTTGTGGTTGTAGGAGTCGGCGATGAAAACCGCTCCCGCGGAGTAGTGCACGCCCAAGGGGTGTTGCAGGACGGCGTCCTTGCCCACGCCGTCGCGGTCGCCGAAATCGAACAGGCCCGTGCCCACGTAGGTCTCGACCCGCTCCTCCCCGTCCAGGCCCACGCTACGGACGGAACTGGTTTCGCTGTCGGCCAGGAATAATTTGCCGCCGCCCACGCTCAACCCGCTGGGTTGGGCGAACGCGCTGGCCAGGCGCGGCCCGTCGATCAACGCCTCGTGCCCCGTCCCGGCGAACGGTTCGACGGTCTGGTCCCGGACGTTCAACACGCCGATCTGGTGGGTCCCGGCATTGGCGAAGTAGAGCCTGCCGTCGGCGAGGGAAACGTCCCAGGGGGAGCTGATGGCGACTTGGCCGCCCGGCGCCGCTGGCCCGCGAAGGACTCCTCCCTGTATGCCGGCGCCCGCGGCGGTCGTCACGCATTCCTCTTTCAGATCGATTCTGCGGATCAGGTGATTTTCCGTGTCGGCGACCCAGACGGCGCCGCCGCGATAACACAATCCCTGCGGGCGGAAAAATTCCGCCTTGTTCAGTCTGCCGTCCGTCCGCCCGATTTTGCCGCTTCCGATCCGCCGCGTGATGCGTCCGTCGAGGCCGGCGGTCACGATCTGGTTGTGGTTGGAATCGGTTATGGCGAATTCCCCGTCCTCCGGGCTGTACGCGATTTTCCCCGGGAACTTCAACTGGGTTTCGGGCCGGGCCGCCGGGGCTTGCAGTAGCTTTCCGGCGTTGCCTTCCAGGGAGCCCCTGCTCTTGTATTCCTCCAACAGTTTGGCGATCGTCTCCTCCAGCGCGTCGGGGTTGGGTTCCCCGGGGAGCTGTCCGAGAAAATACCCGTCGGGGCCGATGAACGCCAGGGTCGGCCAGGCGCGGATGGCGTAGGTTTTCCAGATCGCGAATTGGGCGTCGTGGACGACGGGATGGACGATCTCGTAACGGGCGATGGCTTGCCGGAGATTGTTCGTGTTCTTTTCTCCCGCGAATTTCGGGCTATGGACCCCGATGACCACCACGTTTTTCGGAAACCGTTCCTCGATCCGCTTGAGGGTGGGGATGATATGCAGGCAATTGATGCAACAGAACGTCCAGAAATCCAGGATGACCAGTTTGCCTTTGAGGTCCGGCAGGTCGAGCGGGGCCTTTACGTTAAACCAGGGCAGGTTCTGGGCTTTCAATGGAGGGGCGTGGACCGGTTCGGGCATTTTCCAATTCTAACGGCGACGGGTTGGTTAATCAAATGGATTCGGCCCAGGCGCGGCCCTAATTTTTTCTCCCCCATTCCTTGATCCCTTAGTATAATTAAAATTTATGCACGGCCCCAAATTTGCCCAGCGAAAACGCGCATCCCACAAGTTCTCTTAACGATGTCCTGGAGAGGGTTTATGTTCGTCCTGAAGCGCTTTGTTTTGGCCTTGATCCTGATTCTCGCCGGCGTATCAACCTTTGTGGCGCAGGCGGAACCGGTCCGGTTTGCCGATAAGGGAAAAGGCGTCGTCCATGACAAGCAGACCGGGCTGGATTGGCAGAAGGCGGACTCGTATATGGAACTCAAGCGCGGCATGAATTGGTATCAGGCTTTGGAATATTTGAATAAAAAGAACCGCGAAAAATTCGGCGGCTTTGGCGACTGGCGCCTGCCCGCCATGGAGGAGTTCAAGGGGCTGTGGGACCCCAAGCTCCCGTTGCGGAGCAAGGACGGCGAACCGATCGGCCTGCCCCCCGTATTCGCGGGCGGAGGGAGTTACTATCTCTGGAGCGCGGACGAGCGCAATCTCGACAACGCCTGGTATTTCGGCCTCGGCCAGCAGGAAAACTATTTCAACTTGAAGGAACTGGGAGACTTGGAGCAAGGGGTGAAAATGGTCCGCGGCGCTAAAAAAGGCGGCAAAGCCAAGGCCCCTTGATGGGTTCAATCATTCAACGTATCGAGGATTTGCCATGAAATCGCGCTGGTATCCGCAAAGTATGTGCATTGCCCTGGCGCTTGGGCTGGCCCTTCTGGTCCCGCAATGGGCCGTAGCGCACGAGATGAACCGGGAGCACGACTTGGAACGTCTGGAGAAAAAACCGGAGGGGATGATCGAATTCGAGGACAAGAAAACCCCCGCCCAACCCGGACAGGAATACGCGCAACCCACTCCCAAAAAAGATTCCATGGAACATATGGACCATGAGAAGAAGGACGACCTTTTCCACACCCGCGGCGCCCACCAGGCCATGGGGATGGGAGAGGGAAAGACGGACAAACCCCAGGCGCTTCTGGCGCGCGGCAAAAATATTTACCTGCACATGTGCATTTTTTGTCATGGGGCCGACGGCAACGGCGGCGGCGCGGCCGTGGAGTATCTTTTCCCCTGGCCGAGGGATTTCCGCCAGGGGATATTCAAGTTCCGGTCCACGCCCTCCGGGACGCTTCCCCGCGACGAGGACCTTTACCGGACGATCGTGAAAGGCGTTCCGGGGACCTCGATGCCCGCCTGGGGTCCGGCGCTTTCGCCGGAAGACGTCTGGGCGCTGGTGAACCTCATAAAAAGCTTTTCCCCGCGCTTCCGGACGGAACCGCCCGGCCAGAAGATCGCGATCGGAGAACCGCCTCCGGCCACGGACGCGCTGGCGGCCCGCGGCCAGGAACTGTATAAAACGTCCAAATGCGCGAAGTGCCATGGCGACAGCGGCAAAGGCGACGGCGAACTGTCCGAATCGCTGATGGACGCCTGGAAACACGCGGTCTTCGTCCACAGCATAACCAACCCGGTGAACTTCAAGAACGGTTCGTCCCCGAAAGACATTTTCCGCACGTTGTCCACCGGACTGGACGGGATGCCGATGGAATCCTACGCCACGTTGCCGGAAAACGACCGGTGGGCGCTCGTCCATTTCTTACGCTCCCGTTTTGCCAAGGAAGTGGAAAAGGCGGAAACGGAAACGGACATCTATTCGTACCGGACAACTGGAAAGTTGGACACGGACGTCAACAACCCCGTCTGGAAAAGCGTTAAAACCACGACCCTTTATTTGCGTCCCTTGTCCGCCCGGCGGGGCGCGGTGGAGACGGTCGAGTTCGCCTCCGTCAACGACGGAAAAAAAATCGCCGTCCGCATGACCTGGAGCGACCCGACCGCGAACGAGTTCATCGAGGGGCGGTCGGATTATTTTAGAGACGGCGCCGCCGTCCAGTTCGCCCTGGGCGACGCGACCCTCCACACCCACGGCCATAACGAGCCGTTTTTTGGGATGGGCAACCGCGGCAAAACCGTGAACATCTGGCACTGGAAGGCCGGCCTGGCGCAATCCCTGGCCGCGGAAGCGGAGATCGAGTACTCCACCGGCGGCGTCGATATGGACTCCCTGGTCTATGGCGGGTTGATGTCCAACCCCGTGGCGAAACTGAACCCCACCAAGGAAAACGCCGTGGAGGAACTCAATGCGGAAGGTTTCGGCACCATCAGCCCCCAGGCGGACGAATACCAGAACGTCGAGGGTTTCGGGCAATGGGAAAAAGGCGTTTGGACCGCGGTGTTCCTGCGCGATATGGAAGCCGCGGGGAAATGGGACGCCCAGCTCAAGGACAGGAAGGACCCGGCCCTGGTGGCCTTCGCTGTTTGGGACGGCGAGAAGGAGGACCGCAACGGGCGTAAAGTCGTCAGCGTCTGGCAACGGCTCCACGTACTCGACAAATGAAGCGCCCGCGCGCCCGCGCAAACACTCCGCCGGGGGCGTGGTTGTGGGCGCTGACAGCCCTGGTCTTTGCCCCGCCGTTCCCGGTCTGGGCCTTGGACGGCGGCGCCTCCGAAGTCGGCGTGGAGGAACTCGACCGTCTCCTTTCCCTCCATCAAATGCGCAAGCTTCCCGCCGGCTCCAGGGCGCCTCTGGATACCCTTCAGCGAAAGGTCGATGAAGGATTTCCGGAACCCGTCGTCTTTTCCATATCGGGAGTCGAGTATTACGGATGCGGCAAGTGCCACGACGGGGAGGCCCTTCTGAATTCCGCCGTCAAACGCATGCGGGACGTCGTCCAATCCATTCCCAGGAACGCGCCCGGCGTCCGGGAAATTCCGTTCCGCCAATACATCATCCAAACCTACCAGGACGATTTGTTAAACCCCCAGCAGTTCGCGCACGCCACCTTTGACACCATCCGGGTGTCGCCGGGCGCCATCCTGATCGACAAGCGGGCGTATGGCTGGGCCACGCACCTGCACGAGACCCTGCACCTGGCCCAGCCTTTCC
Source organism: Nitrospinota bacterium (assembly GCA_016217765.1). GTDB lineage: Bacteria > Nitrospinota > Nitrospinia > Nitrospinales > JACRGP01 > JACRGP01. Next base: position 6,141 of record JACRGP010000091.1, on the reverse strand, counting down.
TGGGCCATGTCAACGAACTGGAAGCCTATGGGCTGAACGCGCGCTCCGACCCCAGGTTCTTGATCTTGAAGCATCCTTATTTCGCCGACGTGGCGAAGGCTTTTTTCCTCCCGGATTTCGACGATATCGTCAGGACCGTTTTTTCCGGAAAAATCCGGGAGAACTCGTCCGTCCCCGCGGAAGTCCAATTGTATCTGTCCGCTTTCGACGCGCCCGTCCTCGACCGGCTGTCGAAGACGACGGCCGAATTGGCGCCGTTGCTGGACGAGGCGGGCCGCCTCAACCGGGAACGGCCGCTGGAACTCGCCTACTGGAGCGACCGGACGGGCATCCCCTCCCTTGCCCTGGACCTCGCGGCGGCGAAACTGACGACGCTTCCCCCCTTGACCTCGACGGAGGAAACGCGGGCAAAAGCCTTCGAAATTTTTTCGGCCCAGATGGGGAAGACCGACAACACCCGCCTGGGATACGTGATCGACCGCAAAAAGGAATCCCTGACGATCTTGCAATACCAACTCGGATTGACCGATCCGGCGGAACGCCTGCGGCTGTACTTTCATTTCCTGAAACGGCGCTTCCTGGCCGGCGGGAAATACAACCTCGACGCGGAGGACAAGACGGAAATCGCGGATTACGTCCGGGACAAGGTCGCCAAAACCGCGAGGATATTAAGCTATGAGGGCGTCTCGCCCATCGAACGGGAGGAGGGGGAAAAATGGCGGGAAAAGATAAAAAAAGAGATCGCCGATTACCTGGGCAGATAATCGGCGATCTCGCGGTAACGAAAAGGCGAAATCCTAGAGCCTGCTGGCGGGGGTGACCAGCGCCGGACCCTTGACGTGGTCCGACAGCTTTTCCCGTTGCACTTTTTCCTGGAGCTTGATCAGCCCGTCGATCACCATTTCCGGCCGGGGCGGACAACCGGGTATGTAGACGTCCACCGGGATGAGCGTATCGATCCCCATCACGGTGGCGTAGTTGTCGTAGAACCCGCCGGACACCGTACAGACCCCGTAAGCCACGACCCATTTGGGTTCGGTCATCTGGTTGTAGACCTTGACCAGAATGGGGGCCTGCTTGTGGCTGATGGTCCCCACCACCATGAGCAGGTCCGCCTGCCGCGGGGAAAACCTCGGAAAGGCCGCGCCGAACCGGTCCAGGTCGTACCGCGGCCCGGCCACCGACATGAACTCCATCCCGCAACAAGCCGTAATGAACGGGTAGATAAAGAAAGAGTATTTCCTGGCCCAGTTGATCGCCTGCGTCATCTGGGTAACGATCACGTTATTTCCCAGGCTGTACTCCAGTTGGGATTCCTCTGTGTTAGCCATTCCAAAAACTCCTGAACGAGGGGTAGTCGAATATGGATTGATGGTTCATCATATAAAGATTTTCGGGAAAAATCCAATGGATTCCTCCCCGGATGGCGGGAGGAAGGACAAACAATTCGCTTGTCGGTTGCGTGAAGAGAGGATTATAATTCCATAAATCCGCGACGCAACATGAATTTTGATGCCCTGGCATGAAAAACGGCGGGGCGATCCCCCCGGGACCGTTTGAAGATATCATTGAAAACGAACAACTTGATCGAGATTTAAGGGAGACGATGAATGGATTACTCAGCCAATAAATTCAGCAAAGGTCACATGACCGCGGAGGAACTCGAGAGTTTTGTCCGGGAAAGCCTGAGTCCCGACGGTAAAACTCTCGACCTGACCGCGAATTATATCAAGGAATACGGGGCCAAGGACCTGGCGTCGTTCGAGTTCCTGAAGGACCTTGCGACCTTGGAATTGGGGACCAACCTCATCGGCGAAAAAGGCGCGAAATACTTGGCGACCTCGAAGTGTCTTGTCAACCTGACGTCGCTCAACCTGTTCTACAATGCCATCGGCAACGACGGGGTCAAGGCCATAGCCGTTTCCGACAACCTCCTGAGCCTCGTCAACCTCAACCTGTCCGACAACAACATCACCGACGAAGGCGCCAGGACCATGGCCAAATTCCTGCCATTGTACGCCAATCTGACGCGGCTCGACATGCGGTTCAACAAGATCAAGGAGGAGGGCAAGGCCGCCCTGCGGGAAGCGCAAAAACTGACCGGCATCAAACAACTGCTGGTGGACAAGGAAGAAGGGTTCCAGGTCAAGACCGCGTATCAATAAAGACCCGCCGCTCGCCAGCGGAACGCCGAAAAAGTCCCTTGTGCCCCAAAGCGTCATGCCCGCGCAGGCGGGCATCCAGAAAACCCGTGAATTACTGGATTCCCGTTTTCACGGGAATGACCACGATAAACAAAAAAACATTTTTCCGGCGACCCGCTAGGGGAATACTCCCCGGAGTCATCCTCGGCCGGCGACCCGCTCGTTCTCGAACAAGGTGGATATGTCGTCGAAGCGTATTCCCGCGAGTTCCAGCGAAGCGCGCGCGGGGGGGCTGTTGTAAACCAGGTCCCATAAAGCGTTGCCCGCCTCTTCCAGATTCTCGCAAACATTGTTGAACGCGTCCGCCCGCAGGATGCGGAACAGGTCCAGCCCCAGCGCGCTCCATTTGCCGTTCGTCTCGGCGCAGAAACCGTAAAACTCCGATTCCCGCTCCGCCTCCGCAAGTTTCGCGCGCAGAGGATGCGCCCGGTCCGCATTCGGGAAGGCCGAGCGGAATGCCTTTTCGATCCCCCTGACCCTCCATCCCGTAAACAAGTATCCGACCCCGTTCCAATGCGCTCTGCGCGCGCCCGCGACCCATCCCGGAATTTTTGCCGCGAGGTCCGCCGTGACGTCCCGTTTGAGAAGGAGGGTGGGAAACTCCTTTGCCATTTTTTCCCGCGTCCCTTGCAAGTCGCGGTACAGCTCGCGCAGGACGGAATTCAAATTGCCGATGGAGACCGGGTCTTCCGGATGACGCGAGTCCTTAAGCGACTCGACTTTTATGTCCAGGTCGCGAGTCGCGGTCTCGACACAATTGATCTCGCGCAGGTCCAGTAGCGCGTGAAAAGTCCGCGGCGAGACGGCAATGTCGAACCCCGCCGAGTCCAACAGCCATTGACGCGCCTTTCGACACTTCTGCGTTTCACGGAGCAGTTCCACGACCAGTTCCAGCGGTTCGCCCGTGGCCTCGAAGGCGTCCGCGTCGCAACCCGGCCCGAGAATTTTCTGTAAAACCCGTTTAGGTTCCCTCATCGCTCCAGTTTAACCGGAAACGGCCCGCGAACCCCCAGCGTCATAAGGCGGGAGTCCAATACGGCCCTTGTTAGATTATCCCTATTCTTATAGAATGATGGGGACAAAACAAGGGAAACCGCGGAAAATCCCCGGAAAAAATATGAGCGTTATGAGCGATGACCGGAAACGCATTATTGTTGGGGGTAAAAAAACGATGCACAATGAATTTACAGCCATCATTGAAAAAGAGGAAGAGTGGTATATCGCCTACTGCCCGGAAGTTCCTGGCGCGAATGGACAAGGGAAAACCATCGAGGAATGCCGGAAAAGCCTGGCCGACGCGATCTCCTTGATCTTGGAAGATCGCCGCCAGGACGCCATGCGGGGAGTTCCCGACGACGCCATCCGTGAAATCGTCACGATTTCATGAAACGCCAAAAACTCCTTAGAACCTATGACAAAACGCCTTTTTACCGCAGAGACGCAAAGAACGCCAAGAAAGCAAAAGCGAAGAGGGCGGTTTCTCTTTTTTTATTATTTCTTTGCGCCCTCTGCGTCTTTGCGGTTCAATTTATTAGGGTCTCTTAGGCATCTTCGACGCCACGGACGCTGTCTTGAAGCAGAAACGGCCCGCGAACCCCAGTTGATTTTTCGCGAAATCCTGTTACCATTTTCATTCCAACACAACGCCGCGCAAGACACACAGCGAGCGGACAATGCCGGGGCGGCGGAATTGGTAGACGCACAGGACTTAAAAAACTATGCGGACGTGGCGGAATTGGTAGACGCAAGGGACTTGAAGCAAATTTGAGTGCTCTCCGGGAAACCGGAGATGCAGAACTGCCCAAATTCGGGGAACCCTTTTACATGGCAATCCCGAGCCAAGCCCGGAAACGGGAAGGTGTAGAGACTAGACGGGTAGCGCCTAAAGCGAAAGCCATGGCGAAGGTATAGTCCAGACCACAAACGCCACAACGTGGCGGCGGCGAAAGCCGTAGCGGGTACGAAAATCCCTCGGGGGCAACCCTGTGCCGGTTCGATTCCGGCCGTCCGCACCATTAAAAAACTACGGTTTTCAAGCTTTCCCTTGGCGGTGGTAAAACGAAGGAGAGGCGGAAAGAAAATTCCGCCTTACTTGCTTTCTCCCGCTCCTTCTGCTAATATATTTCCGTAAACATACATTTTTGTATCTTTACGGAGTTATATGCAAATATTCGAATTTCAAAAGCGGTTCTCGCCCTACTCGATATTTTCCCTGCGCGACATTCAAAAGCTCGTCCCGGATTTCCATCGCATTCAGTTGGATCGGTGGGAAAAGAAGGGGTATTTAAAGAAGATCAAGCAGGGATATTACAGTTTGTCGGATCATGAAAATGATCGGAATTTTATTTTTTATACGGCGAACAGAATCTATGCCCCCTCGTATATTTCCCTGGAAAAGGCGCTGAAGTTTTATGGTTTGATCCCTGAGGAAATTTTCCAGATAACTTCCGTCAGCACAAAAAAAACGACAAACTTTACGACTCCGGTCGGCAATTTCAGCTATCGCCACATCAAGCCGAGTATTTTCTTTGGCTACCGTTTGATGGATTTTGGCAAAAAAAGGATTCTCATGGCTGATCCTGAAAAGGCCATTTTGGATTATCTCTATCTCAATCCTCAACTCAAGACAGTCGATGATTTCCGGGAGATGCGTATAAACCGCGAGGAGTTTTTGGAACAAATCGACCTCAAGAAACTCGAAAAGTATCTTGAAGCTTTTAACAAGTCCCTTGCCCTCCGGGTAAATATTTTTTTTAATACTGTCCAGAATGATTAACCTTGCCCAAATACTCGAGCAATATCCCGAATATCTGCGAAGTCATCGGGAAAGCATTCTCAAAGAATATTTGCAGTACAAGATTTTAAACAGCATTTTTAACAGCAAGTACGCAAACAAGCTGGCTTTTCTTGGCGGCACGGCGCTTCGCATCCTTTACGGAAGTACGCGTTTTTCCGAAGATTTGGATTTTGACAATTTCAAGCTGAGCGAAAATCAATTTACGGAATTGAGCAAAGTGATCAAGTCCGACCTTGAGCTTGAAGGCCTGAAAGTGGAGGTTGCGGTTGTGACGAGGAATGCATACCGTATCAAGATACGGATTCCGGAGTTGCTTTTCGATTCAGGTCTTTCGGCAATGAACCATCATAAGATCCTGATTCAAGTCGACACCGTTCCGCAAAACTTTAAATACGCTATCGAAAAACCGCTCTTGAACAAATTTGAAGTTTTTACCCAGATCAATGCTGTGCCCAAAGATTTACTTTTGGCGCAGAAAATCTATGCCGCAATCAACCGCAGACGCACCATGGGACGCGATTTTTTTGACATTGTTTTCCTGCATGGCATCGGAGCCAAACCAGACTTTTCCTATTTGAAAAAGAACATCCGCATCGGAAATCAGGCGGAGCTAAAAAAGTATTTGCTGGGAAAAACGGCGAAACATGATTTTGACGCATTGGCGCGCGATGTCGAACCGCTTCTTTTCGATCCACGCGACAAGAAAAAAGTGCTTCTTTTCCGCGAATTTGTGAAACAGAGATTTTAAATCTGACAAGGGTAGAATCCTTGCGCAATGAATCCACACTCCCAGTCACAAAAACGGTTCAACCTTCTTCAAAAAGTAAATCCCCTTGCTTGGCGGTACTTCCCGCAGGAAAACGCGTCAATGACTGTAAGAATGGTTTTATGGATATCAAGCAAACTCTGTTCTGCAAGGTCTTCCCCACACGCGGCAATATTCTTGATTAACTTGAGGGCTTCGTAATGGTTTACTGCTTCCAAGTGCTCTCTAAGTACATGATTTCGTAAGTTCGCTAACATATTTTCAAGGTCAGGCCAGGAAAGGAACAATCCACAGATGACGCAGATGAACACAGAGAAAGGCAAATCGAAAACTGGTTTTTACATGGATGGACAAGATAGATAGGATAAAAACTG
>JACRGP010000011.1 GCA_016217765.1 Nitrospinota bacterium | reverse complement strand
AAGGGCGACATCCCCAGCGATCCGACCGACCCCTTCTGGTCCCAGTACGGGCCCACGAAAGGGACGGACGTGACGATCGACATGGACCCGCAGATGATCACCAACCCCATGTGGCCGAACCCGAGTACCAAGTGGGTGAACGTGAAGGCCGTCAACAACGGCAAGGAAATCGCCGTGCGTTTGGAATGGATCGACCCGTCCCGCAACGACATCATGGTCCAATCCCAGCAGTATAGGGACCAGGCGGCCATCATGTTCCCGGTGAAACAGGACGGCGACGAGCCGCCGTTCACCATGGGCGGCGAGGGCGAGCGCGTCAACATCTGGCAGTGGAAGGCCGAGTGGGACAAGGAGAACGCCGGCCAGGGCGGGAACCGCACCATGCAGGACATGGAGGACCAATACAAGTACATGGCCATGGGTTCCGGTAGCTACTACATGTACGAGCCGGACGGCAAGCTCGCGAAGGGCGATTTCAAGATCAACGAGCCCGGAACGAAGGAAGAACTGCGGTCCAGCGCCGGCGCCTCGGACATCCATGCGCGCTCCACGTTCGTGGACTACGGCATGGGTAAAAGCGAGGGCGTGTACAACCCCGGGCGGGCCACGGGCAACATCCTGTCCGACGCCGGCATGCGGAAGTCCGCCGTCGAGGACCTGAACGCCGAGGGGTTCAGCACGCTGACCACCCAGGCGCATCAGGACGTCGATGGCAAGGGCAACTGGGCCAACAACCGCTGGACCGTCGTTTACAAGCGCTCCTTGACCACCGGGGACGAGAACGACACCCAGTTCAAGGGCAAGAAAACGCCCATGGGAATCGCCATCTGGAACGGCAACAACAAGGAAAGAAACGGCCAGAAGGCGGTCACCCAGTGGCAGACGCTTGAGTATTAACAGTTAGGATTAGCATTCGGTTCCACCTCTCGATCCGGCCCAAGGCAGGACCTCGCCGTCCTGCCTTGGGCTTTTTTTTTGCCCTTACGGGGAGTTGGAACACCGATTTATAGTCTTTTGCCGTCATTCCCGTGAAAACGGGAATCCAGTGTTTTCAAGGGCTTTCTGGATGCCCGCTGTCGCGGGCATGACGATTTTTGGGCACAAAAGGGACTTTTTCAGCGTCCTGTTAGTCCGAATCCTGGAGTTCCCGCGCTCTTCTTTCCCAGTAATCGATCAGAGCGGAGAGGGTTTCGACGTGCTTTTTCTCCTCTTCGCGGAGATCGCCATACATCCTGGCGGCGCCAACGTTTTCATCGGTATCGAGGGGAGTTTTATCGATCAGGGTTTTGTAGTATTGCACCGAATTCTCTTCGCTCACCAGGGATTTTTTCAGGACGTTCAGCCTGCCCTGGACCGTGCCGGAGGTTTCTTCCGCGCTTTCCATTTTCCTGCCCCTTTTTAAAATATCCGTTTGAAAGGCGTTTTCATGAATGGCTTGGACAATCAATTACTAACGAGTCCAAAATAGTATGGACGGCATTCATGTCGTTTTTCGAGCTTTATTCCGTATCCGGGGGTAAATCCATGGATCGTCACGACGCCAGAGTCCCCCTTTAGCAAAGGGGGATTCAGGGGGATTTGGAGTGTGAAGGTCGCTTGTAAAATCCCCCCAGCCCCCCTTTTCCAAAGGGGGGAAAAGGGACTCGCTCATGAGCCACGCATGTCCACTCTATTCTGGACTCCCCTATATATCAGGCGAAAAAAAAACGGAGCAATTCATGTTCGACCGGATTACAATTGGAGTCCATCGTAATATCAAGGACCGTCCATGCACGAAACTTACCGGGAGTGTTATCAGTCTTTAGTCGAAAAGCTGGAGGAGAAGGCGCGTCTGGCTGGCGTTATGTCGATCATGCATTGGGACCAGGAGGTCACGATGCCCAAGGGGGCTTGGGAATCCAGGGCGAAGCAGATGGCCGCCCTCGCGGGGGTCATCCACGAGAAATCCACGGCGCCCGAGATGGGCGAATGGATAACGAAATTAATGTCCTCCAGCAAGGACGTTTTCAGCGAATTCGAATGGCGCAATATCACGGAGGCCCGGCGGGCCTATGACATGGAAACGAAAGTCCCCAAATCGCTTGTCCAGGAACTGGCGGAATTGACTTCCCGGGCGCACGAAATATGGGTCAACGCGCGGGAGAAAAACCGGTTCAAGGATTTTGCTCCTTCCTTGAAACGCCTTGTCAAATTGAGAAGGCAGTGGGCCCATTGCGTGGATCCCCACAAGTCCCCATACGACGTCAATATCGACGAGTCGGAACGCGGCGCCACCGTAGCGCGGCTGGACCCCATTTTCGAAAAATTGAAGTCCGATTTGATTCCCTTGATCAAGGCCATAAAAGAGAGCCTCTATCAGCCCAATACTTCGTTCCTCAAAGGCGATTTCGCCATCGACCGGCAGAGGAAGCTGGCCAAGCGGATAAGCCGCGATATGGGGTTTTCCTTCGAGCACGGCAGAATGGACGTGTCCGTTCATCCGTTTTGCGGCGGGGGGCATCCCACCGACGTGCGTATCACCACGCGTTACCGGACGGATAATTTCGTGGAATCGCTTTTTGGGGCCATCCACGAGGCCGGACACGGCTTGTACGAACAGGGGAGGATGCAAACGGGAAGGGACCTCCCCGTTTCGGAGCCCTTGACCATGGGCATACACGAGTCGCAGTCCCTGTTTTGGGAACGCATGATCGCCCAATCCAGGAGTTTTTGCTCTCACTACCTCGGCTTATTCGCCAAAACGTTCCCGGAAAGCATGAAAGTCGTATCGCCGGAGAAGTTCTACGAGGCGGTCAATGTCAGTCATCCATCCTTCATCCGGGTGGAGGCGGACGAGGTCACCTATCCCATGCACGTGATCCTTCGCTATGAGATCGAAAAGGGGTTGTTCGACGATTCGATACCGGTTGACCGGTTGCCGGAAATATGGAACGATAAAATAGAGCAATATCTGGGGATACGGCCTCCCACCGATACGCTTGGGGTCCTGCAGGATGTTCACTGGAGCGGCGGAAGCTTCGGTTATTTTCCCTCGTACACCCTGGGAGCGATATACGCCTGCCAGTTCTACAACGCTCTCAAAAAGGAAATCCCCGACGCGGAGGACCAGGTGGCGCAAGGCCATTTCCTGAATATCAAGGACTGGCTGAACCGGAATATCCACTCGAAGGGCAGGTTGTACGAGACGGACGAATTGGTCTTGCGCGTTACCGGGGGACCCTTGGACCCGGAGCTTTTTGTCGATTATCTTAAAGAAAAGTATCGCGCTATTTATCGCTTGAACTGAGGGGAGCCAATGGCCACAAACGACTTTGCCGGAAAGCAGGCGAGAAAGTCGAGAAGCTCATTGGACAAGGATAGAGGGGGAGCGGAATATTGCGTTGCCTGCAAAACCCGCTTGCCGCCCCATGCCCTGTTTTGTCCCAGGTGCGGCCCGCCGCTCTTGCCGGACGCGGAACCCGATGAAGGACTGACTTTCGGCCAGGCTTTTTTGCGGATCGCGGCGGTCTCTCTGCTGTTTTTGCTCCTGGCGGTTTACAAATACGATTTGAAGTTCGCCGATTATTTTCCGCAAATCGTTTCCAAAATCGCGTCCGAGTCGCAACTCGAAGTCGCCACCGACGCGGATTTTAAAGTCGTCTACGAAGTCAATTCCCTCCTGGCCAACGTGCGCGACAAAGGCTCGATGAGCGGGAAGGTCCTGTTCACCGTGAAGCGGGGCGACACCGTGGCCGTCCTCGGCAAGGAAGACAATTGGTCGCGGATCAGGGTAAAGGACGGCAGGACCGGCTGGGTTTACTCCGCGCTTCTCGCCGCCAAGGTGGAATAATGGCCCGCGGCTGGGCGACGGATTCCCAATCGCGGTCATTCCGGCGTAAGCCGGAATCCAGCAAAACAGGATTCTGGATCCCGGCTTTCGCCGGGATGACGGAACGGGGCGTTATTAGCGCGGGAGTCAATGGCCTCGGCATTTGAGAAGCGATTCCCGCGCCGTCAAAAAGGCCGCCCGCAGTTCGGCATAGGTGCGGGTCACCTGGAACTGGGGAAACTCCTTGATAATGGTTTCCGGCGGACGGAAAAAGATGCCCGCGTCCGCCGCCTTCAGCATCCCCGTGTCGTTGTACGAATCTCCCGAGGCGATCACCTGGAGGTTGAGGCTTTTGAACGCTTGCACCGCCTTGGTTTTCCCGTCCTCTTGCCGCAGTCTGTAGTCCGTGATGCGGCCGCCCCCGTTGACCTCGAGAAAGTTGCAGAGCAGGATTGGATAGCCTAATTGGGCCATCAATGGGCCGGCGAACTCGTAGAACGTGTCCGAGAGGATCGCCACCTGGAATTCCGCGCGGAGCCATTCGAGGAACTCTCCGGCGCCCTCCAGCGGGGCGATGCCCCGGATCGCCGCCTGGATATCGGCAAGTTTGAGGTTGTTCTCGGCCAGGATTTTCAATCGTCCCCGCATCAGTTGGTCGTAATCGGGGATGTCCCGCGTGGTCAGCCGCAGTTTCTCGATCCCCGTTTTTTCCGCGAACGCGATCCAGATTTCGGGGACCAGCACTCCTTCCAGGTCCAGACAAGCCAGCATGCTCTCAATCCTTTCGTTCAAAGTCCAAGGCAGACGAACATTATAGGCAAAGAAAACGGGAAAACAAGCGGGTTTGAATATGCGCGGGTTTGGCTACGCCGAGCCTCGATTCGCCGGGGCTTCCGCGCCGGGCTTTCCGAATTTGCGGCGCAGGAGATCTTTGAGGAAAATCAGTTCCTCGTTTTTCAGCAATAGGGAAATAAGATAGAACGCCGCCAGTCCGGAGACGATGCAGACGGTCAGCGTCAAGAGTTTGGAGATAAGTGGAGCGAGAGGATTGAAAAACGCCCGGTCGAAACCATAGGCGACGAGGCCCATCCCCGCGGCGGCGACCGCGATTTGGAATGCCGAGCGGAGAATTTTGCGCCCCCCCATGAGCCCCAGCCGCATTTTCAAGATGACGACAAGGGCCAGCGAGTTGAAAATGGCGGCGATCGAGGTGGCCAGGGCTATGCCTCCGTGTTTGAGAGGGCCCATCAGGATCAGGTTTAGCGCGATATTGAGGATCATGGAATAGATGCCGATCTTCGCCGGCGTTTTCGTGTCTTGCAGGGAGTAAAACGCCGCGACGACGACCTTCGTCCCCGCGAAAGCGCAGAGCCCCACGGAATAACACAACAGGGCAAACGCCGTGCCCTCCGTGGCGCTCCGCAGAAACTCCCCGCGCTCCCAAAGCGTATTGACGATGGGGAACCTCAGGACAATCAAACCCACGGTTGCCGGCGCCGTGATGAACAGGATCAGGCGGATGCCGAACCCCAGCGTCTTGATCAATTCGGGGAGTTCCTTGCGCGCGGCCTGCTCGGACAGGATGGGCAGGATGGCTACGCCGATGGCGACCCCGAAAACCCCCAACGGCAATTGCACAAGACGGTTGGCGTAATACAGATAAGAGATCGCGCCGCCCGGCAAAAGGGAGGCGAGGATGGTGTCGACCATGAGGTTGATTTCGTATGCCGCGAGTCCCAAGGTGGTGGGCCCCAGCAGTTTGGCGATTTTGGCGATCCCCGGATGTTTCCAGTTCAGCGAGGCGGAGAACGTAAATCCTTTGCGGAGAATTGCGGGCAATTGCGTGAGCAGTTGCAACAGACCCCCCAGGAGAACGCCGACGGCGAGCCCGATGATGGGCGTTTCCAGGCGGGGGGAGATCAAAAGCGCCGCCAGGATCATGGAAAGGTTCATCAATACCGGCGCGGCGGCGGGAAGGGCGAATACCTTGAACGTGTTCAGAATTCCCATGCACAGCGCCGTCAGACCGATGAGGACGAGGTAGGGGGCCATCCAGCGGGTCAGGGAGACCGTTAGATCGAATTTTTCGGGCTCGTCGAGGAAGCCCGGGGCGAAGACCGCGATCACCGCCGGCGCGAAAATAGCGATGGCCAGGGCGAAAACGAACAGGATGATCGAAAAGACATTGAAAAGGTTGGAGGCCAAATCCCACGCTTCGCGCTCGCTTTTGGCGTTGAGGTACTCGCTGAAGACGGGGATGAATGCCGCGTTGGCGGCTCCTTCCCCCAGGAGCCCCCGTTGCAAATTGGGGATGCGAAAGGCGACAAAAAACGCGTCCGCCGCCGCCGTCGAGCCGAACATCATGGCGATCGCCGTGTCGCGCAGAAAACCGAAAATCCGCGACAGGAAAGTCATGGAGCCCACGGCGCCGGCGGCTTGGCTGACTTTTACGTTGCTTTCCATCGGTAGAGCGGGGGAGGGCGAATCCAAATCGGTTAAAGTTAGACCGGATATTGCGCGAGTTTCATGGCGTTCCGGTTGAAAGGGAGCAAGAATTCACCCTCACCCCGGCCCTCTCCCATCAAGGGAGAGGGTGATGCAGTATCCCTTCTCCCCTTGCGGGAGAAGGTTAGGATGAGGGGGGTAAAAGAGCCGAAGGCTCTCTTTGTTACTTTTACTCATGCAACATGCGGGTTAAGAGGCTCGTCCGTCAATAGCGGCGGAGAACCCGCGGAGCCCAAGTATAACAAATTGCCGGCGATTGAAAAGGGGTAATCGTCCCGGCGTGGGTTTAAAAAAACGGTCCGGTTTTTGAAAATACTCACTCTGGTTTGTTGAGGAAAAGCCGGAGGTTCCGCGGTTTCACGAACGCGCGCTCGCCCTCCCGCAGTTTTAGCGATTCAAAACGTTCGGCGGACAGTTCCGCCTCGATTGGCTCGCCGTTGTCGCGGCGGACCAGTTCGAGGCGCACGAGCGGGCCGAAGGCGCGCACCCTGCGGACCACCGCTTCGATCGCCGTCTTGCCGGAGAGGATGCGGTCGATCTCGATATCGTGGGGCCGGACGTATCCCACCGCCGGGCAATCCTGCGCGTTGGCGTGCTCCGGCGCCTCGATCTCGATCGCGCCAATGCGCGCCAAGCCCCGGTGTATCCTGCCGCGGAAAAAGTTCGCGTTGCCGAGAAAGTTGTACACGAAGGGGTTGGCCGGACGGCGATAGACCTCGTCGGGCGTTCCCGCCTGCTCGACTTGCCCATTGTTCATCACCGCCACGCGGTCGGCCACTTCCAGGGCCTCTTCCTGGTCGTGGGTGACAAAGACGCTGGTCACGTGGAGTTCGTCGTGGAGCCGTCGCAACCACCGGCGCAGTTCCTGCCGTATTTTCGCGTCCAGGGCGCCGAACGGCTCGTCCAGCAGTAACAGTTTGGGCTCGACCGCCAGCGCGCGGGCCAGCGCGACCCGCTGGCGCTGGCCGCCGGAGAGTTGGGAAGGATAGCTCCCCGCCAGCCAGTCGAGTTGCACGAGTTTGAGCAGGTCGTGGACCTTGGCGCGGATGTCGCGTTCGGGCTGGCGCAGTTTGCGGGGGCGCACCCGCAGGCCAAAGGCGACGTTTTCAAAAACGGTCATGTGCCGGAACAACGCGTAGTGCTGGAACACGAAGCCCACTCTGCGGTCGCGGACGTTCCGGCGCGCGGCGTCTTCGCCGTGGATGAGGATCTCGCCCGCGTCGGGAATTTCCAGGCCCGCCAGGATTCGGAGCAGAGTGGTTTTGCCGGAGCCGGAAGGGCCGAGAAGGGCCACCAGTTCCCCGGTTTCCGCCCGGAAACAAACGTCCTTGAGGGCGGTATAACCGCCGAATTTCTTGGTAATGCCTCTAGCCTCGATACTCATGCCGTTACCTCCTTGGAGCTCCTGACAAAATGGATCATTTGGCTCGACTCTCAAATTACTCCCCTCCCTTGACCAGGGAACGCCCCGGAACGGGATAGCCAAGCCCGGGCTTGCCCCCGATGACTCTCATTCGCCATCGAAGCCGAGCCTGTTGAGTCCAGCGTCACGCTGGGGAGGGGGCCGGGGGGATTCGCATTTCGGCGATCGCGCCAGCGTCATCGCCGCGTCGCCTCCGGGCGCTTGCCCGGCTTTTCACCCCCACCTATTGTTAGGCGCTCTTAGCCAGGTTCTCCGGCGGATTGCCGGGATTTCCACTCGACCAGTTTTTTCGCCGCCAATGTCGCCAGCGCCAGCAGGACCAGGAGGGACGCGACGGCGAACGCGGCGGAGAAGTTGTATTCGTTGTACAGGATTTCCGCGTGCAGGGGCAGGGTGTTGGTCGATCCGCGGATGTGACCCGACACCACCGATACGGCGCCAAACTCGCCCATCGCCCGCGCGTTGCAGAGGATGATCCCGTAAAGCAGTCCCCATTTGACGTTCGGCAGGGTGACGCGCCAAAACGTCTGGAAACCGGAGGCGCCTAACACGCGGGCGGCTTCCTCCTCCTCGGCCCCCTGTTCCTGCATGAGGGGGATGAGTTCCCGGGCGACGAACGGGAAGCTCACGAAAACCGTCGCCAGCACGATCCCGGGGACGGCAAAGACGATTTTGATATCGCGTTCGGCGAGCCAGGGGCCGAGGGTCCCCTGCAAGCCGAACAACAGCACGTAGATCAGGCCCGAAATGACCGGGGATACGGCGAAGGGGAGATCGATCAAGGCAGTCAAGACGCTTTTACCGGCGAAATCGAACTTGGCGATGGCCCACGCCGCCGCGACCCCGAAAACCAGGTTGAGCGGCACGGCGATGGCGGCCGCGAACAGGGTCAAACGGATCGCGGCCAGGGAGTCGGGTTCGGCGAGCGCCTTGAAATAAGCCGAAAGGCCGTCCCTCAAGGCCCCGGCAAGGACCGCGGCGAGCGGGACGAACAAAAATACCGCGAGGAACGAAAGAGCCAGGACGATCAATACGAGGCGCGCGGCAGGCGGTTCGCCGGTCGCGCTTTTCATCCTATGATCGATAATCGAATAGTCCGCCATGAGCGGGTCTCCTTTTCATGCGGTCTTTTGGGAACTCCGCCACTGGAGCAGGTTGACGATCAGGAGCAGGAGAAACGACGCGACGAGCATGACCGCGGCGATGGCCGTCGCTCCGGCGTAGTCGTACTGCTCCAGCTTGGTCACGATCAGAAGGGGGGCGATTTCCGAAACCATCGGCATGTTGCCGGCGATAAAAATCACCGAGCCGTATTCGCCCACGGCCCTGGCGAAAGCCAGGGAAAAGCCCGTGAGCAAGGCCGGACGCAGGCTCGGCAGGATCACCCGCCAAAAGATTTGCAGGCGGTTCGCCCCGAGGCTGGCCGCCGCCTCCTCGACGTCCTTTTCCAAATCCTCCAAGACCGGGCACAAGGAGCGGACCACGAACGGGAGACCGATGAACGTCAGGGCGACGACAACTCCCAATGGAGTGAAAGCGACCTTGATCCCCAACGGCTCCAGGAAACGCCCGATCCATCCGTTGGCTGAAAAGACGGCGGCCAGGGCCAGGCCGGATACCGCCGTGGGAAGCGCGAACGGCAGATCCACCAATGCGTCCACGACGCGCTTGCCGGGGAAATGGTAGCGCGCCAGAACCCATGCGACCAACGGCCCGAAAACGGCGTTGATCAGGGCGCCCGCCAAAGCCGCGCCGAAACTGAGACGATAGGAGGCCAACGCTCGGGGCGCGGTCGCCGTGTTCCAAAACTCGTCCCAGTTCATCGCGGCGGTCTTAAAAAAAATCCCCGACAACGGGACCAGCGCGATCAAGCTCAGGTAGAGGAGCGTATACCCCAGCGCGAGGCCGAACCCCGGCAGGACGCTATGCCGTTTGAGTCGGATAGTCATATGTTCATTTGGGTAAAAAAATCCGGTCGAATATCCCGCCGTCGGCAAAATGCGTTTTCTGGGCCTTCTGCCAGCCGCCAAAAACCTCGTCCACGGTGAACAGGGTTATGTTTGGAAATTGATGGGCGTATTTCCCGGCCGCCGATTTCAGGCGCGGCCGGTAAAAGTTCCGGGCCGCGATCTCCTGGCCTTCCTCCGTGTAGAGGTATTCCAGATACGCCCGGGCCACGTCCCGCGTCTTGTGTTTGTCCGCCGTCTTGTCCACGACGGCGACGGGCGGTTCCGCCAGGACGCTGAGCGAGGGCACGATGATTTCGAATTTTCCGGCCCCCAGTTTGTTGATCGCCAGGAAGGCTTCGTTTTCCCAGGCCAACAGGACGTCGCCGATTCCGCGCTCGATGAACGTGGTCGTGGAACCGCGCGCGCCTGAATCCAGGATGGGCGCGTTTTTATACAGCCGGGCGACGAAGTCCCCGGCCTTGGCCTCGTCGTTCCCGTATTTCTTGAGCGCATATCCCCAGGCCGCGAGATAGTTCCACCGCGCGCCGCCGGACGTCTTCGGGTTGGGGCTGACGACCGATATTCCGGGTTTTACCAGGTCGTCCCAGTCCTTGATGTTTTTGGGGTTGCCTTTGCGTACCAGGAAGACGATGGTTGACGTGTACGGCGAACTGTTGTGGGCCAGGCGGGACTGCCAATCCTTGGGCAATAATCCGGCCTTTTCGTGAATGGCGTCGATGTCGTACCCCAGGGCCAGGGTGACCACGTCCGCCTCCAATCCGTCGATCACGGCGCGCGCCTGCTTGCCGGAGCCGCCGTGCGACTGGCGGATGACGACGGTTTGCCCGGTCTT
>JACRGP010000007.1 GCA_016217765.1 Nitrospinota bacterium | reverse complement strand
GCCACGCCGCCCAGCGTGCCGCTGGCCGGGCAGGCGCCCGGAGGCGACGCGGCGATGACGCTCCGCGATCGCCGGAACACGATTCCCGCCTCCGCGCCGGGCAAACGCCCGGAGGTAACAGGCCATGCCCAAACCGCCCTCGATGACGCTTGTTCGCCATCCGGGTCAAGCCCGTTGGATCCAACGGTCGCGTTGGCTGGAGGCGGCATTGGCTCCAGGCCCAGCCTGGCCCCCACGGCGAGTGGACGGCTCGCGATGACGAACGGAAGGTCGCCCGGCAAAACGGGAGTTATGCAAAGCTCTCCTTTGCAAGGGGGGAAGATCGAGGTCCCACGAAAATGTCGATAAGGGCCAAGCTGATTTTGTTTTTTACGGCGATTCTCTTTCTGATTGCCGCTTTCAATTTCATTTATTACCCGAAAATAGTGAAAGAAAATGCCATAAGCTCCTTGAACGCCAAAGTAAAAAACATGGCGGAGATGCTGGCGCTGGGCGTGGGTATTGGATTGGGAGGCAATGACTTTACGGCGGTCAACGAAACCCTCAATTTCGCGCGGGACGATCGGGACTTTTCCTACATTGCCGTTTTTGACGCCCAGAATAAAGAGCTTGCGAAAGTCGCCCGCGACCAAATGGTCCCTTCCTCTTCTCCGAATGGCTTTTTGGCCATCGAACTGGATCTCAAGGATATTTTGAATCGTCAAGGTCCGTTTGAATATTCCGGCCGGTTGTTTTTTGTCGCCCCCATCCTCTATCAAGATGTGGGTCATGGAAAATTGGTCCTGGGGCTTTCCCTGGAAAACCTACATGCCGCTATTACCAAAAACCGAATCGCGACTTTCGCGGTCTGTTTTGCGATTTTGATATTGGGCGCGATTTCGGCGGTAATTTTCAGTAACGGATTGGCCAAGCGGTTGAATAAAATCATCGGCGCGATCGACGCTATCGCCGATGGAAATCTCAAGCAAGAACCGTTGGCGATTCGGTCGACGGATGAAATCGGGCATCTCGGGCGGGTTTTCAACAAGTTTCTAAGTAGAACTTTGCCGGCGATCGAACAAAGTCCGGTCTCGATCGTTATCACCGACAAAGAGGGAAAAATCGAATACGTCAATCCCAGGTTCACCAAGTATACAGGCTACGAATTTGACGAGGTCCTGGGCAAAACCCCCGGGATTTTAAAATCCGGCAAACACCCTCCCGAATTTTATAAAAACCTGTGGGATACCATCCTTTCCGGGAGAAGATGGCAAGGGGAGATGTTGAATAAAAATAAAAGCGGCGGCCTTTACTGGGAATTTAGCACCATTTCGCCCGTAAAAAACCGGGATGGAATGATCACCCATTTTATCGGCGTGAAAGAAGACATCTCCGAGCGCAAGCGCGCGGAGGAAGAACTGAAGCTGTACAGGGAGCGCCTGGAACGGCTGGTCGAGGAACGCACCGCGGAACTTAAAAAAGTCTACGAAAGGTTCGTGCATTCGGAAAAACTTTCCGCCCTCGGCAAGCTTACGGGGGCCATAGCCCATGAGTTCAACAATCCCATCTACGGTCTTCGCAACATCATGGACCAAACGCGGGAAAACCCCCTGCTGACGGAAGAGCAAAAATATCTTTTGAACCTTGGGGTGAAGGAGTGCGACCGCATGGCGGACCTCGTGAGAAAGCTCCGGGGATTTTACAAGCCGTCGACCGGGACCGCGGAGCGCCTGGACGTCCACCAAGTCCTGGACGACGTGGTCCTCCTGCTCCAAAAGCAATTGCAGACGAGGAAGATAAAATTGAAAAAAGACTACGCGCCCAACCTCCCCAGGATCGTGGCGGTCGAGGACCAGATGAAGCAGGTGTTTTTGAACCTCCTGCAAAACGCGGAGGAATCCATTTCCGGCGAAGGCGGGACCATAACGGTCGCCACCGAAACGCCCGACCGCGATACCGTGAAGATATCGATAGAAGATACCGGGGAAGGCATTCCTCCGGAAAACATGAAGTTGGTTTTCGATCCCTTCTTCAGCACCAAGGCCATCAAGGGGACCGGCCTGGGGTTGTCCATCTGCTACGGAATTATCAAGGCCCACGGAGGGGACATCGAAATCGCGAGCGATATGGGCCGCGGGACCGTTTTCACCGTCGCCCTTCCGGCCAGAGGAGTCGCGCAATGAAGAAACGTTCGGTTTTGCTCGTCGACGACGAGGAGTCGATCCGCGTCAGCGTAGGCAGGGACCTTAAAAAAGCGGGTTACGAGGTGACCGTCTCCGACAGCGGGGAGGACGCTTTGGAAAAATACCGGGAAACGAGGTTCGACGTCATCCTGACCGACTTGATGATGGAGGAGATGGACGGCATCCGGCTTTTAAAAGAGGCGAGGCAGATCAATCCCAACGCGATGGTCGTCATCCTCACCGGTTATGGCTCGATGACCACGGCGATCGCGGCCATCGAGGGGGGAGCGTTCGATTACGTTCTCAAGCCCTGCCAGCGCGAGGAACTGGTTGTCCGGCTGGGCCGGTGCGTCGAGAGCCTGGAGTTGCAGGAACTGGTGGGGCAACGCGCGAAAGAGATCGAGACGGCAAACGAGGAGTTGAAGCGCGCCTTGGAGAAACATCGGGAGTTGGAAAAATCCCTGCGCGAAAGCCGGGACCAGTTGGCGGAAAACAATAAAAAGTTGCAACGCCTCTCCAGCCTGGACGGTCTGACGGGGATCGCCAACCGGCGGTTTTTCGACGAATACATCGCGCGCGAATGGGGCCTGGCCATCCGCCAAGGTATCCCGATATCGCTGATATTCATCGACGTGGACTATTTCAAACTATACAACGACACGTTCGGCCATCAGGAGGGAGACGACTGCCTGAAAAAGGTCGCGAACGTCATCGCCAAATGCCTGAAGCGCCCGGCGGACCTTTCGGCCCGGTACGGAGGGGAGGAGTTCGTGGCGCTCCTCCCGGGGACCGACGAATCCGGCGCGGAAAAAATAGCCGAGGGAATCCGCGCCGCCGTGTCGGCGCAAAAGATCTCCCACAAGCATCCCACCGGCGACCATGTCACCGTGAGCCTGGGCGTCGCCGCCGTCGTCCCGCAACCGGGCGCCTCCTATGCGTCGCTGATCGAAGCCGCCGACGTCGCCATGCTGAAAGCCAAGCGCGAAGGCAAGGACCGGGTCGAAAAAGCCAGCATGAAACCCGCCTGATCGGATCGCGCTCGGAAATAGACCCTGTCTTTTCAGGGCCAACGGATCGCCCTGCCGATTCGCGCGCATGGACCGCGTAGACAAGAGGTCCGAGCGAGGATTTGACCGTTTACCCTGTTAACCCGGATATCGCGCGAGCGAATGACGTATGGTAGCGCTTCGGGTTTTGGGAACGGGGCTT
>JACRGP010000089.1 GCA_016217765.1 Nitrospinota bacterium | reverse complement strand
TACGCCAAGACCGACGGGACCAAGGTCATGGACCAGGAGTCGGCCCAGTCGCAGGTCGTCGCGGTCCTGAACCAGGGAAGCGCGGTCGAGGTGACGCAGAAGGGCGGCAAGTTTTTCAAGGTGAAACTGCCCGGCGGCAAGGAAGGCTGGGTCTTCAAATTCAAATTGACCGAGGAAAGTCCCTCCGGCGATTCGGGCGGCGGCGACGCACTCGACGTCCTCGGCGGAAAACAACAGATCGCCGCGCGCGAATCGGGTTCCGGCTCCAGCATCCGCGGCCTGAGCCCGATATCGGAAAAGAACGCGCAGAGCAAGGGGATTTCGCCGGTAAATATCCAGGCGGTGAAACAGATGGAAAGTTTCAAGGCAACCCCTCAGGAACTGGATAAATTCCTCAAGGAAGGCAGGCTCGGGGAATATCAATGACGCCGATTTCCCCAGAACGCCCGGGAAAATGAAATGCCAACCGCCCCCAACCCCTCCTTGGAATAAGGAGGGGAGTGGCTCCTCCCCTTTTTTCAAGGGGAGGCAGGGAGGGGTTGACCCGATTGGGCATGTAAGAAATCTTTTGCACGGAACATTATTTTGCGGAACTCGGTAACCGATCATTGGAGCAGGTCATGAAAAAAATCCATTATGTTTTGGCCTCAGCCGTTTTGGTCCTGGCGTTCTCGGCCCCTTCCTATTCCATCAGCCTGGGCGACATTTTCAAGGAAGTCGAAAAACAGACGCAACCGCCCAAACCCGAGCCCCCGGCGCAACTTTCCCCTAAAACGCCGGAGCCTCCGCCCGCTCCTTCGCCGCAGGCGCCCGCGGAGCAACCCGCCCAAGACGGAGGTTTGATCGGGCTCGGCGAATCGTTGGGAGTCCTCGACAAAAAGACCTCGAAGATATTGCGCCAGACCACGCAAGCCGTCCAGGCCCTGCAACCCATCGGCTACGAAGAGGAAAAAACGATCGGCGGGGCGCTGGCCGCGCAGGTGTTCGCCAAGTTCGGCGGCCCCTACAACAACCCGCAACTGCAGAAATACGTGACGATGGTGGGGCAGTCGGTGGCCCAGTTTTCCGACCGGCCCGACATCCCTTACCATTTCGCCATCGTGAACGCCGACGTCCCCAACGCCTTTGCCGCGCCGGGCGGTTACGTGTTCGTCAGCCTCGGCCTCCTGCGCTTGACCCAGAACGAAGCCCAACTGGCGGGCATCCTGGGACACGAGATCGCGCACGTCGGCAAGAAGCACGCGCTCCAAACCATCCAGCGAAGCAAAACGCTTCAAGGCGTCAGCGCGCTGACCCTCAGCGTCATGGACAAGGACCCCGCGATGTTCAACAAGGTCATCGACGAGGTTTCCGACATCCTGTTCACCCACGGGTTGGACAAGGAGATGGAGTTCGAGGCGGACCAGTTCGGCACGGAGTACGCCTACCGGGTCGGATATTATCCGGGCGGGCTGAACGACTTCATCAAGATTCTGGCCGGGACCGGCTCGCAACAGTCCATTTTCTTCAGCACGCACCCGAGCCCCCGCGACCGCTACGCGCGGCTCAAGGTCCTGCTGGAGAAATACCAGTCCGCGGCGCTCAACCCCGTCCTCGCCAACCGGTACAAGACGGAAACCAAGGGGACGCTATGAGCCGGGGGAAAATTTTCCGGGAAGAGCTTCCCGGCGAGAAAAAGAGCGTCATCAACCTGCTGATGACGGGTTACATGGTGGCCATATCCTGCATGGGGTACATGGCGTTCTACCTGTACATCCAACTGGGACAGTTGGACCGGATCGTTACGGTCATGGACCGCGACGCCTTGACCGCGGAGCAGTTCAACCTGCTCAGGGACCGCATGGACCGTAGCGTGACCCAACTGCGGAACGAAATGATCGGGCTGGCCGTCATCGGGACCCTGGTATCCGTCATCGGCGGCGTCTACACCTACAACCTGGTGATACGGCCGCTGAGGAAACTGGCGGAATACGCCGACACCCAGGGAAAAACCGAACTGCCGGAGATCAAGGCCAACAACGAGATCAAGCAACTCGCCGCGGCCCTGTCCCACCTCGCCCCCCGCCCCGGCGAATTCCAGCAGAAGTAATCCCCCGGGAAAAGAATCCGCCGGAATAACGGTCTGGACTGGGATCGCCCCCGATCGAGCTTCCTGCTTCGCAAGCTTGCGGTCGCAATGACGCGCGTTCTAATTTCACTTACGCGCTACTCCGGATATTGTGCGAACGAAAGAAATAGCTTTTCATGGAGGCGCGTGGAGTAAAGCCAGGAAGCTTGTTTTGCGCGAAGGACCGAAGGCGCCCCAATCGTGCCCGGCGGCCGTCATTGCGAGGAGACATGGCCGACGAAGCAATCCAGGACTCTGGATCGCCACGCCGCCTTGCGGCGGCTCGCGATGACGTCAATCTTGTCATTCCGGGGCCGCGCCAGAGCGAACTGGCCGGACTGGATTGCCCCGGCGACGCTCATTCGTCATCCGCGGGACGAGCCCATTGGGTCCAACGTTCGCGGCGGCTGGCGAAAACCGGAATCCGGCATTTTTACCCGTGTTCATGCAAGATTTCGGCTAAAAAAGAAACTTCGCCCCATCCCGGCAAAGGCGGCTGAAGTGGCCATGGTCGGAACAGCGGACCAGGAAGAAACAGTCCGCCGACTTCACGTCGCACAGAAACTCGAGGTGGAGTTTGTTGTCCCCGCACGCCGGGCAACCCTTGCCGGCCAAATTCTTTCCTATTTTCAGCCAGAACTCCTCCATGATATTGGAGTCGGTAGTGACGACGAACTTGTACTGGCAGTGGCCGCAGACCGCGTGAAAATCGCATTCGGATTTAGGGACTTCGCAGTTGAGGTTCACCTGGAATTCGGACCGGGAGCAAATGGGGCAGGGCAACCTGTAAACCAATTTTTCAACGGTTTCTAATTTGTTCATGATCGGATCTCCTTGCGGTTTTGTTATTTTAGTCGCTCGAACTCCCGGCAACTTTCAAACAATTTTCGAACGCCCGGTTTCTGTCCCAAGGCCCGGCGTAGCGAAAGGCGACGGTAATTCCAAGATTGCCTGCCCCAAAAAAACAAGTTGACAGCGAAACCCGTTTCGTTTATTATTTAGTAATCCTAATCACATGGAGGGAAACATGGCCAGAGGAAAGGAACCGAAGGAGAACGCGGAGACGGCGCGGCAGGCGATGGTTGGCCTGGCCAAACTGGGGATTGTCCTCAAAAGCCAGGCGTGGAAGGAAGCGGGCCGGGGGGGGATCGCCCCAACGCAGGGGCAGATCCTCGCGCGTCTGAAGGCGGAGCCGGCCGGGAACCTGAACCTCACGGAGGTCGCCGAGGCCCTGGCGGTGACCCCGGCCACCGCCAGCGAAGCGGTCAACACCCTGGCGGAGAAAAAGCTCGTCCACAAGACCCGGTTGCGGGAAGACCGGAGGGTGATGGTCATTGCCCTCACCGCCAAGGGCAGGCGCGAGGCGGACAAGGCCGCCGCATGGCCCGACTTTCTCCTGGAGGCGGTGGGCGAGCTTTCGCCGGAAGAAAGCGCGGTTTTTCTCCGCGGGTTGGTCAAGATAATCCGCGCCTTGCAGGAACGCAAGCAGGCCCCGGTGGGCAGGATGTGCCTGACCTGCAAGTATTTCAAACCCAATGTTTACGCCGACCCGGACCGTCCGCACCACTGCGCGTTTGTCGACGCGCCGTTCGGGGACCGGCTGTTGCGTCTGGAATGTCCGGACCATGCGATGGCCTCGCCGGTCCAATGCGAGACCGCCTGGGAGTCCTTCCTGGCCCAAAAGGCCGGTTTTTAGAACGCCTAAAAAACGAATTCTTCCGTAATTTCCTCCCCCTTGGAGGGGGAGCTTTGCCTAAGTCCCCTATTGAGCATCCTGGCCTTATTGCGGTTCGTCATCGCGAGCCGCCCACTCGCCGTGGGGGCAACTGGCCAGACCCGGATCGCCCTCGATGACGCGCATTCGCCATCCGGGTCAAGCCCATTG
>JACRGP010000090.1 GCA_016217765.1 Nitrospinota bacterium | reverse complement strand
TTTTTAGAGCGTCTAACAAAATGAAGTCTTCCATAACTTCCTCCCCCTTGTAGGGGGAGGTCAGGTGGGGGTGAAAAGCCCGCCCACCCTCCCCCAGCCCCCTCCCTCAAGGGAGGGGAGTAATTTGCGGGTCGAGCCAAATGGTTCATTTTGTTAGACGCTCCCAGGACGAATGGAAAAGCGGATCAGGCCTTGCCTTGTTTCTGGAGCCAGATGGGGGGCGGGCTGTTCTTCAGGCGCTCGGCCATGATCTTCTTGATCCGGAGGACGGCGGGGTGGTCCGGCGGCAATTTAACGAACGCTTCCCGGCTCAGAACGGCGATGATGCAGTCCTCCAGGGCCATGATGTTGGCGGTCCTCGGCCAACCGGCGATCAAGCCCATTTCGCCGAAAATGTCTTTTTCCTGAAGGACGCACAAAACCGTCTTGTTGCCTTTGTCGTCCGTCCGGGAAACTTCCACCTTGCCTTTTTCGATGATGAAGGCGCTGGTCCCGTGGGTTCCCTGGCGGACAATGAATTTGCCTTTTCTGAATTCTTGTTTGGTAACCATAGCTCCGAATTTTCCTTGGCGACGATATGAATTTTACCCCAAACCGGCTTGAAATTAAACCCCTAAGCCCCTGAAAAAACCGTTTTTCGGGTTTTTTCAAAAAAATTATTGGAGACGACGAAAAATAATTCCGGTTGTCCGCCGCCGGTAATATGAATAAGATTAAGCAAAACGCTGTTATAGCCGGGAAAACAACGGAAAGGCCAGGTGGATACTTATCGACCCGCCCATTAAAGATCCCAACGCGGAACGTCTGGCTCCGGCCTCCCCATCCTCGTTCCCCAGAACGACGGGGACCATATTGCCTGTCGCCGCCGTCCTGATCGCGTTCGCGGTCGCCCTGTCCTGGTGGACGCTCGATAGAATCAAACATCAGACGCGGGAAGATATCGGCCTTTCCTTGAGCGCGACGCTTCACACCGTCCATACGGTTTTACAGTCCTGGGCCGGCGATAACCGGCAGGAAGTTGCGTCGTGGGCGCAGTCCCCCATATTGCGGGGTCATGTCCTGGAACTATTGGAACTGCCCGCCAGTTCGGACGCCTTGCTGGCCAGCCCGATCCTGGCGGAAATCCGCGACCATCTCCACACCGTCATCCGCAACCACCAGATCGTCAACTTTCATATCCTGACGCGCGATTACGTCGACCTGGCCACCTGGGACGGGGAAGGCGTCGGCAATCCAAGCCCGCTGGGCCGGCACGAGGAATTTCTTCGGCAAGTTTTTTCCGGGCATGCGTCGTTCATGATTTCCCTGGCCGACCCCGGCGATTCCAAGGACGAGACCGCCCCTTCGCAAGCCGCCCGATTGTCGGTCCTCGCGGGCGCCCCCATACGCAACCATTTCGGCGAGGTCATCGCGGCGCTGGTTTTCCGTCTCGACCCGGACCTCAATTTTTCCAGGATACTGGCCCAGGGCCGTATGGGAAGGACGGAAGAGACTTATGCCTTCGACAAAGAGGGCAGGGTCCTGGCGGGAAGCCGGTTCGTCCGCCAGGTGGAGGAACATCTGAAAGGCCCTTTACAGGGGAAAACCTCGCATTGGAAACTGCGCGATCCGGGGGGGAACCTTCTGGAGGGTTTCCAACCCCTTCTGCCCCGCGACCGGCAACCGCTGACGCGGATGGCCGCCTCGGCGACCGGCGGTAAATCCGGCATGGACCTGGACGGTTACCGGGACTACCGGGGCGCGATCGTTTTGGGCGTCTGGCATTGGGACAAGAAACTGGGGATCGGGCTGGCCACGGAAATCGGCCAGGACGAGGCGTACTGGTCGTTCGACGCGACGCAAAACCTGGTCCTGCTGATGGCCATTCTGCTCACCGTCTTGTTCATGGTCCTGGCGGCCGTTCTGGCCACCGGCAGGGAGAGGGCCCTGCGGCTGGCGGACGAGATGACGGCTTCCCTCCGGGTCAGCCACCTGGCGCTGGAGGACGAAGTCCGGGAGCGGCAAAAGGTCGCGGAGGAACTGCGGCGGGCGCTGGAGGAAGCGGAGCAGGCGCAGGAGAGGATCGACGGCATCCTGAAATCCATCTCCGACGGGTTGATCGTGACGGGGGCGCAAAATCGCGTCTTGCTGATGAACCGGGCCGCGCGGGAAATCCTCGGCGTCCGCTGGCTGGACGCGGCCGAAAGACCCTTGGAGGAGGTCGTCAGGGACCCCGGTTTGCGCGGTAAAATGATCTCTCTTTTGAGCGCGAAAACCGGGCGGCGGCAGATCGACCTGGAAATTCCCAGCGAGGACCCCAAAATCCCGAGGGCCTATCGGGCGCGGGTTTCCGCGGTCAAGGACAAGGCGGGAAAGGAATATGGGACGATCGTCCTCCTCATCGACGTGACGCGGGAACACGAGATCGACCGGATCAAGACCGAGTTCATCACCACCGCGGCGCACGAACTCCGCACCCCGCTGACGTCCATCCGCGGCTTTTCGGAAATCCTGTTGACCCGCGACGACATCCGGCCCGACGAGAGAATCAAGTTCCTGAACTACATCAACCGCCAGGCGGTCCATCTGTCGAACATCGTGAACGACCTGCTGGACGTCTCGCGGATGGAGTCCGAACAAGGCATCTCCCCGGAGTTCGCCGTTTGCAACGTCGAGGAAACGGTGACCGGCGTCATCCCTTATTTTCAGGAACATTCCACAATACACCGGTTTGAAGTGGACTTGCCGGAGAAGGGCGCCGCCTGGACGGTCGACCGCGAAAAAATCGAGCAGATCCTGAAGAACCTGCTCAGCAACGCCGTCAAATATTCGCCCGGAGGCGGGCGCATCCTGGTGAAAGTCCAATCCCAGGACAGGGGCTACGAGGTCTCCGTCCACGACGAGGGGATGGGGATGAGGCCCGAACAGGCGCAAAGGGTATTCGAAAAATTCTACCGCGGCGACGCCTCCGCCATGGGCATCGAGGGCACCGGCCTGGGCATGACCATCGTGAGGAACATCGTGGAAAGCCACGGCGGGAACGTCCGCGTGGAAAGTCAACCGCAAAAGGGGACCGCCGTGACGCTGTTCATCCCCCAACCTCCCGTCCCGCCCGCCGCTCCAGAACGGGAATCCTCTTGAATTTCCAAGGAGTAAACTATATAGTCTGATCGCGGATCCATGTCCAGATTGCCGGTCAACCATTTTCAGAATGACGCCCCGTGAAAAAAATCCTCATTGTGGACGACCAGCTTGAAGTTCGCGAACTGGTCGAGGTCACGCTCCGTTCCGGCGATTACGCGATCTTGAAGGCCGAAAACGGAAAGACGGCCGTCGATATAGCCAGGGCCGAGAAACCGGACCTGATCATCATGGACATCATGATGCCCGGCTCTCCGGACGGCCTGGAAGCGACGAAGATCATCAAAAGCGACCCCGGCACGCGCGAGTGCAAAGTCGTCATGCTGACCGGCAAGGGACAGGCGGTCGACCGCGAAAAGGGGTTCGAGGCCGGGGCCGACGACTATTTCATAAAGCCCTTCAGTCCCCTGGAACTGATCAACAAGATCGAGGAGTTCCTCGAATAACTCCCGCGTTCGAAAGGCCGTCATGCCCGGGAAGCGGCAAAATCCCCCCGACGAAAAAGCCCTTTCGGGCAAACAGGCCCTGAAGTACGCCGAGGACCTGGCCGTCCTGTACCGGTCGGAAAAGGAAAAGCGGCGGCAACTCGAGATCGCCAACGAAAAGCTGAAAAAGTCGGCCGAGGAAATCCAGCGCCTGCAAAGGCAGTTGGAGTTGGAAAACGCCTACCTCCGCGAGGAGGTCAAGAGGGAACTCGCCTTCGACCAGTTCATCGGCGTCAGCCCGTCGCGCGACAAGGTCCTGCAACAGGTGGAAATGGTGGCGGGGACCGACGCCAGCGTGTTGATCCTGGGCGAGACGGGCACGGGCAAGGAACTCGTGGCCCGGGCCATTCACGAACGGAGCCGGCGCAACCGCCGGGCCCTCGTCAAGGTGAACTGCGGCGCCATCCCCCACGACCTGTTCGAAAGCGAGTTTTTCGGACACGTCAAGGGCTCCTTCACGGGCGCGGTGAAGGACCGGACCGGCCGGTTTCAACTGGCCGACGGCGGCGCCCTGTTCCTCGACGAGGTGAGCGAAATCCCCCTCGAACTGCAGAGCAAGCTCCTGCGCGTCCTGCAGGAGGGCCAGTTCGAGCGGGTCGGGGAAGACGTGACCCGCCAGGTGGACGTCCGCATCATCGCCGCGAGCAACCGCGACCTCAAGGAACTGATCCAAAGCGGCCGGTTCCGGGAGGACTTGTACTATCGCCTGAGCGTCGTCCCCATAGAAATCCCCCCCCTGCGCGAGCGCGCCGAGGACATAGAGCTTCTGGCGGACCATTTTATCGAGGAAAGTTGCGGACGCCTCGGCGTGAAAAACGTCAAACCGACCCCGGGCGCTCTCAAAAAACTGCTCCAATACAGTTGGCCGGGGAACATCCGCGAACTGCGCAACGTAATCGAACGGGCCGTCATCCTCTCCCGCGGCGGTCCTCTCGATTTCGGCATGCTCGAACCGGCGGCGTCCGCGCCCTCTCCGCGTCCGGGCAAGGGGGAAGAGGCCGCCTCCCAAAGCGAGTTCCTTTCCGACGAAGAACTCAACCGCCGGACCAGGGAGAATATCCTGGCGGCATTGGAACATTCCCATTGGAAACTTTACGGTCCCGGCGGCGCCGCCGAACTGCTCGGCATCAAACCCACCACGCTGGCCTACCGGATGAAAAAGTTCGGCATCTCCAAGCAATAGCAGGTAACATGAAAAAATTCCTTTCGGCCCCCAAATCGTCATGCCCGCGAAAGCGGGCATCCAGAGGAAACTCCTTGAAAATACTGGATTCCCGCCTATGCGGGAATGACAACAAAAGACTATGGAATAGTTTTTCAGCATCTTGATGGTTTCCCGCGTCGTCCCACCCTCCCCGTCGTCAAGTTTTCACGATCCATCACAAAAATCCGTAATGAATTTTTGCGGTCCAGTCCGCCGGGAAGGCCCTTCTATTGCCACGAACGGCGGGAATCCCTTTGTTTTGAATTGGTTAGTCTGGAAACGGGCATGGCGCGTTCTTGGCACAAGGAGTGCAAGACCCAGAATAGATAAAAAAAAGAACAAGGAGGCCGCCATGCTTTACGAAGTTCGAGTATTGGATGCGGAGGGGAAAATTAAAAATGTTATCAGTAGCGAGGAACTCACCCGGATGTTCTGGAAAAAATTCGAGAAGGACGAGGCAACGCGTTCTTTCGTGGACCTGGGCGGTTCGAAAATCCCATCCGCGATAAAACGGGTGTTGGACATCGAATTTTTCGAATTCAGGGATACCGAATAACCTTTCTGCCCGAAACCAGGCGTTTCCGACGGAACATCGCCGCATTGGACGGTAAGCAAAGAGCCACGTCCCTTGGGGCCGACGATTCCTTGCGTGTATGGTGGGTTTGAGTAGCTGTGCGGAGAATACTCGGAAAAACGCCTTTGTTTTATTCCCCTTCGCAAGGAGAGCTTTGCCTAAGTCCCCTATTGAGCATCCTGGCCTTATTGCGGTTCGTCATCGCGAGCCGCCCACTCGCCGTGGGGGCAACTGGCCAGACCCGGATCGCCCTCGATGACGCGCATTCGCCATCCGGGTCAAGCCCATTG
>JACRGP010000004.1 GCA_016217765.1 Nitrospinota bacterium | reverse complement strand
CGTGAACGACTTGAACAAGCTATACTCGCATCTGGCCGGGGCGCACGGCGTGGACAAATGCGTCCGGATTCTGGAGATCACCGTTCTCCCGGACTCCTGGTCGGCGGCGGCCAAACACGTATCCAGCCCGGAAAAAATTTATTGGGACGGGAAAGCGGGTAGCGCCCTTAAAAAAGGATGATCCGCCGGGAAGCCCGCAAGAGAAAACGACGAATCCATAACATCTTGACTCCAAGCCGTTTTCGCGAAGGCCGAATTCAATCGGAGTCCCATTGCGTCACCATGCCGTTGAGGGACACCATGCCGACGACCGAGTCGTTTTCCATGGCCATGGCGTAGGAAACGTTGAAGTTGGCGAGCAGTCGCGCGGCGAGGGGATGGGCATTTTGGCGGAGACGGAAAGCACGGGCTTCGACATGATTTCGTAAACGTGGGTTTCGTGGAGCTTGCGTCTCCCCCCGATCACCTTCAGCATTCCATCCGGACATGGGAGGGAGAGAAGCTAATTCTCAGGCAAGAAAAACGCGGGGAAATTGAGCAAAGCCGGCCGGCTTGAACACACGGCGGACAAAGGTCGAGCGGTGTGAGCGCAAAACGGCGCTCTTCTGGAGGGACAACCTCCAGACAGGAGATGGCGCTTGCGAGGATTATTTTTTGTTCTCCGCATGAGCCGCGGGCGTTTCCGCCTCTTTGCCCGGCGCTCCCCCTTGGGCCGATTCCGAACTTTCCGCCACCGCCTTTAAGGCTTGGTTTTCGCCCTGGCCTTTGCCTTCGGGCAGTTCTTCCGCTTCCTTCATGGAGCTTTTGAAATTTTTGATGCTTCTCCCGAAAGCGCTACCGATTTCCGGCAGTTTTCCCGCGCCGAAGATGATCATGATGATTACCAAGATGATCATTAATTCTGGAAAACCGATTCCCATCATAGCCAAACCCCGCGAAAAATGTTAAAAATGGATTATATTTCAACAAGTATATCAAAATTTTGGCGGAAACCAACCTCATAATGAGAGGCTGGCCAGCCTGGAAGCGACAGTCTGGCTTCAGGCTCGCCGGACGGGAAAAATCATGAACAAGGATTTCATACTGGAGATATTCTACTCGACCAAGGGCGATATAGACGCCATCAACGCGGCCCTGGATGAAAAGCTCAAGTTAAACCTGGCCCGCAAGATCTCGGTTTTCGAGAAGTTCGTTAAAAGCCGCCTGGCCATGGACCCCAAAATTCTCAAAATGCCTCATATGGAGATCACCCCGGAGGAGACGATCTACCTGAGCCTGTATCCTCCGCTCGAGGAATTGGAGGTCCTGGATTTGCGCCTGAACACGGTCGGCGATACGGGAACGGCGGCGGTCGCGGTTTCTCCCGTCCTGCGGAACCTGCGGGAGTTGGACTTGCGGAGCGATCGAATCGCGCGCGAAGGGATCCAATCCCTGATGGAGTCGAGGAATTTCGCGAACTTGCGAAAACTGGACCTGCGGGGAAACAAGGCGGGGAGGGCCTGGGAGGAAAAAATATTCAATTCGGGAAACTTCCCAAGGCTGGAGGAGTTGCGGATAGTCTAGAGGCTACGGAACCGGGACGGCCTTCCTCAAAGGATATTCTGGTTCTTGTCTTCCCCGATTTTCTGCACGATCTTGTCGGCGATCTCGTTGGCCTTGACGACGTAGCTCCCGTCTTGCAGGACGCTACGGAACTTTTTGACCAGGTCGAAGCGGATGTCGCGCGCCGCCGGTTCGGATTCTCCGGCCTTGGTCGACTCGGCGCGCGAGGCGCTCGACAACGTCACCCGGTCGGTCACGCCGCCAGACTGCGTTTTGCCTTGGTCCGCGCGCGCCGTCTTGGCGGACGCCCGGTCAACCGCGGGTTTTCTGAGTATTTTCGATGTGGGGTTTAATTCGTCCATGATTTTGTTTTCCCGTCCATTGGTTTACCTGAGAAGTTGCAACACGCCCTGCGGGATCAGGTTGGACTGCCCAACCATCGCCGCCGCCGATTGGACCAGAATTTCGCTACGGGTCAAGCGGGCAAACTCCTCGGCCATGTCCGCGTCCTTGATCCCCGATTGCGCCGCCATCAGATTTTGAACGGACACGTTTATATTGCTGAGGGCCTTTTCAAACCTGTTTTGCAGGGCGCCGACCTTGGCGCGTTTGACGCTCAAGGTCCTGATGGCGTCGGTCAGATTGGTCATGGCGCTCAACGCGTTCGTCTGGGTATCCACCGAAGCGCTGGCGATGCCCAGTCCGGAAGACGAACTGGCGGTGAGGTCCGCTTCCGCGTTGATGCTGATACGGTTGTCCTGGCCCGAATTCAAGCCGATTTGAATGTACACGTTGTTTAGCGCGGTGGCGGCCAGACTGCCGTCCAGCAACTTCTGGCCGTTGAATTCGGTCGTGTTCGCGATCCGGTCCAACTCCTTTCGCAGTGAATCGAATTCCAATTGAATCGTGTCCCGCTCGTTTTGTCCGATGGTTCCCGTGGCGGCCTGCGACGCCAGTTCCCGGAGACGGAGGAGGATGCCCGCCTGCTCGTTCAAGGCGCCTTCGGCGGTTTTCACCATCGACATGCCGTCGCTCAGGTTTTTCCCCCCCTGTTTCAGGGCCCGCGTGTCCGAAAACAAGGCCTCGGAAATGGCCAGGCCCGCCGCGTCGTCCGCGCTCTTCGTGATTCGCGTGCCGGATGCGACACGGGAAAAACTTTGGCCCAACTCTTCGTTGTTGGTTCCCAACAGCCTCTGGGTCGTTAACGAAGGGATATTGTTGAAGATTCGAATAGGCATTCTTTATCCTCCATGACGCAAAAAAAGCGCTCACCGGCCTCCTACCGGTTTCTGAGATTACTAACGGCACAAACCCCCGATTTCTTAACAGGCGCCGCGCAATTTTCAAAAAATTCGGTCTTTTCCCGCAACTATTGCAAGTCCATATATTTCAAATAGAAATAGTTGGCGCGCCGAACCCGGATCTTGCATGAGCGCTGGAGGAAAAGAGGCGCCAAGCCGCCGCCGGCGAACCGGGTATCGTCATCCCCGCACAGGCGGGGATCCAACCTGATTCAACAAACGCCCGCTGGATTCCGGCTGGCGCCGGAATGACGAAGAGAGCGGGCTTGGGTTCGTCCGCCCTGTATGGCGAACCAGTCTTTGTCATCGCGGATTTTTTTCGGCGGACCGCCTCCGGGCATTGTTCCATGCGTCGAGGCGCGGTTTTGCCTTTCTCATTCATGCAACATCCGGGTTAAGCATTGCGGAATTAAAAATCGACAACCCTTGACATGTTGTGAGGTAACGAGTTGCTTGGCTTTGTTTTTTTGAAGTTCGACAGACGATGATGGGGTGGCATTGGGGAGCAATTGCGTCGTCGCGGTCTTGGCAGTGGGGCCGAGAGGGGAAGAAACGCGCATTATTGGGCCTGACTCCAAGCGCCAACGAGGACCCCGGGTCGCCGGTAAAAGGGAAGGGAAAATGTTTCCGCGCCTCCGTTTTCATGGAGGCACGGAGCGGTTGTAGACGGATATGGGTCTACAAAGACCTTTTTGGATCTTGGAAACCGCCTTGGGAAGTTTGGGCCAGTCTCCAAAATCGCCCGTTTTTAGAGATTCCCTAGCGCTACTCCGTTAAGTGCAGGCGTAGCGCCGCAACACGGGCATTTTCCGGTGGCGGAGGGCGCCTCTCCGTTCGTCATTGCGAGGAGGCATCGCCGACGAAGCAATCCGGAATTCT
>JACRGP010000084.1 GCA_016217765.1 Nitrospinota bacterium | reverse complement strand
TATGTATGCAATAGTTGTCCAAGATCACATGGATTTCCTTGCCTTGAGGCATTTCCGCCATGACCCGATCCATGAACTCTAAAAACTCAACGCGCCGCTTGTATTGCGTGGTTTGCGTATGGACCGCTCCCGTCGCTATTTCCAGCGCCGCGCATAATGGTCTTCGCCTCGCTCCACGGCAGGTAGGCCGGTTTCGCAGTGACCGGCGAACGCAAATAACCGGTCAGGATCACCTCGACCTGGGCGTGATAAAACTCGTAGTCGGCGAAGATCGCGTCCCACCAGCCCGCATTGAAGAAGGTCAGACTGCCGTAGCTCGTCGCGATGCGGTCGAGGAACCCGTCCCTGCCGCGATTGAAGTCCGGGACGCTCTTCAACTTCTCCTTCCAGGGATTGACGCCGTCGTAGTCGCGCTCCAGCGTGGAGAAATACAAATAGAAATACGCGAACGTCCGTCCCGTTGACGGGTTCGCCCCGCCCGCCAACCAGACGTAGAGCGTCTGCGTGGCCGTGTCATAATAGAAGTCCCCGGCAACCATCGCCGCTCTCGATGCAGAAAGGTTCAGCCAGGCCAGATTAAACCGGCAGGCCGCCGCGTTTTGGGCAAAGGTCTTTTTATAGACCGAGCCGCTGTCGAGCGCGAACCCGGAGACTTCCTGGTACGGGCGGAGTTTGACCAGGTAGATCGGCTTCGAGTTATCCGCTTCCTTGAATGTCGCCCAGTCGTTGGGCATGGTTACAAATCCCCCCAGCCCCCCTTTGTTAAAGGGGGGATCAGATTAACTCATCGAACACGAACCGCGCCTTACTGAACTCCCGCCGATGGCGCGCGATCGGGGCGGCGTCAACAGCGATGACATATCCCGCCTCAAAGATCGAATCGTTCTTGGCGGGATCGGGGAACAGAATCATGAAGAACGCCTGGTTGCGCCCCAACCTTTGCATCATGTTGAACGCGCGCATGTACCGCTCGTCCTCGGTCAGGCCGGAACACGAAAGTGCGAACCGGCGGTACTGCGGCTCGATATCGACGACCATGCCGCCGCCGTCGGTGCGCTCCTGTTTCGACGGGTCAACGGATTCAATGGAGTGGTCCCAGTCGATCCCGTATTGCGGTTGCCAGCCCGTGCCCAGCATCATCCTGCCGATCTGGATGTAGCCGTCCGGGTTGGTCGGGTCCTCGATCTTGAGGAACCAATAGCGCAGTTCCTGGTCGGCGAAGGCAAACCAACTGGACTCGCTGTACAGCGGCATGTCCTCGGGGTCGGGCTGGCCGCCAAACGTCCCCTCGCCGAATCCGCCCTCGCCGAAGCCAATGATAGGCGGGAACAGGTCCTGGTTTTCCAGCTTGAAATCGACGGCTGACAGATTCGAAAAGTCGTTGACCGAATGACCGTAAAGATGGACCAGGGCGTCAACCGTGAGGTTGTGCCGGATCAGGGCCAGAGCGTTGATCCCGCGCGCCTGCGCGAGCGGTATCGTGATCTGCGTCGAGTTGACGTTCGTCGAGCGGTAGACCTCGCGCGGCGGCTGGGTCTGGAGGTATTTGACCTCCATCCCGGCGGCCTGCGAGTTGGCGGTCAACGCCGCCTCCAGACACCGGTCGCGGTCGAGGAAAAACGATAGTTTTATATCAATAGACATAAACCCCTCTTTTAACCGCCGATGAACACGGATGAACGCCGATAAGACAAATCCCCCCGGCCCCCTTTACAAAGGGGGAGCAACGTTTGTCCCTCTCCCCTGGCGGGAGAGGGCTGGGTGAGGGGGAATCCGTGTTCATCTGTGTCCATCTGTGGTTGATCGCCTTCGTTTACGCATACACCCCGCGCGGATGCGTTGTCTGGACGCCGCGCGCGCCAAGCGTCACCATGCTCCGCGCGACCTCGCGGCCGTCCAGGTTGACGACCAGTTGCACGGCCCGCCCGGAACCTGATTTCAATTGGTCGCGCAGGCCGGTAAGGAATTCGTCGAGTATACCGCGCAGGTCGTCGTCGTTGCCGCGCTCGATCCTGACTGGAATATTGCGACCGTCGGACAGGGGCACCATCGCCTCGGCGATGTTGCCGACGCGGAACAATCCGGGGCCTTTCAACACCCCGCCCCGGTCAAACTCGCCGAGATAGTCCAGCTTGGAACCGGGCTTGAATATGCCAAGATCGAACGTCATCGCGTCTTCCATTGCCTGGCGCGTCATGACGCCGCGCTTGACGATGTCGCGCAGACCGTGCCGCGTGAACGTGTCGATCTCGTCCTCGCCGATCCCACCGCCACCCAGCAGACGGAAGCTGTCGGAAATCGAGTCCGCCCCCGTGTTCGGATGAGACAGCCGCGTCATGGCCATGAGTAACTCGATGTCCGCGCCGCCTGGCGTGAAGTCGGATACCAACAGGTCCGGACGCGACGCTTTCAACTGCGCGAACGCCGGATAAAACGCCTGCTCGTCGGGGTTGAGGGTTTCGCCGCCGCCGAAGAGCGAGCCAAGGAAACCGCCCGCGACACCACCAACCAGGGCGCTCAGCCCGAAGGTGAACGGCGCGGCCAGCGCCCCCGCCGCCGTGAAGGCCGCGGACGAGATCAGCGCCGCTCCCAGCGTCCCGGCGAGCGATCCGAGGGTCCCGCCTATTTGCACGCCTAGGCCGTCGCCGAACAGCGAGGAATTGATCAACGACGCGCCGATCCCGCCGATCGTTCCACCGGTCGCCGAAAACGGAGCGGCAAATCCGGGGAACATGTTGTTGAACCCGGTCGCCAGTTTGTTGACCCCGGCGCCGAGATGATCGAACACAGATGCGAATTCGCCGCCGCCTCTCAAGGCGAACTCGCTGGAGGCCAATTCTCCGGCGCCGCCAACCCCAGCGACGCCGCTTCCGCTTGCGGCGCCGCTATTCAGGGCGGAGATAGCGGACTTGCCCAACAGGCCGACCGCGTTCCGGGTCAACACCGCTTCGCCCGCCTGCCCGGCGAACAGCCCGTCCTCGGGGATGAGGCCGCCGCTTGAAAACCCCAGGAGCCGGGAACCGATGTTCAACAACCCCGACACCGCCAGCCGCGCCGCCATGTCGGCGAGCATCTGGAAAAACGACGTCTTGATCGAATCGAACAAGCCATTGAGACCGTCCTTGAGGTTCAGGAACTGCCCGGTCACCGGGTCGAAGAACGCTTTCGATATCCCGCGTTCCATCGACTTGAAGGACGAGATCGTGAAATCGACAATGTTCTTTGAAACGTTGATCGATTCCAGCCCGTATTCCGATATCGCGAGCCGGATGGACTGGAAGGTGGACAGGTTCCGGGACTTGAATTCGTTCAGCGCCGCGATCCGTCTTTCCTTAAGCAGTTCCTCGTCGTCGATCATTTGCAACAACTGTTCGTTGCTCTTGGATTTCAAGTCGTCGTTGTGTTTGCTCCGCAATTCGATGTTGCGCTCCAGGGTATCGCGCAGTTCGCCGGTGAAACCCAGTTGCAGGATCTCCTGGAACCGGACAAGTTCCTCCTCCGACGCCGCTATCTTCTTGGCGGTCTTTTCGTACTCCTGGTATTTCACCTTCAACATCTCGACATTGAATTCCAGTTCCTCGTCGGCGTTAAACTTTGCGTGTTTCAGGACCTCAATACCGAGCTTGTCCCTGTCGGCGATCCGTTTCCGTTCCAGCGCCATCGACTTGTTGTCGTGTGCCTCCTCGACCAGGACCTTCGCCTCGTCAAGCTCCTTGAACAGGCGTAGCTCCTCGTCCTTGTCGGCCAGGTTCATGGCCTTGATCTTGGCCCGGTGCACCTCGACCGCGTTGAGTTCGCCCTGCAGTTGGGCCTTCAGGACCGCCTCCTCGTCGCCGGAGTCTTTCAGGACGTCCTCCCTGGCCTTGAGCTTGAGCTTGGCGATTTCCTCGCCCTCGCGGACGCGGGTCAGGTCGATCTCCCGTTCCTTTTGCGCCAACTCCTCCAAGGACTGCGCGACCGCCGAATTCGTCGCCTGGGCCAGCTTGACCTCGTCGACGCCGAGGAGCTTTTTCTCGTTGGCGTACTCGACCGCCTTATTGATCTTGATCGCAGTCTCCGCCGTCGCGGCATCCATCGATCCCTTTAAAATCGTAGCGTCGAGCTCCTTTTCGATGTCGGCGGACCTTTCTTTGGCGTCCTGGACGGAGCGTATCGCGTCGAATTCGACCTCCAGGTCCCTCGTCCTCCGGGCGTCCCTAGCCTCCTGGAGTTTCCGGTCGATCTCCCCGGCGTCTTTCTTGTTCTGTATGGCGACGTCGCGGAGGTACTGCAACCGTTTGATTTCGTCCTCGAACGTCCGCTCTAAAACCTTCCCCTCGGCGCCCTTGTTCAGTTTGTCGATCTCCTCGATCGCGGCCTTCAGAAGAGGAGAGAGCTTTTGGGCCTTGTCCGCAAGGTCGCCCGTTTTTTTCGCGGCGCCGCCCATGCTATTGCCCAGTTCCTTGGTCGCGTCGGAGGCGGCCTTGGTCAGTCCCAACATCTCGTCGTATTTTTTATTGATATTCTTAATTCCATCCTCGGTGTGCAATGCGGCCACTTCCGACGCCGCGGCCATTTCTCTAAGGGTCGCGGAATAGACCTCGCCCATGTTCCGGAGCGCGGCGACCGGGGAATCCTTGAGCCGCTCGAAGAACCCGGCAAATTTCTGCGCCCAGTTCTTTGCGGCCGTTATCAGGTTAAGCAGGAACACATTGACCCCGGTCTCGATATCGCGCATCCATTCGACGAACCCCGCTTTGAGCGCCGAGCCGAGAGCCTCGCCTCCTTTTGCCGCCTCGGCCTTCACGCCCGCCATCGACTGTTTCATTTCGGCCGGGGCCTGGGTCCAGAGAACAAACGTCTCATTGAACCATTGCCGCATCGGCTTCCCGGCGATGATGAAATCGCCCAAGAATCGCGCGGTTTCCCAGGCGGCCACGACCGCCCCGACCGCGATGGCGAACTTGCCAAAAAAAGCAAGCGCTCCCGCGCCTGCGGCGGCAATCAAATTGAACCCAGCAACTATCTGCGGCAGGAAACCCAGAAAGATAAGCATCGCTCCTCCGAATCCAGCAACGGCCGCCGTCAACGCCGTAATCCACAGGACCGCCGTCTTCGCGGCATCCGGCAAGTCCTGAAGCCATTTCAAAAACCCTTTACCCGCGTCGGCGGCGGAACGGATGACCGGCAGTAAGCTATTTCCCATCATCGCGGAAAGCCCCCCAAGCGTATTTCCCAGAATCTTCACTTGGTTCCAGGCGCTCTGCATGAACGTCTCGAACTCTTTTTGCAGAGACGTCCCGACGCGAAACTCCTCGTTTGCCGCGCCGACGTTGATCTTTAACTTGTCATACGCGCCGACCAGCGACAAAAAGACGGCGGTGTCGCGCCCAGCGGCAATCCCTGTCTGCTCCAGGGATTGCAACAGTTCCTCCTTCGGCAGATTGTGCATGGCCTCCGCCCAGCGCAGGAACGTCCCGATGGCGTCGCGCTCCATAGACGCGCGGAACTGGCGTCCGGTCATCCCGATCTGCGCACCGAACGCGTCCGCGTTTCTGATCATGTCCAGGAACGTCTGAGAGACCTGCGTCCCGGCGAGTTCCGCCTCGAAGCCGAGGTCGATCAGCGTCGCGGACAGACCGGCCACGTCCGGAGCTTTCAGCCCCAGGTTAACGGCAGCCGTAGCTATGCGTTTCATCATCTCGGCGATGCCCGGGGCCTTTGCCGTGGTGGTGTTCTCCATCTCGTTGATGACGCCCCCCAGCTTGCCGACCTCTTGAATGGGTAGGTGAAATAAGTTACTTAATCGCGCCAGGGATTCCGCCGCGCCTTCGACCGTAAAGTCGGTGACGGTGACGATCTTCGCTACCGTCTCGGTGAAGGCCTC
Organism: Nitrospinota bacterium; assembly: GCA_016217765.1. Taxonomy (GTDB): domain Bacteria; phylum Nitrospinota; class Nitrospinia; order Nitrospinales; family JACRGP01; genus JACRGP01. The sequence continues at coordinate 3,005 of JACRGP010000084.1, read as the reverse complement.
GATATCTTTCCGGCCCTGGATGCCCAACTGCCCGGCGATCGCGGCGATCTTCCCCAGGTCGTTGGCGGCCAGCGGAACCCGTCCGGACATGTCGATGATCGATTTCTTGAGCCTGTCGATCTCGTCGGCGGACAACCCGGAGGTCTTGCGCACGTTGAACATCTGCTGTTCCAGGTCGCCCGCGGCCTTGGCGGCGACGGTCAACGCGGCGGCTCCCGTCGCGCCGACGGCGGTCAGGGCAGTCCCCACCTGGCGCAGTTCCGCCTGGTGTTTCCTCGCCGTGTCCACCAGTCCGTCGAACTGGCGGCCTATCTGGTCGAGGGCTTCCTTGGCCGCGTTACGGGCGCGGATCACGATGCTCAGTTCGGTTGTTTTTTCAGTTGCCATAGATCGTTAACCGCGGATGGACACGGAGGGGAACCAAATCCCCCTCAGTCCCCCTTTGTTAAAGGGGGAGGTTTTGTTCCGCCTCCGCGTTAGCGGGAGGCGGCGTTGCCGGCGGCGGCCCGCCGCTCTTCGTATTCGGCGACGGCGGACTCGACGATCTCCATCGCCTGCAGGAACGGGTTGGTCTGGTCGAGGATTCCGCCGGAGACCGGCAGGAACCCGTTCTTGTAATGCCGGTATAACCTGAACATAAACGCGCTTTCCGGCGCGATCCTTGTCAGAGGGCAGGGCTTGATGACGTTGCCGTCGGCGTCGAACCCGTGCGCCCCCTTCTCTCCGTCGCAGTCCTTGTGCGCGCAGGCGTCGCAACGGAGGCCGGAGAGATTGGCCTCCGCCGCGAGTCTCAGTTTTTTGCCGATTCGTCCGGCAGGTCGCGCCCCTCGATGATACGCTCCGCCAACTCGCGCCGGTCCTTGGCCGCGATGAGGTCGAACATCTCCGGGCGCGGTTCGCCGTTGTTCTCGCGCCAGACGACCTCCTCCCCCTGGGCGTTCTTGAAGTTCTCCCACCCGGCAAGCCCCGATCGCAAGGCCTCCAACGTCTGCGTCCCGGACATGATCCGCATGGTGGAATCCGCCCGGCCCTTGCCGATGTCGATCTCGGCCGCTCCGTCCTGCATGCGCGCGGCGTCCTTGGCGCGCAGGGGCTTGAGCAGGAAAACCGTCTGTCGCTCGACCGGCAGGTCCCGGTCGCCCTTTAGGATGTACCGTATTTTTTCGTTGGGGTTTACAGCTATTGCCATTTTTAAACTCCTTCTTAAAAATCCAGTTGAAGAATCCCCCCGGCTCGCCAGGGCGACGCCGTGGCAAGCCCGGCCCCCTTTATAAAATCCCCCCCACCCCCTTTTACAAAGGGGGAGTCAGGGGGAGGTTAGTTGGTTATGTACTTGACGCGCCAGACGATGCCGTCGATTACCTTCCAGCGCCCCAGGGCCAGCAGGGTCATGATCCCGGCCTTGAAGGCCTTGTCCTTGATCCATTCCATTTTTTCATCCTGCATATGATTGCTCCTTGCGGCGTATCGCCGCGGATAGTTCCGCCCCGGCGCAAGCGCGGGGCGGCATTGGGGCCGGCGGCACGCCGGCCTTTGCGCCCTCCGCGTCTCCGCGGTGAGAAAGGTTTTCGCTTGGCGCTGGTCAGTAGAACTTCAGCTTGATCTCGTCGTTGCCGGAACTCTCGGCCATCGCGAAGGGCAGTTCGTAAGTCCGCACCCGGTCCCTGTCGCCCCAGCCGATGTCCGTATAGACGCAGTTGGGGGCGGTGATGTCGATTTTTGCGCCCGCCGTGTCGCCGACCGTCGCGGACAGCGCCTGGCCCGTCCCCGCCTTCCACCTGGCCCAGAAGTCGTAAGTGGCCTTGGTCACGGCCTCGGGGTTGATCGCCCCCTTCGTCCCCCTGCCGGTGATCGAGAACCCAACCACGCCATCCGCCGAGTTGGCGGAGACGCGCTTGCCGATCTCGTTCGCCAGCTCGAAATTCAGGGCCTGGATGATGCCGGCGTAGGCGCCGATGGCGAAGCTCGCGTTCATGAACGGTCTGGGTTTTTGCGAGTTGAAGACCGCGCCGCTGGCGATAGCGGCGTCGGTTGGGTCGGAGTAGAGCCCCTTGAACGTCCAGTCGAGCAAGCCGTACTTCCCAGCTTCCAGTTTTGCGCTCACATTACCGACCGCGCCCAGGATTTTGTGGAGCAGGCCGTCGAGGTAGAGATACATCGCGACGGACTTGAGTGAATCGCTGATCGGACTGTAATCGATATGCCCGTCGCCCGCGCCGCCAATCGTCTCCGCCGTCAGCGTCGGCGCCAGCCCGCACCCCTGCAAGAGCGGGTCGATCTCCGGTACGTTCGCGGCGCCTCCGGCGTTCGCCGTGCCCGACCCTTTCAGTTCGGTCGAGAACGTGACCTCGACCTCCTTCATCCCGATGACCGGCGCCAGGGGGGACAGGGACGACCTGGCAAACTCGCGTTGCAGGACCTCGCCCGCCACCTTGATCTTCGGATCGATGACCAGGATGGCGTTCGTCGCCGGGGCAGGCGTCGGATCGACGCTGTAAGTCGCTTCGATTTCCGCGAGCAGTAACGCCCGCTTCGTTAACATGACCATAAAGCCTCCATGTGTTTCTCCCCCTTGCAAAGGGGGCCGGGGGGATTCCCGGTCAGTCGATAAACTCCAATTTAAAATCCAACCCGAACACCGCGAGGGTCTTGGTGTCGATCAACGGCGCGCGCCGTTGCAGGACCAGCCCGACGATGTCCGGTTGGGCCAGGTTGTTCTTGTGCAGGAGGGACTTGACGTCCTCCAGCATCTGGTACGCCCCCGCCGAGTCCGTTTTGGCCTCGAAGTCGCCGCGCAGGTTCCGGGCCGCGACGATCACCGAGACGCCCATATCGACCGTATAGGTGACCAGCGGCGTATTCTCTACCATCCGGTCGCCGGTATAGGCGACGAAGACGGCGGGGAAGGTCCCGCGCAGTTTCTCCACGTCCTCGACGTCGAACTGCCCGTCGTACCGCTCGAACGTCTTGCAATAGGCGTTGAGCGGCGCGGCGTTCAACGCGGC
>JACRGP010000003.1 GCA_016217765.1 Nitrospinota bacterium | reverse complement strand
ATCCGTGTTCATCGGTGGTTTCTTCGCTCGTCACTACAAATCCCCCTCGGTCCCCCTTTGACAAAGGGGGAAGATTCCTTTACAGGGGGAGAAAAAATCACCACACGGACGCGCGGGGGCGTTTGCCTGAGAGGGCGTCGAGGACGTTGTCGGCGACGAGCAGGGCCATGCGGTCGCGGGTTTCCCTGGTGGCGCTACCGATGTGGGGGAGCAACAGGAGGTTGTCCAGATTGGTCATGCCGGGGGTGAGCGCGGGCTCGTCTTCGTACACGTCCAGCGCGGCCCCGGCGATTTCGCCCGCCTTCAAGGCCTCGACCAGCGCCCGGTCGTCCACTACCTTACCGCGCGCGGCGTGGACCAGGTAAGCGGTCCGTTTCATCATGCGCAGTTGGTCGCGCCCGATCATGTGGCGCGTCTGGTCGGTCAAGGGCACGTGCAGGGTGACGTAGTCGGAGTTCCGCAACAACTCCTCCAGGGAGACGTATTCGGCGTTGAGGCGTTTTTCCTCCGCATCGGGGAGTCGGCGTCTTTGGCAGTACAGGACTTTCATGCCGAAACCGAGCGCCCGGCGGGCGACGGCCCGGCCGATCTCGCCGCATCCGATCACGCCGAGGGTTTTCCCGTGCGCGTCCGCGCCCAGGAACAGGTCGGCGCGCCAGCCCGTGAACAGGTTCTGCCGGGTGAACCGGTCGGCGGGCGCGATCTGGCGCGCGACGGCAAGGATCATGGCCCAGGTCAAATCGGCCGTCGTCTCGTGGAGGACGCCGGGGGTGTTGGTCACCCAGACGCCTTTTTCCCTCGCGGAGGCCACGTCGATATTGTTGTACCCGGCGCCGTAGTTGGCGACGATTTTCAGGTTCCCGCCCGCCTCTATTATCTCCCGGTCGATCGGGTCCGATAAGTAAGAAACGATCGCGGCGCTTTCCGCCGCCAGCTTTTTCAGATCGTCGCGCGTAAGCGCGGCGCCGGAGCGGTTCAGGCGAAGCTCGCCGCGCGGCTTGAGCTTCTCGATGGCGGCCTCGGGAAAAACATTGGTTATGGAAATGACCGGCTTCACTTTAGAATAGGAAAAGAAGGGTTAATCCTGCTACAATCAAATGCTTGAATTCTAGAAGAAAACCCCGGCAAATCCCATATGAAAATTCTATTTCTGGTCCCTCCCGAAACCGTTTCCCTCGAATCGTCCATACCCAAGGCGTTGGAAGGCGGCAAAGGATACTATCCCAAACTGGGCCTGATGTACGTCGCGGCCTATTACGAACGCGCCACGGGCGACCGGCCGGTCTTCATCGACTGCCCGCCGGAACAGGTTTCCGAGCGGGAACTGACGCTCCGCGTCCGGGAAATCCAGCCGGACATGGTCGCCATGAGCATCATGACGTTCAACCTGCTGGACGCCCTGCACACCGCGAAAGTCCTCAAGGCGGAGAACCCCAAGCTGAAAGTCTGCCTCGGCGGCCCGCACGTCAACCTGTACCCGAGAGAAACCTTGGGCCAGCAGGAGGTCGATTACGTCGTGTTCGGCGAGGGCGAGACGATCTTCACGCAACTCGTCGCGACGCTCGACGCGGAGGGCCCCGAGTCCGACTCGCTGAAAGACATCAAGGGGCTGGGGTGGAAGCGCGACGGTCAGAACCTCGTCAACCCGCCGCAAACGGACCTCGTGGACTTGAACGAACTGCCGTTCCCGGCGCGTCATCTGGTGGACGTGACCAAGTACGAGCACATCATCGGCGAAGGGCGGCAGTTTTTCACGATCCAGGCCACCAGGGGGTGCCCGGCGGCCTGCCTGTTCTGCGATATCCGGCAGACCAAGTTCCGCTTCCGCAACCCGGAGAGCGTGGTGGCGGAAGTCGAGCGGACCGCGGAGATGGGGATGGACGACCTGTTCTTCGTCGACGACACCATCACCGTCAACAAGCGAAACGTCATCGCCATTTGCGACCTGATCGTCAAGCGCGGGCTGAAGATCAACTTCAAAATCTCGGCGCGGGTGGACACGGTGTCCCCGGAACTGCTGTCAGCCTTGAAGCGCGCCGGGTGCTACCGCATCCATTACGGGATCGAGTCGGCGACGCAGAGGCATCTGGACTATCTGGAGAAAGGGCAAACCCCCGAAAAGGTGGCGCGCGCCTGCAAATGGACGCGCGAGGCGGGCATCGGATTTTTCGCCTACATGATGATCGGCATCCCCCACGAGACCAGGGAGGAAATGTTCGCCACGGTCGATTTCGCCAAGCGGCTCAAGCCCGACTACGCCCAGTTCTCGATCTGCACGCCGTATCCCAAGGTGGAACTGTACCGCCGGATGCTGGAGGAAAAAATCATCCCCCGCGATTACTGGCAGGAGTTCGCGGAACGCCCCTCGTCCGAATTCAAAATCAAATTCTGGAACAAGGATTTCACCGACGAGGAACTGCGCCATCTCCAGGACGAATGCCACGCCCGGTTCTACCGCAGTCCGCTGTACCTGATCAAGCAGATCGCCAAGGTGCGGTCGTGGGCCGACTTCACCGCCAAGGCGCGGATGGGGACCAAGATCCTGACCAGCCGGTTGAGCCAGTAGGTTTATCCGGGAGCTTCCCATGTTGAAGGTCACCGAAATATTCCGGAGCATCCAGGGCGAATCCTCCTACGCGGGGCTCCCCTGCGCGTTCGTGCGCCTGACCGGTTGCAACCTGCGGTGCGGGTACTGCGACACGCAATACGCTTTCCACAACGGGACGCCGATGTCCGCGGAACGCATCGTCGAGGTCGTGGACGGTTTCGGGATCAAGCTGGCGGAAATCACCGGCGGCGAACCTCTTCTGCAAGCCGGCGTCTATCCCCTCATGCAAGCCCTGCTGGACAAAGGGTATCGCGTT
>JACRGP010000087.1 GCA_016217765.1 Nitrospinota bacterium | reverse complement strand
TTGACGAATTTCGAGGGCAAGGTGGAGTCCATCAACAAGGAATCCGAAACCGTGCGGGCCGCCGAGAAGAAGTTGCAGGAGTTGGATACGTTGGTGAAAGAGCTACGCGTGCGGCAGGACACCCTGGAGGAAAAGGAGGCGGACATCACCCGCGCCGAGAAAAAGATCGACCAGCTTTACAGCCTGGTCAATACCGTTGAGAACAGGATCAAGCAGGTCGGCACGGGCGAGGAGAAGGTCCGGCAAACCCAACAGGCCCTGCGGGAGTTGGACTCCGTCATCAACAAGGTCAACTCCGAGAAGGAGCGTATTGATAAGGAAAGAGAGAACCTCAGCCAGATCAATGTCAATATTGAAAAGCTCACGTCCATAACCGAGGAAGCGGGGGCGAAGATCGACCAGCTCAACCGGAAGATCGATATGTTGGAAGAGGTGGAGAAGCGCCTGAATGCTCTGAATATCATGGCCGAGGACGCCGACGTGAAGCTCCAGAATTTGAAGAAGCAGGAAGAGATCGTCAACAAGGCCGGTCAGCAGGTGGCCGAGTTGAAGTTTTTGCTCAGCGAAATCGACCGCAAGAAGCAGGACTTGGCGTGATCGGTTCCCAGAACTCCCTCCCCTTTGAAGGGGGAGGCCAGGTGGGGGCGCCGGGCAAACGCCCGGAGGCGATGCGGCGATGACACCGGGGACGCCCCCGGTGGGCAATGCCGCCCCGCGCTTGCGCCGGGGCGGTAATGAATCCGGCGTCACGCCGGCCGCCCTCGGCGTCAGCCTGAGGCGGCGTCGGGTTCAGCGTTTACGCTGGCCGATCTCACCCTCCCGCCCCCTCCCGTCGAGGGAGGGGGGTGATTTTGTGTCGAGCCAACCGTGTTGGACGTTCTAAATATTTCCGAGAGTTTTAATCTTGCCCTCCGTTTCGCCTCCGGCGGAAACGGCGAACTGACTTTGAAAGGGTCGATAAAGGACTCTTGAAAATTCCCATCCCTGGAAAAATCCCTTTGGTCCGCAATTCCCGCCTCCGGATAAAATCGTCCGAAATCGCTTTCGAACCAGTCGCGACAGGAGCTTGTTCCTTCAATAACGGAGACATGAAACATGACGGATAAAATAATCGGCGTCATCGGCGGAAGCGGTTTATACCAGATGAAGGAGTTGACCGTCGTCGATACGGTCGCCGTGAAAACGCCCTACGGACCGCCTTCCGACCGTCTCATCATCGGGGAGTTGGCGGGGACGCGGTTGGCTTTTCTGCCGCGCCATGGGATCGGGCACCCGATACCCCCGTCGGAGATCAATTTCCGCGCCAACATTTTTGCCATGAAAAAGATCGGCGCGGAACGGATCATCTCGGTGAGCGCCGTCGGGAGCATGAAGGAAGAGATCCGCCCCGGACATATCGCGATACCGGACCAGTTCATCGACCGGACTTTCCGGCGCATCAGCACCTTTTTCACTTCCGGCATCGTGGGCCATGTGAGCCTGGCCGACCCGGTCTGCCCGGAACTGGCCCGGACGGTTGCCGAAGCGGGCAGAAAAGCCGGGGCGCAAGTCCATGAAGGGGGGACCTATATCTGTATCGAGGGGCCGCAGTTTTCCACCCGCGCCGAATCCAACCTCTACCGGCAGTGGGGGGTGGACGTCATCGGGATGACCAACGTCACCGAGGCCAAGCTGGCGCGGGAGGCGGGGTTGTGCTATGCCACCGTGGCGCTGGCGACCGATTACGACTGCTGGCACGTGGGCGAGGAAGCGGTGACCCTTGAGGCGGTCATGGAGATCATGCACAAAAACGTGGAATTGGCCCAGACCTTGGTCAAGCAAGCCGTTGCGAACCTCAAGGGCGGCCGTTCCTGCAAATGCGGCGAAGCCGCCCGGCACGCCATCGTGACCGACCGGAAACTGATCCCCAAGGCCATTAAAAAAGAATTGGAAATTTTGTTCGGGAACGACCTGTGAAAAGAAAAAAATCGGAACGGCTGTTCGCCAAGGCCCAGACCCTCATGCCGGGAGGGGTCAACAGTCCCGTGCGCGCGTTCAAGGCGGTCGGAGGAAATCCCCTGTTCATCGCCAAGGCTTCCGGCTCCAAGATTTACGACGCCGACGGCAACAAGTTTATCGATTATGTCGCCTCGTGGGGACCGTTGATCCTGGGTCATGCGCATCCGAGGATCGTCAAGGCCATCGCGCGGTACGCGGCCCGGGGGACCAGTTATGGCGCTCCCACGGAACTGGAGATCGTCATGGCCGAGAAGGTTTCCAAGGCGATTCCCTCCATGGAGACGCTCCGCATGGTCAGTTCCGGGACCGAGGCGGTGATGAGCGCCATTCGTTTGGCGCGCGGCTACACCGGGCGCAACAAGATCGTGAAATTCGAGGGATGTTATCACGGGCACGCGGACAGCCTTTTGGTCAAGGCCGGTTCGGGCCTGCTGTCCCTGGGCATTCCGGAGTGTCCCGGCATCGTCCCCGAACTGGCCAAATTCACCCTCAATCTGCCCTACAACGGCGCCGGCGAGGTCCGGGAACTGTTCGCCAGGGAAGGGGGCGAGATCGCCTGCGTGATCGTCGAACCCGTGGCCGGCAATATGGGCGTGGTGCCGCCCCAGCCGGGCTTTCTGAAAACGCTTCGCGAGGTCACCCGCAAGTCCGGAACGCTACTCATCTTCGACGAGGTGATCACCGGGTTCCGCCTTTCCCTGGGAGGGGCGCAGGAATTGTACAACATCAAGCCCGACTTGACGTGTCTCGGTAAAATCATCGGGGGAGGCCTGCCCGCGGGAGCCTATGGCGGACCGAGAAAAATCATGGAAAGCGTCGCCCCGCTGGGTCCCGTCTATCAGGCGGGCACCTTGTCCGGCAACCCCCTGGCCATGGCCGCGGGGATCGAAATGCTGAACCTGATGTCCAAAAAAAAGGTCTATGCGGACTTGGAAAAGAAGTCCCAAAAGCTTTGCGATGGCTTGAGGAAAAACGCCGAGACGCTGGGGATACCCGCGCGTTTCACCCGCGTCGGGTCCATGTTCTCGATGTTTTTCACGGACAAGGAAATCGTCGATTACGCCTCCGTGAAGACCTCCGACACCGAGATGTTCAAGCGCTATTTCAACGCCATGTTGGAGGAGGGGATTTATCTGGCCCCGTCGCAGTTCGAGGCGGGGTTTGTCTCGACGGCGCACACGGACGAGGACATCGAAACGACCGTTTCAGCCGCGAAACGGGCCTTGAAAAAAGCCAAGACGTGTAACAAAATGAACCGATGACCTCACGCCCAAGTTATTCCCCTCCCTTGTGGGTGGGGGCTGGGGGTGGGTGGGACCGGCCAGCGCAAACGCTGGACCCGACGCCGCCTCAAGCTGACGCCGAGGGCGGCCGGCGTGACGCCGGATTCATTACCGCCCCGGCGCAAGCGCGGGGCGGCATTGCCCACCGGGGGCGTCCCCGGCGTCATCGCCGCGTTGCCTCCGGGCGGTTGCCCGGCGCCCCCACCTGACCTCCCCCTTCAAGGGGGAGGGAAGTTAAGGAAATTTCGTTTTGTTAGACGCTCTAAAGACGAGTTTCATCATGACGAAAGGAAACGTATGAGCGAGATCATCGGAGTCAATGCCAGGGAAATTCTGGATTCGAGGGGCAACCCCACCGTCGAGGTGGACATTTTGCTGGAGAGCGGGGTGTTCGGACGCGCGGCCGTGCCGTCGGGAGCTTCCACGGGGTCACGCGAGGCCCTGGAGTTGCGCGACGGCGACCCTAAAAGATATTCGGGCAAGGGGGTCCTCAAGACGGTCAAGAACATACACGCGAAAATCGCCCCCAAGCTGATCGGCATGGAGGTCACCGATCAGGTCTTGATCGACAGCATGATGATCGACCTGGACGGCACGAAAAACAAGGCGAAGTTGGGCGCCAACGCCATCCTGGGGGTGTCCCTGGCGGTGGCCAAGGCCGCGGCGGCGGAATTGGAGGTCCCCTTGTTTCAATACATCGGCGGGACCAACGCCAAGGAATTGCCCGTGCCGATGATGAACGTCCTCAACGGCGGCGCGCATGCGGACAATAATGTCGATATCCAGGAGTTCATGATCATGCCGGTGGGGGCCGACCGTTTTTCCACGGCCCTCCGGATGGGGGCGGAGATTTTTCATCAGTTGAAATCGGTCTTGAAAAAACGCAAATACAACACCGCCGTCGGCGACGAAGGCGGGTTCGCTCCCGACCTCAAATCCAACGCGGAAGCCGTCGAGATCCTCATCGAGGCCGTTGAAGGCGCGGGATATCAGGCGGGAAAGGACGTCCTGCTGGCCCTGGACGCGGCCGCCAGCGAGTTGTACGCCGACAACAAGTACACCCTCGCCGCCGAGAAAAAGTCCAAACTCACTTCCGGAGAGATGGTGGATTTCCTCGCCGATCTTGTGCGGAAATACCCGATCGTCAGCGTGGAAGACGGGCTTGCCGAAAACGACTGGGGCGGATGGAAACGCCTGACCGCGGAGATCGGCGGCAAGACCCAGATCGTGGGCGACGACATCTTCGTCACCAACACGGAGATCCTGGCCCGGGGCATCGAGGAAAAAGTCGCCAACTCCATCCTCATCAAGGTGAACCAGATCGGCACCTTGACGGAAACCCTGAACGCCGTGGAAATGGCCAAGCGCGCCGGATATACGGTCGTGATCTCGCACCGGTCCGGCGAGACCGAGGACACGTCCATCGCCGATATCGCGGTGGCCGTCAATGCCGGGCAAATCAAGACCGGCTCGCTTTGCCGGACCGACCGGGTCGCGAAATACAACCAACTGTTGCGCATCGAGGAAATCCTCGGCGCCACCGCCGTCTTCAAAGGCAAAGAGGTTTTTTACAATATCGCCCGATGATCGTCAAACTGGCCAAGACTCAGCGATTCCTGCTCATGATCTTTTTTCTTTTCATGGTCATGGTCCTGGTCGCGGTGTTCCACAAGGACGGCATCCTGACCGTTTTCGATTTCCAAAAGGAACTCGTCAAGCTCAAGGACAGCAATGTCTCGCTGGCGGAGGAAAACTCGCGCCTCAGGACGGAAATCGGAGAGTTGAAAAACGATCCATTCGCCATGGAAAAACTGGCCCGCGAAAAGTTGAACCTGGTCAGACCGGGTGAAACCGTTTACCAGATCGTCCGCGAAAAAGGCCGGATTCTGGCCCGCCCCTGAACAATAATTAAAAAAATACTCGTTTTGGGCCCCGTTTGCACATGGGACAGGAACCCTTTTGTCTAAATGGGTTTCAAGCTTTTGCCAAGAGCGATTTGCGGGGTAAAATGCGCCGGCCGGGAATGAAAAAACGATCAAAATGTTCATTAAGATATTGATTATTTTATAATAAATGGTAGAGTAGAGTCATCCGATACAGAGTAAATTAAAAACAAATCAAACTCTCTCGAAAACAAATTGAGGGATGGCGGCAGGGTTTCCCAAGCTTGGAGGTGTTGGGAAAAATAGGGAGCGGATTCTCCTGATGACGGGCTTGGTACACGCTGTTTTATGTAGACAAACGGCGGTCGTTCAACTCACAAAATCAAATTTGGCCACGATTGATTTTTAAATCATAATTGGAGGAGGGACAATGACTAAGCAAGACATAATCAACCATGTATCCGAGCAAGCCAGCCTTTCCCGAGCCAAGGCGGAGGAGGCCGTGGAAACGGTTATCGAATTGATAAAAGAGTCGTTAAGCCACGGGGAGTCGGTCATTTTGCGGCGTTTCGGGACCTTCCAGGTAAAACAAAAGTCCAAACGCGTCGGCAGGAACCCCAAAACCGGCGAAGAGGCCGAAATCAGCGCCCGCAAGGTTGTGCGCTTCAAATCCGGCAAGCATTTCAAGCAATCGGTCAACGACGATTCCGATTAATCATTGATTAATAATGGATTACCATTCTTTTCCGCCACCGGTGGCCAGGCTAGAGGATCAGCATGGCATCCCCGTAGCTGAAAAAGCGGTATTTTTGCCGGATGGCTTCTTCATAGGCTCTTTCCATGAGATCCTTGCCCGCTAGCGCACAGACCAGCAGGTAAAGCGTCGATTTCGGTAAGTGAAAGTTTGTGACGAGCCCGCGGACGTACTTGAATTCCTGCCCGGGATAAATAAACCGGTCGGTCCACCCGGCGACGTCCTCTTCCGTAGGCGCGGCAATCTCGGCGGATTCCAGCGTCCTCGCGGCCGTGGTGCCAACCGCCAAAATCCTTTGGCCCTCGGTCTTTGCCTTCAACAGGCGGTTCCAGGAATCCGCCGGTATATGGAAGAACTCCTTCTCCATTTTATGCCGGATAATTTCCTCCTCGCGGACCGGCTGAAACGTCCCCACTCCCACATGTAGCGTCAGGGAAACCATGTCCGCGCGGCGCGTCCGGATGTCCTCCAACAAGTCCTTTGTAAAATGCAGTCCGGCCGTGGGAGCGGCGATGGACCCCGGTTTTTCCGCGAACACCGTTTGATAGCGCTCCTTGTCCAGGTTGAGAAGTTCCTGCCCGTCATGAAAACTGCGGCGGATATATGGAGGGAGCGGCGGCCTTCCGAGGCGGTCCAGGGTTGAGGACAAATCCCCGGTATGGGAGAACCGCAGATATCCGCGGCCCGCATGAGTTTCCTCCAGGCACGCGACGAGTTCTCCGTCCCCGAAGACCATCTCGGCCCCGGTTTTCATGCGCGACAACCCTTTGAACATCGCTTCCCAGCGCGCGGGCTCCAATTCGCGGACCAGCAGGACCTCGACGGGTTTCCCGTTGTTCCTTTTGTAGCCGCGGAGTTTGGCGGGGACGACGCGCGTGTTGTTGAAGACCAGGAGCGGCCGTCCCGTCAAATACGCGCCGATATCGGAGAAAATCGCGTGCGAAATCCGTCTGGAATTCCTGTCGACCACCATCAGCCGGGACCGGTCGCGATGCGGCGCCGGACGTTGCGCGATCAATTCCTCCGGCAGGGAGAAGTCGAAATCGGAGAGTTTCAAGGTTTTGCTTTTATCGGGGCGCAAGAGAACGTCGCTGAAAACGGCATTGTTTTGCATACGCTGGGTTTTGGGGGATCAAGGCGCCAAGACGCCGATTTACAACAAGAAACGGCGTGATTTATCGGCTTATTTTGGGGTTGACCCAAGCGGTATTTTATATTATTCTTCGGCCTTTATTGAATAAGTTATAAAGATAAGACGAACAAATGTCGAATTCAGGAGGAACAATGAGCAGAGCGGTTAACATTCTAAGCCTCATCCTGTTCTCGGTCGTTTTGGTCTTTGGCAACGCCGATATCGCGTCCGCCGCCAAGAAAAAAAAGATCCCCAAGAGTCCGAAATTTGTCGGGGCCGTGAAATGTAACGGAAGTTGCCATGACGCATATTACCAGGCTTGGAAGGATTCCCCGCACGGCAAGACCTTCGACCTTTTGAAACCGGGCGTCCGCGAGGAAGCCAAGGTCAGGGTCAAGCTGGATCCCAAGAAAGACTATACCACGACCCCGCTGTGTCTGCGTTGCCATACCACGGGTTACGGTCAGAAAGGCGGATTCCAACCCGCCGGCACGATGAAGAAGGGCAAGGACGTTAGCTCTCCCGTCGATCCCAACGAACCGAACAAGGAGCAGGTGGGATGCGAGATGTGCCATTCGGTCGCGGGCGGAGCCCAATTCCGCGTGGTCATGAAAAACACCAAGGGCGATTTCCACAAAACCGATACCGAGCAGTACGGCCAGCGGTGGGATTACCCCAACGTGTGCACGCGTTGCCATACGCACCGCAACACGCCGTTCCAGCCGACCGTGCACGACAAATACAAGTTCAACTTTGAAGAGCGGAAAAAGAAGGTCCACGAGATCGATAAATACTGGACGCCGGACAACCAGGACCAAAAACTCGAAAAGATCAAGGACCGCAAGGCTGAAAAAGCCAAGTCCGAGGTCAAGCCTCTCCTGATCGAGGATTTCGACATCAAGGATGATAAGATTGTTTTCAAGAAGGAAGCAATGCCTTATGATCCTAAAGCCGGCACGTTCAATTACAAAAAGTAATCTCAATCGGTCGAGAAGGGTCTGGTCCGCTTTTGTGGATCGGACCCTTTTTTTTAACGGATTTCCCGGAAGAAAACGCCGATGGCGAAAAACAGTTTCAAGAAAAGAATAGTATGCATCGGGGCGGGGTATGTCGGCGGTCCCACGATGACCGTCATCGCCAATAAGTGCCCGGATTACAAGGTCACGGTGGTCGATAAATCCAGGGAGCGGATCGACGCCTGGAATTCCGGCAACCTGCCCATCTACGAACCTGGTTTGAAGGAGCGGGTTTTAAAAGCGCGCGGAAGAAACCTGTTTTTTTCCCACGATCTCGACAAGGAGATCGACGCGGCGGACATCGTCTTCGTTTCCGTGAACACGCCCACCAAGACCTTCGGAGAGGGGGCCGGGAAAGCCTCGGACCTTCAATACATCGAACAGACCGCCCGGCGCATCAAGGAATGCTCGCGTTCCGACAAAATCGTCGTCGAAAAAAGCACCATCCCCGTGCGGTCCGCGGAAACCCTGGAGCGGATACTGCATTCGGGGAACAATTCCGTCCGGTTCGAAGTGCTTTCCAATCCCGAATTTTTGGCCGAGGGTTCCGCCATCCGCGACATGGAGAATCCGGACCGCATTCTGATCGGCTCCAAGGAGACCCCCTCGGGAATCAAGGCGAGAGGGGAGTTGGTCAAAATGTATCAAAGATGGGTGCCGAAGGAGAAAATCCTGACCGCCAACTTGTGGAGTAGCGAATTGTCGAAACTGATCTCCAACGCTTTCCTGGCGCAACGCATCTCGTCGATCAACAGCATTTCCGCCATCTGCGAGGCGACCGAGGCCAACGTCGCGGAAGTGGCTTACGCCGTCGGCAAGGATTCGCGGATCGGCGAGAAATTCCTGCGGGCCGGGGTGGGTTTTGGCGGCTCCTGTTTCCGCAAGGACATCTTGAGCCTCGTCTACCTTTGCCGGCATTACAACTTGAACGAAGCGGCCGAGTACTGGGCCCAGGTGGTCTCCATGAACGATTATCAGATGGAGAGGTTCGTGAAGCGCATCCTGCGGGCCATGTTCAATACCCTGGTGGACAAGAAAATCGCCGTCCTCGGGTTCGCCTTCAAGGCCGACACGGGAGATACCCGCGACGCCCCGGCAGTCCATATTTGCAGGCGTCTGTTGCAGGAGAAGGCCCATCTTTGCATTTCCGATCCCCAGGCGCTTAAAAACGCCCGCGCCGACCTGCAAGGCGTCGAGGGCCGGATCGATTTTGCCGCCGACCCCTACGAGGCGGCGAAGCAAGCCCACGCGATCGCCATTCTCACGGAATGGGAGGACTTCCGCCGGTTGGACTACAAACGCATCTATAAAAACATGGAAAAACCCGCCTTCATTTTTGACGGGCGAAATATCCTCGATCACGCGGGGCTTTACAAGATCGGGTTCAACGTCTACCCCATCGGCAAGCCCGACATGGACCATTTCTCCGACAAATCTTTTTTTAGCTGAGCCGTGACGTCGCGCGTTATTCCCCGGCGGGTCGATGGCAGAACAGGCAGTTCTCCATCGGACGATGGGGCATGATCGGGTTGCGCGCCGCTTCCTTCATGTGACACGACAGGCATCGGTCCTTGGGGATGGATTTGTCGTGGTAATCGGACTTGCTCAAGTTGGGGGCCGAGCCCAGGAAGCCGTAAGCGATGGCGCCGATCACGATCAGGCCGAGGACGCCCATGGACTTGAAGAAGTTGATTTGCCCGGATTTGTTTTTCCTTGCCATGGCGTTTTTAATTTATCCGGCGGCCGCCGCGGCGTCTATTTCGATTTTTGCCCCTTTAGGCAAAGCCACGACTTGCACCGTCGAGCGCGCGGGTTTGTTTTCCCCGAAAAAATTTTCGTACACCTTGTTCATGCGCGGGAAATGCCCCAGGTCCGCGAGGTAGACCGTGGTTTTGATCACGTGGGCGCGGGTCATCCCGGCGGCCTCCAGAATGGCGTCGAGGTTCTTCAGGACCCGTTCCGTTTCCTCTTCGATTTCTCCCTTTAAAAACTCGCCTGTTTTGGGGTCCAGCGCTATCTGTCCGGAGGTGAACAAGAAGCCGCCGACCTGTATCCCCTGTTCGTAAGGGCCGATGGCGGCGGGCGCCTTGTCGGTCCTGATCGCTCTTTTTTTCATGGTTTTACTCGCGTGGATTGGGTTTCGCCGCTGTTGGTTTTATCCGAGGGCGGCCATCTGTTTTATGAAAGGGTAGGACTTGGGTTCCCGCCCCAGGTGGGACAGCACCAGGCGGTGGGTCACCATTTCGATTTCCGGTTCCGCTTCCTTCGGGATTTTTAGTCTCCCGGCGTGCTTGACGTCCATGATCGACAGTTTTTTCAGATAATTCAGCGTCCCCGGCCGGAACTTTATTTCGGTCTTTTCCCTCCCGGAGCAGGGTTCGCAAACAATCCCGCCGCGATGATAGCTGAAACCGATCCAGCCGGGGGAGGGATTTTTTTTGCAGAGTATACAATGGTTCAGCTTGGGCGCATAGCCCAGCAACGAAATCAGGCGCAGTTCGAACAACCGGCGCAAGGTTTCCAAATGGTCCAGGTCTTGGGCCCTGACGAGGGAATCCAGGAGAAATTGAAACAGCGCGGCGCAATGGTCGCCCTCTTTCAATAAAACGTCAAACAGCTCGGCGAAGTAAACGCCCGTGTAGAGCTTCGCGAAGTCCTCCCTCAGGGATTGGAAAGACTGGATGATATCGCAATGGTTGATCTTGAACAATTCCTGGTTTTCCTTGCCGAAATAGATGAGTTGTATGTAGGACATGGGCTCCAGGGCCGCTCCGAAACGGCTCTTGATTTTGCGGGCGGATTTGGCGACGCCCTTGATCTTGCCGAATTTCTCCGTCATGAAGGTGACGATTTTGTCCGTTTCCGAGAGGTTGACGCTTCGCAGGACGATGGCCCGGGTATTAAAGAGCGGCATGGGACCTCTCCAGATCCAACAGGAACCGCTTGATGTCCGTCCCGCCGGAATAGCCCCCCAGTTCCCCGTTTTTCCTGACCACCCGGTGGCAGGGGACGACGATTGGCAGGGGATTTTTCCCGTTGGCGTTGCCCGCGGCCCGGCAGGCCGACGGACGCCCCGCGGCTTGCGCCAGCCATTGATAACTGCGGGTCTCCCCAAAAGGGATCGCGGTCAACCGGGTCCAAATCTTTTTCTGAAAGGCCGTGGCGCCGCCGAAGTCCAGGGGGCAGGAGAATTTCCGCAGTTTCCCGGAAAAATACAGGTCGAATTGGCGTTTGATTTTTTTCAGGGCATTCGGATTGTTCCGGGGAGTCCGTCGATGCGTTTTTTCGAGACAGTCGCGGAAACTCGATTCCCTGGCGACGCGGAGCGCGACGCGGCACAGCCCCGCCGGCGTTGCCGCGAGCCCCATCAGGCCCAACGGGCCAGGGAAAACGATATAGTCCATGGAAGCGCGGTCCTTGAGCAAGGTATCCCGTAAAATATTTATTGAGGTCGGACGGACCGCGTCATTTTATAAAACCAGACGCGCCGCCGAGATCAACTCGTCCAGCGAATCGTCCACTTTCAAGGCGAACGTTTCGCGCGCCCGGACGGCGGACATCAAGTCCTTGTGCAGACTCGAATCGTATGCCGTTACCGTCGTCCCGATAATGAGGTTGAAATGATCGTCGCTGGAGCCGATGGACGACAGACCGAGGTCCGCCGCGTAACTTGCGCGGTAACCGTGCCCGGCGCTGATGTCCTCGATCGCGTCCACCAGGCCGACGAGGTGTTCCCTGACAAAATCGGTCGAAACTCCGAAAGGATAGGCGCGGGAGATGTTGGGATGCGGAACGATCGATATCCCGCCAAACGGTTTGACCAGCCGGGCCGCGGTTTCCATGGGGAAAATCGTCGAATCGAAGCGGGAAAACTGGCGGACGATGTCCCCGCGCCGTTGGGGTTTTAAATAATCGTCGGGAAATGCCAGGATCAAATGCCCTTGCTCGGCGCTGACTTCGAAGGCCGGATAGACCCTGATGGGTTCCAGCCCGTCATGGTCCCAGTCCCTGAATTGCCGCCCGCGTTCGGCGATCGAGGCGATCGAATGGGCCAGGGGGTACAGCTTGGGTATCAGGTGCTCGGTGATGACCAGGAAATCCAACCCCAGGCTTGCGGAGCGGACCATGAGCTGTTCCACGCTGTAATTCCCGTCCGAGTAAGTAGTGTGGCAGTGGGTTTCGCCGATTTTGAGATGCGGATGATTTTGTTTCAGTTTTCGAATATTTTCCTTGATGGCGCTGTCCAAATAACGGGTCCCGATCCATTCCGCTACCGGAGCGGCCGCTTTACACTTGGCGGAGGTCGGGACCAGCAGGTTCGCCGCCGCGAACCCCAGAGAAAACCCGGCCACCCGCTTCAAAAAATCCCTTCGGTCCATGCTCAT
>JACRGP010000086.1 GCA_016217765.1 Nitrospinota bacterium | reverse complement strand
TGTGCGGGTGGGGGATTTTTTCTAGAATACCTTCATAACCAATGCGGAATCCCCCCAGCCCCCTTTGCAAGGGGGAGCGATTCCCCGCCTCCGCGCAAGCGCGGGGCGGCGTTGCCCACCGGGGGCGTCCCCGGCGTCACGCCAGACCTCTCTCAAATTCTTCCGAATCCATCACATTTCAAGGACTCTATGATTAAAACGACGATTAGGGACGAAAATATTTTCGACCACAAAACCGACTGCCTGATCATCCATTGTCCGGAGGAGAAAACGCCGGACGATTATCTCAAGAAGATCGACGCCCATCTCCAGGGCGTTATCGGCCGGGCCTTCAAGGACAAGCGGTTTGAAGGCAAGCTCAACCAGACCCTTCTGCTCAACTGCAACGGGTCGATGAAAGCGGACAACGTGCTTCTTGCGGGCGTCGGCAAGAAAGAGGAGATCGACGCGGAGAAAATCCGCCAGGCGTCCGGCTCGGCGGCCCGGCTGGCGGAGAAATCCTGTTTCAAAAAAATAACCTGTTACGTCCGCTCCGGCGAGTTCAAGACGGCGGGGCTGAAAGAGGCCCCGGGGGCGCCCGACGCCATGGCATGCGCGACCGCCGAGGGTATGTACCTGGCGTTGTACCATTTCGACGCGTATAAAAGCCCGGACAAGGACAACGATAAAAGCCGGGTCGACGAGATCGTCCTGCTGGCGCCGGACAAGTCCAGGCGGGACGCTGTCCGCCGGGCCGCCGACCAGGCGGGCAAAGTGGCCGACGCGACGTTCCTCGCCCGCAACCTTGCCGCCCATCCCGCCAACACGGCGACGCCGTCATTTCTGGCGGACACGGCGCGGGCCATGGCCCGCAAGCACGGCGTGACCTGCAAAATCCTGGGCCCGGCGGAGATGAGGAAACTGGGCATGGGCGCCCTCCTGGGCGTGGCCCGGGGAAGCCATGAGCCGCCGAGGTTCATCGTCATGGAATATTTCGGCGGCGGCAAGAAACAGGCGCCCACCGTGGTGGTGGGCAAAGGCGTCACCTTCGACACCGGCGGGATTTCCCTCAAACCGGCGCCGAACATGGACGAGATGAAGATGGACATGTCGGGCGCCGCGGCGGCCATCGGCCTCATGCAGGCCGTGGCCAGTTTGAAGCTCCCCGTCAACGTCGTCGGGTTGGCCCCGGCGACCGAGAACATGCCCGGCGGTTCGGCCATCAAGCCCGGCGACGTACTGACCAGCATGTCGGGAAAAACCATCGAGGTGTTGAACACCGACGCCGAAGGCCGGCTGATCCTCGCCGACGCGCTTACTTATGCCGCCCGCTATAAACCCAAGGCGATCGTCGACCTCGCGACCCTCACCGGCGCGTGCGTCATCGCGCTGGGGCACGAGGCCGCGGCGGTATTGAGTTCCGACTCCGGCCTCGCGGAAAAGTTGAAAGAGAGCGGCTCCGCGACCGGCGAGCGCGTCTGGGAACTGCCCCTGTGGCCGGAATATGAAAAATCGCTGAAGAGCGATATCGCCGACCTGAAAAACATCGCCGGCCCATCCGTCGGGGCGGGGACCATCGCCGGCGCGGCCTTTCTCAAGGCCTTCGCCGGGGACTGCCCCTGGGCCCACCTCGACATCGCCGGGACCGCCTGGACGGGGGAGGACAAGCCTTACGTCCCGAAAGGGCCGTCCGGGTTTGGCGTGCGCCTTTTGCTGAACTACCTGCAAAACAACGCGTAAAATACTATCGGCGCCTGTATAAATAATAACGGGGGGAGGAAAGCGTCATCGCGAGCCGCCCAGCGTACCGCTGGACCCAACGGGCTGAACACGGATGGCGAATGCGCGTCATCGAGGGCAATCCGGATTTGGCCAGTTACCCCCCGCGGCGAGTGGGCGGCGCGGCGATCCAGATGCTCTGGATTGCTTCGTCGGCAAAGCCTCCTCGCAACGACAATCTGATATGGAAAACAACGTCCTGATATTCATCCACCTGATGGCCGCCGCCGTCGGGACCGGAAGCGCGGCCTACTGCGTCCTACTGCTACTCCCCGCCCTGGAGAAGGGCGAACGCGACAGAAACCCGGCGGAAGACTCGGCGCGGTTCAAGGCCCTGGACATCCTCGCCCCCGCGGTCTTCGTCAGCGTGCTGGTCCTGATCGGCACGGGGATCGTCTACCTGATGGAAAACTACACGCTCCAGGTCAACTTCAAGCCCGGCTACTACAACCTGTTCGGGGCCAAGATGGTTTGCGCGATCGCGGTTTTTTTTCTTTCACTGTACCAGACGTTCGGTTTGCGCTCCCGGCTTTCCGACCTGGACCTGAAACCGGAAAACCGCGAGCGGGTCCCGGCCACGTTGGATAAAATGCGGAAGACGAGCAAACTCCTGCTGGGGGTCATGACCCTGACGATTTTCCTGGGCGTTTGCCTGGCGAGATTTTAACGTAACGGCGCGAATCGTTTATGTCCGAGGAATGGAGAGACGTCATCGGCAATATCCTGCGGGAGGCGCGGTTCCTCCGCGAACAATGCCTGAACAGGAACGACGAACTTTTCGCCCCCTGGCACGACAAAATCCGCAACGCGGTAATCCAATACGCCCCGGTCAAACTGCCGGCGTTCGAGGAAATCCGCTTCGCCTCCGATTATTTCCTTTCCAAGTCCGCGCAGGAGCAGGACGAGATCGACGACCGGATCGCCCTGGTATCCGACCTGGACGCGGCCGTCCAAATCCTGAAGGACATTCTCAACGCGCTGGAGAGCAAGGCGCGGAAAAAACCGAAGGCGCCGGGCAAGCGCCCGGAGGCAACGCCGCCTCGCGCTTACGCCGAGGCGGGACTACCCGAGACGCCCGCCGGGCCCGTTTCCCTGGCGCAAGCGCGCGACCGCGCCGCCGAGCTGTCCTTGTCCCGGCGCGACCGGGAGGAACTCCTCGGCGAAATCGACCGCGTGGAACGGGAACTGGGCAAGGCGGATCCCGACTGGGACGCGGTCAAGAGGACGGTGAAATACCTGCTGGACCTGGACCGGGAACTGGCCCTCGATACGATTCCCGCCATCCTGTCCCTGTTCCCCAGGAAGAAGTGAAAACGGTTGTTCCGCGCCGATTATTTGTTAAAATATAAAACAGGCATTAGGAGTCGAGACATGAAGGAAACCCAATCCCAACCTTTGGATGAATCCGTCAAATCCCCGGCGGCGGCGTCAATGGTTCCCCCGCAAACCGAGGGGGCGGAAGCCGAAAAGGAAATCGACCTGAACCCGTTGTTCCCGGACGCGGAACAGGACCTCAACGCCTTGTTTCCGGAAACGGACCTGCGGCAGTTGCTGAAAAAAATCAGCAAGAATAAGAAAGACCTCGGTTTCATGGTCAACCGCATTGCCGAGACGCCGGAAGCCGGCCCGGAACCCCAGAAATAACCCCTCCCGCATCCTGACCTGTCGCCCCGCGGGCGCGTCCCGCAAGGGACGAAGGAACCCTTTGTCACCCTCTCCCTTGACGGGAGAAGCAATGGCCGCGAACGCCAGGATGGAATAAAATCAGCCGACCGACAACGAGTCTTGCAATTCGCCGATGGGACAACCTGGGGCGTAGGAAAACCGGATGGGAATCGAATCGCCTTTTTTAACGGGGACCGCTTTTGCCAACGGCAGGACCAAATACTGCATCCGCCAATCGATCGTCCGTTGTTGCTTAACGAGGATGGCCAGGATATTTTTCGTGATGAAGCGGACCGCGTTGAGGGAACCGGCGCTGTCGATATTCATGACGCCGCTCCATTCGATGGTCGCGGGGACGTTTTCCGCGTAGGAAAGCATTTGGTAAATGGCCACGCCGCCCAGTTCCCGGGTCCTCTCCTGGATGCAGAGGGGGTCCTGAAAAAGGACGGTGGGCGCGTAGAATCCGTGGAAGTCGAAGGATTGCTGGACCGGTTGCACCCCCTGTATGGTCGCTTCCGGAACGAATCTTGGGAGAGGGGGGCCGAATTTTTCTAGATAACGCTCCTTGAACGAGGCGATGACCGGGACCTGCTTTTCCCGCAACAGTCCCACGTGGAGCATTTCGCAGATGACCACGTCCGCGGGCTCGGGCGGGAGATAATCGTAAGCGTCGGCCTCGACGACCTCGATTTTTCCCGCCGATGGGTTGAGGGCCAGAATCCTTCGGGCCTCGACCGCCAACTCCGGATTTCTTTCCACGCACCAGACCCGGGCCGCGTTCCGGGCGGCGAAAAAAGAGAGCACGCCCGTGCCGCCGCCCAGTTCCAGGACCCGCGCCCCGGGGCGGACCGCGTATTCCAGCGCTTCCTTGAAACTCGACATCCGCGCGGCGTCGTTCAGCATGTTGTAATGGTAATGCAGGGGGATGAACTGGCCGAGTTCCAGGCGGTCTTTTGATGTCGTCAAGGTCTATGGTCCTGTCAAGATGAGGTTGGCAACGTCACGCGGGGTAACCTGTCGCGCTTATTATAGACGAAAAACATCCGGAGGGTCCAAAGATATGAACTGGGGTAGTCACGAAAAGCGTTTACCATCTCTTCCGGATGCCGGTTCTGGTAAACTGACGGTTGAACTCTGGCGTTCAATCTTTCCGGTCCGGTCGTCATGCCTACCGTCCAATTACGCTTCTACGAGGAATTGAACGATTTTCTGCCCCTCCAAGACCGGAAGAAGTGGCTGTCCCGTCCGTTCGATGCCGGAGCGACCGCGGGGGAGGTCGTCGGCGCCCTGGGCGTCCCGCTCGACCGGATCGACCTCCTGCTGGTCAATGGCGAACCGGCCGATTTTTCCCGCAAAATTCTGGATGGCGACAGGGTCGGCGTTTACCCCGTGTTCGAGTCGCTGGATATCGGGCCGGCGACCCGTCTTCCCGGCCGGCCGTTGCGGGACATCCGGTTCGTCGCCGACGTCCATTTGGGTAAACTGGCGCGCCAGCTCCGCCTGCTGGGATTCGACTGCCTCTACCGCAACGACAGTTCCGATAACGATCTGATTGCCGTCATGAAAAATGAGGGACGCGTCGTCCTGACGCGCGACCGCCGACTGCTGGGACGCAAGGCCGTATCGCGCGGTTATTGCGTCCGGAGCGAAATGCCCGGCGACCAGGCCCTGGAGGTCGTCCGCCGGTTCGACCTGTCGGACGCCCTCCGTCCGTTCACCCTGTGCATGGAATGCAACCTGCCCCTCGCGGAGGTCGGGAAGGAGGAGATCGTCGAGACCCTGCCGCCGTTGGTCCGGCGGGATTTCGAAAAGTTTCACCAGTGCCCGGGGTGCAAGCGCAACTACTGGCAGGGTTCGCATTTCGACGGCATGCGGCGGTTCGTGGACGAAGTGAGACGGGAATCGGCGATTCCGCCTCCCGCTGACGCCGAGGCGGAAACCGCCTCCCCCTTGCAAAAGTCTGTCCTGAGCCTGCCGAAGGAGGGGCCGGGGGGATTCGCCTCCGGGAGGCATCGCCGCCCGAATAAACGGAAGCGGCGGTAGAAACGCCCGATCGCGTCTCTACCGCCGTCGTCCGCCGGGCTGGACGCTCAGCAGTAAACCCGGAAATCGATATTCGGGAAAATGTTGTCCTTGCTTTCGATCTGGGTCAACCATTCCGGGTTGACGGTCTGGTTGTTGATGTCGTCGTACAGGCGGTGGAAGCGGTGGAGATGGTTCTTGGTGCGTTTCACCGCGTAATCGACCATGGTCCCGGTGGTCATGATGAACGCCCAGTCGCTACTCTGCGCCAGCAACAGCTCCCGCGCGGCCTGGTTGAGGGCCCGTTCCGTCAAGCCGTTGGCGTGGACGAATTTCTGGGCCAGTTCCACCATCCGCTCCGATCCCTTGTGCAGGTGCCGGTAGACCCAGTCGTTCGCGCCGCACAGCCAGTATTCGTTGTAGCCCTTGTAACCCCAACTGGAGGCCGAGGGGGTGGCCACCTGGTGGGTGGAGTATTCCCGCAGGAACCGCGACGGCGTCGTCAGTTCGAAGACGTTTTGGTCGTAGGCCGTCTTGCGGATGAAGAAGTTGAGCCACTCGGGCCCCTCGTACCACCAATGGCCGAAAAGCTCGGTGTCGTACGGGGCCACGACGAGGGGCTCCTTGCCGATGACGCCGCGCAGGTATTCGACCTGTTTCTCCCGGTTGAACATGAAGTTCCCGGCGTGCGCCGCGGCCTTCCTCATGGCGTTGTCGGGATTGTACGGTTCCTTGTGGTCGCTCTTGCCGGTGATCCGGTAATATTTGAAGCCGGTCATTTTGCGCTCGCCGGTGGAAGCGATGTAGGGACGGATGTAGTCGTATTCCAGGTCGAAACCGACGTCCCGGTAGAAATCGCGGTAGTCGAAATCGCCCGGATAACCTTCCTGGGCGCTCCACACCTGCTTGGAGGACTCCACGTCCCGGCCGAACGCCGCCACGCCGTTGTTGCAATAAATCGGCTCGTACACCCCGTATTTGGGGCGCGGCGTGGCGTGCAGGACCCCGTGGGTGTCGGTGATGAAGAACCGGATGCCCGCCTCTTCCAGAAACTTTTCGATCCCCGGTTCGTAACCGCACTCCGGCAACCAGATGCCCTTGGGCCTTCTCCCCAGGAACTTTTCGTGCGCTTGCGCCGCGACCCGGATCTGCGCGCGCACCGCGTTCGGGTTGACGGACATCAGGGGAAGGAACCCGTGCGTCGCCGCGCAGGCGACGATCTCCAGATGGCCGGAATCCTGGAATTTCTTGAAGGCGGAGACGAGGTTGTTGTGGTATTGGGTCGCGAATATCTCGCGCGCCTGGTTGAGCTTCCAATGGTACATCAGCGCCAGCCGGTTGAACTCCGGTTGCCACCGGGTCCGCTCGACCTCCTTGTAGGACAACTCGATGGAGCGGTCCAGGAACCGGCGGTAACGGTATTGGAGCAGGGGGTCGCTCAGCATCGATAGCAAGGGCGGGCTCATCGTCATGGTGATGGCGAAGGGGACTTCGTCCCGCGTCAACCCTTCGAAGATGTTGATGAGCGGGATATACGTTTCGGTGATGGCCTCGAACAGCCAGTCCTCCTCCAGAAACTCGTCGTGCTCGGGATGCCGGACAAACGGCAGGTGAGTGTGCAAAACAATGGCCACATAACCTTGGGGCATGGTCAATTCTCCTTGATAACGGGTTCGGGTCTTTCCGTTTGCCGGGTAACCTCGGGGGTGATGGTCCTGCTTTCGATACCGTCGTACGATTCGGCCGTGACGGGGATCGTCTGGATCCCGTCCGGCAGGGCGAACCGGGCGGTGAACGTCCCGTCGGGCCGGAGTTGGATCCTCTGTCCGCCGAGGGTCACCTTGGCGTCGGGTTCCGTGCCGCCATGGACGATGAGTTCCGCGTCCAGCCAGAACCAGAATTTCCTCTCGCGTTTGGCCGGGACCGCCGCGCTCCAGAAACTGCTCACCGCGCCCGAGAACAAGCCGAACGGCAGGCGTTGTCCGCGCTGGAACTGTTCCGAACCCGCGCCAATGCGGAACCCGCCGGACATGGCGTAGAGTTTTTGGAACTCCTCCTCCGCGGTCATCCAGCGCTCGTCGATGATGTCCGACGGCCGGTCGATGGGCAGGGTCACCGTGTTCGACAGGGCCAGGCGGTAGAACTTCCCGTCCGGGTCCATGAGGCCGATTTCCGCGTAATACGAGGAGCCGGGAGAGTTCACGTGCACATACCAGCTCCGCGCGTTGGGGTCGACCTCGAAATCGATCGGCGGGAAATTGGCGGCCGCGCCTACCGACATGGCGGGATGCAGACGCAAAATCCAGCGCAATTCATGGAGGCCGCGGTTCAAGGCGCGCGCTCCCTCCTCGATTTTGCCGCGGTGGATGTCCCAATAGGTATACAGCCAATAAGGGTCGCGGACCATGAGGGCCAGCCGGTTGTCCTCGTAGCCGTGAGGCAACTCCTCCATGGCCTCGCCGCGCATTTCGTCGCGGATCTCCGGCCTGCCGATCATGAACTTGGCCTCCTGGGCCGCGTCCTCGGCCAGCATCTTGGGCAAAAACTCATGCGTCTCGGCCGCCGGGGAACGCCCCGGAGCGGATGGGCCCGGCTCCGATTGCCCTCGATGACGTTTGCTTGCCATCCGGGTTGAGCCCGTTGAGTCCAGCGTCACGCTGGCCGGACGGCGTTGCGCCGCGGATGGTTCCGCCTCGGCGCAAGCGCGAGGCGGCATGGCCCCCGGGCGCTTGCCCGGCGCCGCCCGCTGGCGCGGCGGCGGAGTCGCCCCCAAGCCCGGCTTGGCCGGCTCCGGCGCGGAAACGCGACTCGGCTTGCGAGCGGATTTAACGGGACCGGTTTTCGGTTCAACGGTGGTCTTGGGCTTGGACTCTTCCGGGACCTTGGGCTGGAGGCCGGGCTTGGCCTTGCTCCCGGCTTTGATCTCGCTTTTTGCTTTGGCTGAAACCGGTTTCTTCTCATCCGCCGGTCTTTTATCCGGTTTCCTCGCCGTGACGCTGGACTTTTCCGGCGATTCCTTTTTAGAAGCGGCGGCCTGCTTGCCAACGGTCGCCTTACCGCTGTCTCTCCCGCTCTTTTCTTTCTTGCGGGGATAGAGATGCAGATTCAGAAGCGCCACCAGGTCGCCCTTGAGGATTCGGGGATGGACGGTAATATTGTTCTTTTTAGCCAGGGCCAGCAGTTCTTCCTTTGTCATGGATTCAAAATCGATTTCGCTCATAGGGTCTCCTCGGTTCAAAACGCTCCTGAAAATCCGCTTGGGGGGGCGCCTCGCGAAGGACCGTTTCCGTCACGGTTCGGAACTCCCCCATTAAAGAATGAGCAATCCCCGTGCCGTTCTCCCTGCGCGACACAAGGTCTTCGGTTTACAAGGAGTTGTCGCGTTCTTCGGAAATGCGGAGCGGAGGGAAAATCGAAAACATGTGGACATAATTCCACAAATGAAAAAATTATTTTTATTTTGGGGAATAAAATCTACAATTATTTAAAAGGAAGGCGTCTTATCTTGAACAGAGCGGGGACGATCCCGTATTCCCGCAGGCCGCGGTAGAACGTTTTGCGGTCGACTCCCGCCGCCCGGGCGGCGCGGGAAACGTGTCCCTTGTGCGCCAGCAACAACCGTTCGAAATAGTTTTTTTCGCGCGGGGCAAGGACCCGCTTACGCATTTCCCGCAAGGTAAGGTCTTCCGCCGGGAAGCGACCGGGCAAGTCCGGCGCGGATCCTTGCGCTCCGGCAACGGGCAGGGGCGGGTCTTGCAGACGGCCGTCCTGGGCGAGGATCACGCTTCGCTCGACGGCGTTTTCCAATTCGCGCACGTTCCCCGGCCAGGAATGGCTCGCGAGCCGTTCCAGAAAATGGGGGGGCGGGTCGCCGACGGGTTTGGCGTGTTTGTCCGCGAACCGCCGGAGGAAGCGCCGGACCAGGAGCGGGATGTCCTCCGGCCTCTCCCGCAACGAGGGGAGCTGGATGGAAACGACGTTGAGACGGTGGTAGAGGTCTTCGCGGAAGCGTCCGGCGCTCAGCGCCTTCGAGAAATCGACGTTGGACGCGGCGACGATCCGGCACTCGACGGCAAGCGGCTGGTTGCCGCCCACCCTTTCGAACTTGCGGTCGTCAACGACGCGAAGCATCTTCGCTTGCAGGTGGGGAGCCATTTCGCCGATCTCGTCAAGAAACAAGGTCCCTTTTCCGGCATATTCGAATTTCCCGGGTTTTTGCCGGTGCGCTCCGGTGAACGCCCCTTTTTCATGGCCGAACAGCTCGCTTTCCAGAAGCGATTCGGACAGCGCCGCGCAGTTCACGGCGACCAGGCGTTCGCGGGACCTGGAGCTATGGCAGTGGATGAACCGGGCGGCCAGTTCCTTGCCCGATCCCGTCTCGCCCCGCAACAGGACGGTGGCGTCGGTCCGCGCCACGGCCAGCAAGGTTTCCCGTAACCGTCTCATGCCGGGACTTTCTCCCAAAATCTCCGGCGGGGCCAACGGGCCGCCGGATCCAACGCCGCCGGGGACCGCTCCGGGAGCGGAAATCGCGTCCCGGCGCATCAGGGCCTCGGCAATGTCCGCGGGAGAAACGGGGTGTCTCAAAATATGGTAACCGAATCTTTCGGCGGCGGCGGAAACGTCTTCCCGCGGACCCGCGCCCAAAAGGACCAGCCGCATAACGCCCGAGGCCTCCGGCTGGAGCTGGGCGAAGACCTTTTGTCCCATTTCCGCCACAATTCGCGGTCCGACTATCAGGGCATGAAAGGTTTTATCGCGCAACCGCCTCGCGGCCTCGTTTGCCCCGTACGCGGCCATGACATCATGGCCTTGTTTCTCCATGATTTCCCTGAGGGATTCGACCTCCTGGCGGCTGGTGTCGAGAATCAGAATATTTTGTGGCATAAAGTCATCATAACATGATTTGC
>JACRGP010000085.1 GCA_016217765.1 Nitrospinota bacterium | reverse complement strand
GTAGTCGTTGTGGCGGTCGAGGTAGGGGGTTGTGATTTCAACCCAATCATCGATTGGACGCAACACGGTCTTGTTTTTCAACCATGCCACATACTGGTCCAGCAGTTTTCGGATTTCCCCAATCATGAGAACAACACCCTTTCGATAATGGGCGGCTCCGTTATGTTGCAGTATCGCATGAAATCCTCCAGCGTCCGCCAAAGGTCTGAAATGTCGCCGAACTTGTCAGCGGGTGCGGGGATGGCCCACTTGTCGCCGAAGCCCTCGCGGTAGACATGAAGATGCGGGCTTGGGATTTCCTCGTCGCCGGGATTGCGATGAGATGCGCCGCCGAAGTCAAGCCTTGCCAAGATCACGGCCTGTCGTGCCCGGTTCTGATATTTCCCTCTGAAAAGGTCGATCCTGCCTCGGCTTATATCAAGCAGAAAATGTTCCCGTTTATCCGCCGATATCAAGGGAATCGTAATTGCACCTCCCATCGATGGATAATCTATTCGCTGGTCATCCAGCTTGCTTTTTTCCATTGCCATCAAGGCATCCGCCTCGGCTTGCGTAAGATTGATTTCTGGCATTAAGTCACCATTTGCTTTTTTGGGGTTTTCCCCACACCGCATTTATTGCGGTGGTTTTTAGAGCTTCTTTGACAATAACTCCTTCAATGTTAACCAAGATAGCTTTATCGAGTTCGACGACTTCGAGCGTCTCCCTGTTGTGCGGTGGAATCAACGATTTGTTCCTCGCAGGAATGGGAGGAGGACATTGCGGACGTTATATCACTTGCGGCTGGCGGCGTCAATTGGACCGCCTCCCCTGCGTTCCCCGTAAAACCCTTGACACTCCCGCAAAAATAGGATTATACTTATTCACATCCCCAGCAAGACTCTAATGCGTTGATTTTAATGCGTTTTTAATCTATGGTTTTATTAAGGAGGCAGTCCATTGAGCGAACAGGATATTCAAGCCAACAAAGAACAGGAAAATGAGGAGACCCAGGCGTCTACCATGGGAGACGACTCTCTTTCCGACCTCAGCGAACTGGAGAAAATAAAGAAAGAGCTCCAGAAGGAAAAGGAAAAGGCCGCGAAAGAACTGGCTGAAGGCGAAGAGGAAGAAGACCTTCGCGAGGTCGATTACCTCCAAAAACTCATCACCCTGTCGGTCAAGTTCGACCATCATGTGGGAATGTTTTTGATGCCGGGCTATATCGATTGCGGTTTGAAATACGATCACAAGCTGGCCGAAAGCTATCTGACGCATTTGAACACCATCCAAACCTTCTTGCGGCTCCTGGAGAAGGTCGACGGCGTGACCCGCGAACTGGTGACCAAGGAGTGCGTGATCAAATTGCGCAACGTGGTCCAGCAGATCCATAAAAACCTGGTAAAGCCGTTGTACCGCGAGGTCGAGCTCATGAAGAAGAAACCGAAGCTGGACAACCTCGATACCTTCAAGACAAACTGGAACGAACGGCTTTTGGAATTCCAGAAGGCCTGCGACTTCGAGTATCAGATCCTCGACGTGAAAGGTTTCATGGTCAACTGAAGGTTTTGGCGGGCGGGCGCGGAAAACCGCGCGGTCGATTCGAATCGCCGAAGCGGGCGGGCCATGACGAGTTTCCCATCTATCGTCCTTCATCGGGACGGTATTTCCTTTACCCTCTGTTGACGGGAATGTCCTTTTCCGCATTCGTCGATGTTTCGGAGAGACATCCGCCTCGCCGCCGGTAAACCACGGTTGCAACTGCATGGGATCCCTTAGAGCGTCTAACAAAATGAAGTGTTCCATAACTTCCCCCCCCGTGACGGGGGAGCTCAGGTGGGGGTGCAACGCTGCGCTAACGCCCAGAGGCGACGCGGCGATGACGCCGGGGACGCCCCCGGTGGGCAATGCCGCCCCGCGCTTGCGCCGGGGCGATAATGAATCCGGCGTCACGCCGGTCGCCTCGGCGTCAGCCTGAGGCGGCGTCGGGTCCAGCGTTCACGCCGGTCACCCTCCCCCAGCCCCCTCCCCAGCGTGACGCTGGACTCAATAGGCTTGGCTCCGATGGCGAATGGGAGTCATCGGGGGCAATCCGGGCTTGGCCATCCCGCTCCGGGGCGTTCCCCGGTCGAGGGAGGGGAGAATTTGAGGGCCGAGCCAAAGGGTTCATTTTGTTAGACGCTCTTACGGCAAGCCCGTTCCCCAACGATCGATTTGACACTTCAGCGTACGCGGACCCCGTCCGCGAAAAGGCGTAACGATGGCGGAAGACATTAAGAAAGAAGTCGGGCGAGTTGGAATGACCTCCTTGGAAGTCGCCGGTATCGAAACCCTTCCCGAGGAGAAACCGGCGGCGGTAAAAGTCGACCACTCCAAGCTGTATGTCTGGATCGCCGACTCCGGAAACGACCGCATTCAAAAGTTTGACGGCAACGGGAAATTTCTGTTCCAGTTCGGCCGCTCCGCCGGGACGCGTCCCCCCTATAACCCCGGAGAGTTCAAGACCCCAAGCGGCGTGGCCCTGGACGTCAACGGGAACATCTGGGTGGCCGACACCGGCTGTCATCGCATCCAGAAGTTCGATCCGGACGGCGGCAATCTGCTCGGTTTCGGCCAGGAAGGATGGGGGCAGGACAAGTTTTACTGGCCGGAAGGAATCGTGGCCGAGCCCACCGGCACGATCTTGGTGGTCGATACCTCGAACCATTGTCTGAAAAGATACGACGAGGACGGCGAGTTTCTGCTGGGGTTCGGGTACGCCGGGAACTTCGACGGGTTCCTCAAATTTCCCACCGGCGTGGCCCTGGACAAGGAGGGAAACATTTACGTCGCCGACCGCGACAACCAGCGCATACAGATATTCAACGAGAACGGCCAGTTCATGTCCAAGTTCGGGGAATACGGATTCGAGGACGGGAGGTTGAACTATCCTAATGGCATCGCCGTCCTCCGCGATGGGAGGATCCTGGTCGCGGAGAAGAGCCAGAACCGGCTTCAGATTTTCGATCGCGAGGGAGCTTTCGTGTCCCGGATAGGCGAATACGGCAAAAGAGAAGGGCAGTTCAACTGCCCCATGGCCATCGCCCAGGACCCGTATGGGTATCTGTACGTGGTCGATACCCTGAACCACCGGGTCCAGAAGTTCGACCCGGAATTCAATTTTGTCGCCCGGTGGGGCTCGGTGGGCAAGGAGCCGGGGCAGTTCAGGAACCCCGCGGGGATTTGCCTGTCTTGGGAGCCCGAATGGGCTCCAAAAGAAGAATAGGCGGCGGCTGAAAAAGTCCCTTTTGGCCCAAAAATCGTCATGCCCGCGCAAGCGGGCATCCAGAAATTCCTTGAAAATACTGGATTCCCGCCTATGCGGGAATGACAACAAAAAGACGGAAGATGGTTTTTGCGTCCGGACAAGGTTTTCTTTTTATTCCTTCGTTCGCGGAAGGCTGGTAACTACTCATGAAAACGTTTTTGCGTCACGGAATTTGGCGGCGCGCCGCCGCCAGCGCGAGGCGGACCCTGGCGGCCGGAGCTTTTGCCGTCCTTCTGCTTGCCGCAACCGCCGGTTTCGCGGACGAAGCGGAACGGCCGGGGATTGCGCGCGATACGGAAGTGACCTCCCCCGACCCGCTCCTGAACAACGAAGACCCATCGAAGCGGTTTGGGGTGGATTTACACAGGAAACCCGTCATGAACACCCCGTCGCGGTTGATCGACAACCGCGACGGCACGGTCGTCGATCCGAGGGAAGGGTTGATGTGGACGCAGTCCGACTCCCTCCAGACGGCGAAGAAATGGCTGAACTGGTTCATGGCCCAGGATTACGTCAAGGCGTTGAACGAGAAACGGTTCGCGGGTTATGACGACTGGCGTCTGCCCACCCGCAAGGAATTGGAGACGTTGTACGACGAAACCAAAAGCGTCCCCTGGGCCTATTACTGGGACGTGCACAACGTGCATATCGACCCGGTTTTCGGCAATACCAGTTGCTGTTTCTGGTCCAGCGAAGCCTACAAGGACGATTACGCCTGGGGGTTCAACTATATTCGCGGAAAAGCTTATCCCAGTTTTAAGGGAGGGCCGCAGTTGTCCCTGTCGGCGATACGGCCCGTGCGGACGTGGAAAAAAAGCGACGCGCCCGGCAGTTCGGCGAAGGCGGCAGGAGAAGCTCCTTGACGTTTTTTCAAGGGCGGCTTTGGGAAATGAAATATTCGAGGCGGGTTTCAAGACGCTGAAAAAAATGGACGTCCCATGAAAGACGAAGACCAAACCGGCAAGGAACAAGCCGCGGGCCCGGACGATACGCATCGCCCCGGAACGCCGGAAGAGGAAGGCTTGGCGGAGGACCAGGCCCCGGCGCGGGTCGAAGACGCGGAACCCGGCGAAGAGGAAGCCGGGGAGGAAGTCGAGTTCGACCTGGACGCGCAGATCGCCGAATTCCGCAGGCAGATCGAGGAAGATCCCGGAAATTGCGTGCATTATTACAATCTGGGGGAGGCGCTGGCCGATCTGGGCGATTTGGAAGCGGCGAACCAGGAATTCGAAAGCGCCTTGCAACGCGACGCCGACGGTTCCTTCGGAGCCATCATCCACTTTGGCATCGGCGGTCTGCGTTTCCGGCAGTTGATGAGAGGGATTTCCTCCAATGTGGTGAAAAGCTCCGTCGGCCTCATGTCGAGCCACAAGGACAAGGCCTCGATCACGGACGTCAACGAAGGGGAATACGAGGCTCCCATCCGCGAATTTGAAATGGCCATACGCGACCTGCCCAAACTCAAGGCCGACGAGGAGATCGTGGACTACGTTTCCAAAAACGCTCCGCTCCAGATAGCCGGCGGTTATTACAAGTGGGCGTCGGACCTGATCGACAAGTCCAGGCAGTTGACCGACTACGGCGGCGAGATCAGGGACGTCCAGAAGGCGGTCCAGCTTCTGCGGAAGACGTTGGAGATCGATCCCAACTACTCGGCGGCGCACCTGTTGTTGAAGGTGGCCAAAAAGATGCTGGCGGAAGGCTGGCGGGTTTTCGACGATAACGGTTTCCTGGCCAAGGAAATCCGCGGCTTGGACTGAAATCCCAGGGCGAATCGAATCGAGAAAAGGACGGAATTTCATGGCGGACATTAAAGGTCTGATCCGGGACGGTTTGAGCAAGGACAAACGGGTACTTAGTCTGAAAGCGAAGTTCATTCGCGAGGTCGGGGCCCGGGCCCTCGCCTTGGAGGAAAGTTTGTCTTCCCTCCAAGCCCTCGACCTGTCCCAGAACGATATCGGGGACGAGGGCGTCCGCGCCATCGCGGATTCCCCGGTTTTTTCCAATTTGCGGACCCTCAATCTGGCTTCCAACCGGATCGGGGACGCCGGCGCCAGGTATCTGGCCGAGTCGAAATGCCTTAAGAATCTCAAGGTCCTGCAATTGGTTGTCAACGACATCACCGACGATGGGGAAAAGGCGCTCAGGACCTCCAAGAACCTTCTCAACCTCACCTCCGTGAAGTTCAGCGTCTAGGAGGCGCCGGGGCGGGCCTTTTACGGTCTGTTTTTGCTTTAAAATCAGCGTTTTGGGGGCGAAATGTTTTTCGGGTAAAATAGAGCTTGACTTCCCGGAGGCGGTTTGCTATTTTCGGTTCAATCATAAAAGCCCCTGAAAGTTTTTGGGGAGCGTTACCGTCAACTTCGCCTTCCAGGTTTTTTTGACTTTTATATAGCTAAAGAATAGTAGGCAGTGATCGGAGGTGGTACCGTTTTAGTTTTGCTTTTTCTTTTTCTAATGAGGGTTAATTGCAAACTTCGACAATTTGAAAGGGGGAGCTCATGGTAGGAAAAACTGTAACAATCATCTTTACGGCGTTGGCGTTCGTGGCTTTCGGCACGTCCGCATATGCCAACGTCAACGTAGTTAAACCGGAATCCGCGAAAGCGGCGGCGGCGGGCGCGGATGCGGCGGCGAAAGCGGCGGCGGCGGCGGCAAAAGACGGATTTTCCACATGTGAGAATGCGGGTTGGGTCGTCTACAACCTGAGCGAGACGGCAGAAACCACTATCGAGTTCGATATTGGGCCGCATGGCTTTGCTTGGGAGAAGGTTTGGAAAGTTGCCATCCCCGCCGGCGGTTATGAAACCAACGCGATCGCCAGTAAATCGGTCATCACGAACAAGGGGCCTGGCGACATCACCGTCAACTGTCAGCGGCAACTTTTCGATCGCCATGACTGGAAAATCGACGCCGGTTCCGGGAAAACCTATCAGCCCAACTACCAGATGGATCACGTAGTGCCTCAGACCTACATCGAACCCGGTTTCGGTCAGCCTGAAGGCACCGAGAGAGACGTCGGCGGCGTCATTGGCGGTCAGCGCGGGGAAGCCGCTCGTTAATTCAAGTCCGCTCCAGATTTTTCAAAGCCGGAAGGTTTCGACCTTCCGGCTTTTTTATTTCACGGGATTCCAACCGGATTTCGAGGATTCAGGAAAATGAGTTCGGGACCCAGGTTCATCGACAACGGCGACGGGACGATTAAAGACACCCGATACAACCTGATGTGGATGAGGAACGATTCCTATCAGGACCTTAAAAAGTTCATAGGTTATATTTCCAGTCAAAAACATTCGGCGCTCAAGTATGTGGAGGCAAAAAACAAGGAGCGATTCGCCGGACACGCGGATTGGCGGTTGCCGACCAAGCAGGAAGCCTACAGTTTGTACGCGCCGGACAGCGTCATCCTGGACACTTACGACATGGAGATCCACCTCGACCCCATTTTCCCGGCGGGAGGAGGATACAACACCTGGACGAGCAACGCCCGGGGGAAAATCACGGCCTACGTGTTCTCGTACAATTGCGGCGCCGGGTCGCACAAGGAAACGGACAGTTGTCTGAACACCAGCGCCCGCCTGGTGCGCCAGGACGGCCCGCCCGTCCCCCTTCCCCAAGGCGTTCCCGAAATGAAGGCGGAACCGGGCCTCGGCGGTTCCTGGCGGTGATTCCCGCGCGCCTTTCCGCCTCTTTCGTCACGGAGTTCCCGCCGGATTTTTTCTTGAAAATCGAAGGGACGGATGGTATCTTGAACTTACATTGAAAAAGACCTTAGGCGTTTCATCCCGGGGAGATATAGGAGTTTAACGAAACACTCTAGGCTCGGAGTCTCATTCTAAAAAGCGTCCGCGTTTTCCATTCCATGGGTCCTTGCGAGACAGCGGTTTGCAAGAATCGATGGAGGAATGAGAGGAGGAGAAAGTAGAGTGTTTTTTTGTTTGCGTTTTTTTAACCGATAAAAATCGTGGCAAGTAACGACGGCATCTATAAAGACAACAACGACGGCACGATTACGGACCTGGACGGCGATTTGATCTGGGCCAAGAGAGATTCCCGGCAGGAGTTGGGCAAATGGCTCAACTGGGACGAAGCCGTCGCCTATAGGAAAGCTTGTAACGAGCAAAACTATCTCGGTTACAATAATTGGCGGCTTCCCACTAAAAGCGAATTGCGCAACCTGCTCAAAAACAAGGAAGCTTACCGGGAGGTTTTTTTGAACCTTCCGGAAAAGGTCAAGCGTTCGGTTTCCGACTATCAGGCGGGCGGCGAGTTGAGCTTGTGGACTTGCGAGACGCGTTTCGATTCCTATGCCTGGAAATGCTATTTCCCCTCCGCCAGGGAAATTTGCGTCGACCAGCAGGTTTCCACCACCGGCACGTCGGTGCGCCTGGTGCGCGGCCTTTAGCCCGGCGTTCGCCAAGCCGTTGGCGTTTTGGCGTAAACTTTGTTTTTTGCGGAGCCCGGCGTTCGGGGTCCGTTGGCGATAAGGCGATAAGCCCTAAGAGCGTCTAACAAAATGAGACGATGACTTGACGCTCAAATCGCTCCCCTCCCTTGAGGGAGGGGGCTGGGGGAGGGTGACCAGCGTGAACGCTGGATCCGATACCGCCTCAGGCTGACGCCGAGGCGGAAATCGCGTTCCGGCGATCGCGTCAGCGTCATCGCCGCGTCGCCTCTGGGCGTTAGCCCAGCTTTTCACCCCCACCCGACCTCCCCCTCAAGGGGGAGGATATTAATGAGAGTCTCATTTTGTTAGACGCTCTAAGCGGGAGAGAAATCATGCCTGGCGAGGAAAATCTTGAGGACCTGGAAAAAAAGCTGTCGGACCTCGAACCCGAGGATCTGGTGGGAGAATCGGGCTACGACGTCGAGGAATGGATCGGCGACGATGACTGGAGCGAAATAGAAGAAGAGGACGTCGTCGTCGAGCCGGAGGTCCCCCAGTTTCTCGACAACGGCGACGGCACGGTCAGCGATTCCGTGAACCGTCTCATGTGGAAGCAGTCGGATTCCTGCAAGGAGTTCGGCTACGGGATCACCTGGCACGAGGCGCTCGACTATTGCGACAGCCTGAACGAGAAACGGTTCGCCGGATACGACGATTGGCGGCTTCCCGGATACGACGAGGCCAAGACCCTGTTTTCGTTCCACAAGACGAACAGGGACAAGGACGGCGCCGAGCTTCATATCGACCCCCTGTTCGAACCCGGCGGCGGCCACAACACGTGGACGCACGAGGAGAAGCCCGATTTCAGCCAATACGCGATGAAGTTCAGCTACGTCACGGGAAACGATGTCTGGGAGAACAAGGACAACGAATATTCCCACGTCCGCGTCGTCCGGGAAGAGAGGAAGGAAGAGTGGGAGCCCGAATGGAGAAAACAAACCAAGAAGTTCGACGGTTGACGGTATTCCTCCCGCGCGGGTCCCGGTCCGCGCGGCCGTATCGAAAGACAAGGCCATGAGCCATTACGTGATTTTCGGGAAGGACGACTGTCCCCATACAAAAAAGGCGCGCGCGGATTTCAAACGCAAATGCAGGCCGTTCCTTTACGTCAACGTCGACAAGGACCCCAAGGCCTTGGAAAGGATGCTGGAATACTCCAACGGGAAATACGTGGTCCCGGTCATCGTCGACGTGGACGAGGGGGATGTCGAAATCGGTTACACGGATTGAAATCGCAGTCGGGATCGGAAAGGGAATCCAATGAGCGAAGTTCCGCAAGTCAAGGACGCGAAAACCGAGCAGAAACGTTTTGTCGATAAAGGTCCCATGGTCGTCTTCGACGCCAAGACCAACACCTACTGGATGAAAAAGGACTCCTGGCAGGACAAGGGCAAGTTTCTGAACTGGCACGAGTCCCGGGAGTTCGCCAACAACAAGAACGCCCGCAAAGTGGGCGGTTTTTCCGACTGGCGTCTGCCGACCGCGGACGAAGCGCAGTCCCTTTACGATCCGTCCCTGGTCAACGCCGGCAAGGGCGGCGCTCAACTCCACATCGACGTCATATTCCCCGAAGGGGCGTTCAAGTCGATCTGGCTGGCGGGCGACACCTCGACGCGGCGGCCCCGTTTCGACTGTAGCGACGGGAAAGTCGTTTCCGTCGACGAATACAGTTTCGGCGCGGTACGGCTTTGCAGAAAAGAGTTGAACCGCTCCGAAAAAGAGAAACGGCGAAATTGACGGGACAAGGCATGGAACGTAAGGACACAGGCAAGACCGGGCCGCGCATGGCGGATTCCCCGCAACCCTCCGGGAGTCCCCGATTCGTGGACAACGGCGACGGGACCGTCACGGACCTTCTGACCGGTCTCATGTGGATGAAAAACGACACTTGGTTGGAACTGGGAAGATTGGTCACCTGGCATCAAGGCCAGGAGTACGCCGCGAAAATGAGCGAACGGAAGTTCGCCGGGCATCGGAACTGGCGCCTGCCGACGGGGACCGAGGCCCGGGAATTGTTCGATCCGGAGTTCAGCAACACCGACCGGGAAGGGGTCGAGATCCATCTGGACCCGGTATTCCCATCGGGGTGCGGACACGCCACCTGGACCAGCGAGACGCGCGGCGCCAAGGCGGCGATGGGTTACGATTACCGCGCCGATTACGAATACTGGCTGGCCAAGGAGAACGACGGGTTCCCCAGCGGCGCGCGTTTGGTGCGGCATCTACAAACCGCGCAAGACCTGGAACGGGAGGGAAACCGGTTCGTCGACAACGGCGACGGGACCGTCAGCGACCTTGAGACGGGGCTCACGTGGAAGAAGTCGGATTCCTATCTGGACCTCGACAAATGGGTCACCTGGGCCGAAGCCAAGACGTATTGCCTGGAACTGAACAAGCAATACTTCGCCAAGCGCGAGGACTGGCGGATGCCCACCCGCAAGGAAGCGATGACGATTTACGATCCCAACCACCCCACCACCGACGCGTATGGGGACACGGTTTATCTTTACAAAGTCTTTCCCCCGGGCGCCGGGATAACGACCTGGACCAAGACCCTTTCGAAATCGGACAAGACCCTGGCCATGCGCTTTCACTATTACAACGGCGACTACAAATGGCACAAACAGGGTTTGCGAAGCCATGGCGTACGCGCCGTCCGGGCCTTCAAGCCGAAGGAAGGGCAAACGGACGAAGCCGAGGATTAAGAGGTCGAACGTTTATGGCACAACCGGAAGACAGGGCCGCCGCGCCGGAAACCGAGGGGCGTTTCGTCGAGGGAGACGACGTGGTGGTCGACCTGAAAACCCGCCTGATGTGGCTCAAGAAAGACTCCTGGCAGATGACGGGCAAGTGGATGAATTGGCTTCAAGCCCGGGACTTCGCCGGGGAAATGGACCGCAAACGGTTTGCCGGCCGCGAGGGATGGCGCCTGCCCACGGGCGAGGAAGCCCGGAGCCTGTTTGGCAAGACATACCGGAGCAAGGACCATATGGGGGAGCCGGCTTCGCTTCACCCGGCGTTCGCCCCGGGGTTTGGCTTTCTTTGCTGGACCAGCGAGGTGCGGAACAAGGTCCAGGCCGTCCGTTTCGGATATCGAAAGGGCGCGCCCATGTTCGACGATATTTACCGGGTTTCGCGCGGCGCCACGCGGCTGGTCCGCGGCCTGGAAAAAAACGAGTTTCAAGGTCCTGGACGGAACGTCCAGGGATAAAGGAGGAAAGGGCCTGGATTTGGACAACAAGAAACGGTTTGTGGACAACGGCGACGGCACGGTCACGGATACGGAGACCCATCTCATGTGGAAACAGTCCGACGCCATACAGGACGTCAATAAATGGACCAACTGGTATGAGGCGTGGTCCTACCTCAAGGATTTGAACATCCGGAAGTTCGCCGGGTACGACGATTGGCGCATGCCCACGCTCAAAGAGGCGGAGAACCTTTACGACGCGTCCCGGGAGCGGCATGTCCGCGATATGGACCGGTTCGAGATCTTCATCGACCCGGCCTTTTCGCCGGGGGGAGGATACACCACCTGGACCAGTTCCGAAAGGCCCCACGGGTGCGCGGCGATTTTTTATTTCCGCTACGGGCATGTGAACTCGAACCACAAGGAAGATATCACCCGGGACACCGTCCGCGCGGTCCGTACCCTAAAACCCAACGATTGAACCTCGACCCACCGGCAATCAAGAAAGGAGGACGGCCATCGAAGCGTATAGAGAGATCAATCGGCAGGAAAGTCTCCGGTCGGTCATGACTTTTCGTTTTGAGGAGGAGAACTACCGGAACGTGTACGTTCTCGAGGATTATTATTGCACCAATCCCTTCTGCGACTGCAACCACGCCACCGTCTCGCTATACGACGAGGAGCACGATCGCAGGATCTCCTTCCTTCTGAACTTCAACAAGACTCATGGCCCGTTACCCAACCACCCCAAGCTGGAGCCGTTGGAGAACGAAATCGTCAAGGGATTTGTCAAGGACCTGCGCGACGAGGCGTGGACCCTCTTGAGACAGCGCTATCTCGAGGCCAAGGGATACGGGGAACGCAACCCGATGTCCTACCTGGTCTTCGAGTCCGGACGGTACGTCAACTATATGGAGATGTTCCCCAAGAACAACCTGCTTCTTGATTTTTCCCAGGACGGCCAAAGGTATTTCGCGGAAGACTCCTATGAAATGGACCCGAGAAACGGCGCTAAAGACGCCCGCCTGGCGTTCTACAAGTTCGACCCCAAGGAGGACAAGCAACCCCCGTTGTTCAACTACACCTACTTTCTCGACGAAAAATTGAGGGAGGAGGAAGATAAGAAGCTCGGCGGGGACGAACTCAACATCCTGGCGGCGCTCAACCAGTTCGTCCCCAACCTGGCGGACGTCGTCAAATCGAGGTACAAGCAGGTCAAGCAACTCGGGAAGGAATTGATGGAGGCCAGTCCCAAGACCGGCATCGCGACGGCGAAGATCAACCGGAACGACCTCTGCCCCTGCGGCTCGGGCAAAAAATACAAGAAGTGTTGCGCGTTGAAGCTCAACTGATTCGCGCGCCATCGGCTCCGCCCATGAAGGAAAGAGAGCGCGCGGAGGAAGAGAGGGAGGGGCGGGCCGACGGAAAGATGAATCCATACCGCGAGGTCAGACATGGCAACTGACAGAAAAATCAAAAAAATACAGGCTCGCCATATTCTGGTCGCCACCAGGGAATTGGCCGAGGACTTGAAAAAAAAGATCGATGAGGGCGAGGAGTTCTCCAAGCTCGCCGAGCGTTACAGCGAGTGCCCGTCCAAAAAACGCGGCGGGGACCTGGGATGGTTCGGCAAGGGCGCGATGGTGCGGCCTTTTGAAGTGGCCGCATTCTCCGCCAGGGAAGGCGAGGTCGTGGGGCCGGTGAAAACCGAGTTCGGCTGGCACCTGATTTACGTCTACGAGGTCAAGGACGACGTGGACCCCAACGCCGGGCCGCCGACGGGCGACGAAGACGCGGACGACAAGACCCTGCGCCTGGTGGCGGAGAACTATGCCCACGAGTTCATGATGCTGGGGTATTCGAGCAAGAAGGTGTTGAGCCTGTTCACCAGCCCGCATTTCAAGGCGGCCAACACCGTTTACAACGTCCTGGGAGAACAGGTCGTCAACGAAGTCATCGCCCGCGTGTTCGGGCAACAAGCCGGGGCACAGGCTCAGGCCGCCCCGAAATCCGGCGAGGACAAAAGCTCCTGAGGCAGGCGCCGCGCCCCCGGCGGAAGAAAGCGGGAAACATTTCGGATTTCAGGAAACGAAGGGTCCCCGGAAGGGGACCCTTTTTTTGTGCCTTCAAAGCATGACCGAATGCACTTCGAGGATGTTGGGCGTTTCCCGGAGTTCCCGGAGCGTTTCGCTGGTCGGGGGGGAATCGATGTTGATCACCGCGACCGCTTTTCCTTTCTCCGACAACCGGCCCAGGTGAAAGCCCGCGATGTTGATGTCGTTCTTGCCCAGGATATTCCCCAGTTTGCCGATGACGCCGGGGACGTCCATGTTGTTCAGGACCAGCATGTACTTGGAGAACACGGCCTCGAAATAGTATTCGTCGAACTTGACGATCCGGGGGTCGCCCTTGCCGAAGATGCTCCCGGTGATGCTCCGCCCGCCGGTCTCCGCGGTTACCTGGACCTGGATCGTGCTGGTGTAGTCGTGGATCTCGTTGCTCCTCGACTCCTGGACCTCGACGCCTCTCTCCTTGGCGATATACGGCGCGTTGACCATGTTCACGCCGTCGATCGTCCGGGCGAAAAGCCCCTTGAGGATGGCGATGGTGATGGGCTGGACCTTGTGGGCGGCCACTTCGCCGTTGTATTGGATATGCACCTTGCGCAGGGCGCTGTCGGTGAGCTGGGAGACCAGTTTCCCGAGGTTCTCGCCGAGTTCCAAAAACGGTTTGATCTTGGCCAGCAAATCCTCGTCGATGGAGGGCATGTTGACGGCGTTGCGGACCCTGCCATATTTGAGGAAGTCGATGACCTGGTCGCAAATGGCGACGGCCACTTTTTCCTGCGCCTCCTCGGTCGAGGCGCCGAGGTGCGGGGTGCAGATGATCTCGTCCATCGCCAACAGGGGGCTGTCCGGAGAGACGGGTTCCTTGTCGTAAACGTCCAGCGCCGCCTGCGCGACTTTTTTGGACTTGATGGCTTCGACGAGGGCGGCATCGTCGATCAACCCGCCGCGGGCGCAGTTGACGATCCGCATGCCCGGTTTCATCATGTCGAACTCCTCCTTGCCCAGCAGGGCTTTCCCTGGCAACTTGGGCGTGTGGAGGGTCAAAAAGTCGGACCGTTGCAGTAAGTCCTTGAGTTCGACCCGCTCGACGCCCAGTTTCTCCGCGTGCTCGTCGGAAACGAACGGGTCATAGACCAGGACCTTCATGCCAAATCCCTTGGCCCGTTCCGCCACGACGGCGCCGATGCGGCCAAAACCGACGATCCCGAGGGTCTTGGCGTACAGCTCGACGCCCATGAAATCCTTCGGGGACCACTTTTTGCTTTTCACCGAGAGATTGGCCCCGGGAACGTTTCGCGCCATGCTCAGCATCAGGGCGAGGGTGTGTTCCGCCGTGGTGATGATGTTGCCGTCGGGAGCGTTCATGACGATGATGCCCCTTTTCCCGGCGGCGTCGACGTCGACGTTGTCCACCCCGATCCCCGCCCGGCCGACCACTTTTAAACGCGCGCCCGCCTCGATCACGTCCGCCGTCACCTTGGTGGCGCTTCGGACGAGCAGGCCGTCATAGGCGGGGATGGCCTTGATCAACTCCTCCTTGGTCATGCCGGTTTTTACGTCTACTTCAATCCCGCTCTCCTTCCTGAGGATCTCGATCCCCACCTTGGAGAGGTTGTCGCTGACAAGAATTTTCATTTCGATAACTCCGATCGAATCCTGCGAAAAGCGATCGCTTGTATTTATAAAATGGCGAACCCAGCCGTCCTTCCCCCGTTAACGAGGTTTGAAGAGGGACCAAGTTCAATACGCTTCCATGAGAATTTCCTGCGCGGCGGACACTCCTTTCCCGAGATCTACTTTATGGCCGAATTTTTTGAGCGCCATTTCCAGGGCGGAGATGGCGATGACGATGTCGAAAGTGTCGAAATAACCGAGATGCGCGATGCGCACGATCTTCCCCTTCCAGTGGTCCTGTCCGCCGGCCAGGGTGACGCCGAGGTCGTCCCGGATGAATTTGACCAGCTTCCCGCCGTCGATGCCCTCGGGGACGAAGAGGCCCGTCGCGCTGTCCGCCGGGGCGTCCGGCGCGATCAACTTGAGGCCCAGGGCCTTACCGGCGGCGCGGGTGGCGCGCGCCAGGCGGTTGTGCCGCTTGTGCACGTTCGCCAGCCCCTCGGCCTTGATGTCCTTCAGCGCCGCGCGCAGGCCGATCACCAGGGACACGGCGGGGGTGTAGGCCGAAGTCTTGTCGGCGAGGTTTTTCCGCTCCTTCTTGAAGTCGAAATAAAAACGCGGGCATTGGGATTTGTCCGCCGCCCGCCAGGCCTTCCCGCTCAGGGCCACCAAGGCCAGGCCCGGCGGCAGGGCCAGGGCTTTTTGCGAGCCCGTGACCATGGCGTCGATTCCCCATTCGTCCATGGGCAACGGAAAAACGCCCACCCCGGTGATCCCGTCCACGATCAGCAGGACGTCTTCCCGGCCGCGGGTCAGTTCGGACAGTTCTTTTATTGGATGGGCCGCCGTGGTGGAAGTTTCGGAGGCCTGGACCAGGACTCCGCGGATGTCCTGGTCGCCGTCCAGAATTTTTTTGACCGCCTGGGGGTCGGCGGCCTTGCCCCACTCGACGTTGTGCCAAACCACGTTCATGCCGTACGCCTGCCCGATTTTCCCCCACCGCTCGCCGAATTTGCCGCCGTTGACGACCAGGAGCTTGTCGCCGGGGCTGAACAGGTTGGTCACGCACCCTTCCATGCCCCCCGTGCCGGTGGACGCCAGCAGGAGGACGTCCTGTTGGGTCTCGAAAACGTATTTTGCGCCTTCCGCCGCTTCGGCGAAGATTTGGCTGAATTGCGGGGTCCGGTGATGGACCATGGGATGGGCCATTTCAAGGGCCACGTGTTCGGGGACCGGCGTGGGTCCGGGAGCCAAGAGGTATTGCTTTTTCATTAACGACTTCCTATAGTATGGGTTTTAAGATGGTTTCCTGACGACGATCGTATGCGCCATTTTGTCGTGCCATGTTTGCTTGTTCCTGTCAAACAGGGCCCATATGAATCCGAGGAAGAAAACGCTTCCGGAAATGGAGTAACCGGCGAACCGGTTGAAGGCGGTCTTGTAGTCCATGGGTTTGCCGTCCACGCGGACCACCCTGACGCCCAACAGTTTCTTGCCCGGCGTCTGACCGTCAACCCCCAGGAAGCAGGTAAAATAAAGTCCCCACAACACCGTGAGAAGGGTTGTGTAGAGTAAAACGTAAGTC
Organism: Nitrospinota bacterium; assembly: GCA_016217765.1. GTDB lineage: Bacteria > Nitrospinota > Nitrospinia > Nitrospinales > JACRGP01 > JACRGP01. The sequence goes on along the minus strand of JACRGP010000085.1, from coordinate 41,442 downwards.
AACGCTTGCTTGACCTCCCCGCCCCCGGAGGTCAATTGCTCAAGGATTTCCCTGGTTGACAGGCCGAATTTTTTCTCCAATGGGTACGAGACAATCCCCCCCACGATATCCAGCAAGATACAATCGACACCCAAGGCAAAAAAGCGACGGAAGAAACCGGCTTTTGGGGGTTCCATGGGGTTGGGTTTTATTTCAAAGGAGATGCCCTGAAGGCGAAAAGGGTAATTATATTCCAAGAATAGGAAATTTTCCGCAAAAATGTTGAGATTTTACGCGGCGTCCGCCGAAAAAACGGACGAAAATGGCTTTCGTTTTTCGCGAGAGTTTGGAACGGTTGATTTGAGGCGAGCCGGTATTAGTTACTTGTTCTCTTCAGGGGGAGCGTCCGAACCCTCATCAGGTTCGTCGTCTTCCATTTCCAGCTTGATCCCGTCGATCTCCAGTTCGATTTCCTTCGGCTTCGCGGATCCGGTTTCGCCGCTCGGATGGGAGGGCTCGGAAGAATCCTCCAGTTCGAACTCGATTTCCGGTTCCCCGAGTTCCAATTCCGGTTCGATACCCAAATCCGCGGCGGGCTCGATTTCCTGGGCCGGTTCCTCGCCAGTCAGGCCGTATTTTTCCTCGTCCGCGTCAAGGTCGAAGGCGATTCCGGGTTCGATCTCCAGTTCGGGCTCCGGCTCCAGTTCGAACGAGGGTTCCGGCTCGATGCCCAGCGCGGGTTCCGGTTCCAGTTCCAAGGAAGTTTCTGTCTCGATCTCCAGTTCGGGCTCCGGCTCCAGTTCGAACGCGGGCTCGGGCTCGATGCCCAATGCGGGTTCGGGCTCGACTTCCAGAGGTCCCGCCGGACTCAATTCGAGGAGGGTCTCCAAGGATGGAGTTTCATCAAGCTCGATAGGGGGGGTCTCCGGAGTCCGGTCGGTCAAATCCAGCGCCGAAACGGTTTCGTCCTCGGTTTCCGGTTCCAGGTCCAATCTCACGGAAGGCTCTTCGATTTCCAACTCGGAAAAGGTTTCATGGGCGAGGGGCTCGATTCCCAAACCCTCGACCTCTATCTCCTCGTCCTCTTCGGCGCCTTTTTCCGTGTCGAATCGAGAGTCCGGGGTTCTGTCGATTTTTCCCCCATTTCCCGTCCCCAGGGGTTTGGAAGTAACAAGGTTTTCGTCCCCTGGGTAAGCGCGGTCCATGAAGCTGTCCGCGCCGGAAAGGTCCAGTTCGAAATCTCCGGAATCGACGCCCGGCGCGCCCCCTTCCTCCGCCCGGTAAGCTTTAAAAGCGTCGACTTCCTGGCGAGCATGGACTTCGTCCTCGACTTGAAAGTCGAATTCCTTGAGGGCGGGAGCTGGCGATACGGCTACCGGCGGCGAGTAGATGGTAAAAGGAACTCCCTCGGCGAGTTGCCCGGCGCCTACGGGAAGATTTTTCAGGTCGGCATCGCAACTGGGACATTTCTTGGCCAGCTTGAAGCTGATAATCCCACAATTAGGACATTGCATACTTAAAAAGTAGCGCTAGAATCAATTAAAGTCAAGAAAAATAAGCGATTACGGAGTTTCTGGGTTTCTGGAAACCGGCGGAAATTTAATGGGATTGAAAACGGCGGAAGGTGAAAAACGGTGTCGGCGATAACTTTTTTCGCGGAGCGGGAGGAATAAAAGAAGCGGACTTGGTTGGATGAAAAAAGTTTGATAACATTTGACGGGTTGCCCTATTTCGGATAGAATTTGAACCACATGAGAAAGTCTGCGAGGGCGATCGTTGGTTTTGAATTTCCGGATACTCCCCATGTTGGACGTGAGTTTAAAGAAAATCAGTCAGTGGATCAATCTGGCCCAATTCAAGGTGGGGGAGTTTGTATTTCCGTTTCTGGAGCCGGTTTTCAGGGTCCGTGAGAATCTGAATCCCGAGGTCAGGAAGCATTTCCACCAGGTCCTCGTCAATATTCAAAAAAACAACATGCCCGGCGCCCTGCTCAACTTGAACATGGTTTTGAGTCTGAGCCCAGGCCACTTCCTCGCCCGCGTTTACAGGGGAAGGATTTACATCCAGGAAGGCCGGTATCAACTGGCTTCCGAGGACTACATCCGCGCCAATCAAACCAGCCACTACCGGTTTATCCACTACGATCTATACCGGGAATACCTGAAATCGGTCAACCGGGGCATAGAAGTTATGGGGCAAACCATCACGCAGAATTTCAACCAGGCGTTCGAGGTTTTGCGCCAGGCCCAGGAAAAACTCATCCAGAAAAGCCGGAAGGACGATCCTCCGGAATCGATGGGAGAACTCGCCTCCCTCGACCGCGAAGGCGAGGAGGAACCTGTCTACGACGACGACTTCATCTTGCCCGAGGACGACATGTCCAGGTTCAAAAAATTCGGGCCCATCACCCAAAAGGAAATCGAGGAAACCGATTGGGAAAAACTCATCAAGCAGTTGTCCTCCTGATCCTTTTGGAACGGCAAACTCCCCCCTTCTCCATACAGTTTCCCGCGCAATAAAAACGAGACCCTTCGCGCTCCGCCGTCCATTCGGGCGACAGCGAAGGGTCTCGTTTTGTTATCGCTTAACGGGGTCTTCGGGACCAGCGCCGGAAGCCCGTGTTGCTTTTAGGCGTCTCGCCGGCCGGACGGTTCCAGCGATCGCGCGAGGCGCCGCTTTTCCCGGAGGGCTGGGCGCCCGATTTCCGGTTTGCGGTCCTTCTCCCGCCCGCATTTCCCGGGACCGGCGCATCGCGGCGTTTGCCATGGGAGGCGACGGCGTGGGAGTGGAAAGGATGGTCCTCGAACACCGTCACGGCGCGGGCGATCGTTTTCTCGATATTGCGCAGATACGCGCGTTCTTCCGCGTCGCAAAAAGAGATCGCCACGCCGGAGGCTCCGGCGCGGGCCGTCCGCCCGATCCGGTGGACGTAATTTTCGGCCTCGTTGGGGAGTTCGTAGTTGATGACGTGCGTGATCCCGTCGACGTCGAGGCCGCGGGAGGCGATGTCGGTCGCGACCAGGATGCGCGACTGGCCGGAGCGGAATTTCTTCAATGCCGCGACCCGCGCCGACTGCGATTTGTTGCCGTGAATGGCCTCGGCCGGGATCCGGCTCTTGCTCAGGTTCTTGACGATCTTGTTGGCCCCGTGTTTGGTGCGCGTGAACACGATGACCCGCTCGACGCTTTCATCCCGCAGGACGGATTCGAGCAGGGCGCTTTTGTTCTCCCGGTCCACGAACAAGACCCTCTGCTCGATGTTCTCCGCCGTGGTGGACTGCCGCGCGACGGAGACCCGCGCCGGGTTGACAAGAAAGTTTTTGGCGAGATGGGCGACCTCCTCCGGCATGGTCGCCGAAAACAGCATGGACTGTCTGCCGGAAGGCAACGCCGAAAAGATTCTCCGGACGCTGGGCAGGAAACCCATGTCCAGCATGCGGTCCGCTTCGTCCAGGACAAAAACCTCGACCTTGTCCAGGCGCGCGTGCCTTTGCTCGATGAGGTCAAGCAGTCTTCCCGGGGTCGCCACGAGGATATCCACGCCGCGCGATAACGTCCGGATCTGCTGAGGGTAACCGACCCCCCCGAAAACGACGGCATGGCTGAGTTTCACATGGCGGCCATAAACGCGGAAGCTGTCGCTGATCTGCATGGCTAGTTCGCGCGTGGGGGTCAGGATCAAGGCGCTTGCGCCTTTGGGGCCGGGCGCTTTTCGTTCTTGCGCCAGCCTCTGCAATATGGGCAGGGCAAACGCTCCCGTTTTTCCCGTCCCCGTCTGGGCGCAACCGATGAGATCGCGGCCCTGCAACAGATGCGGGATGGCCTGCAATTGGATCGGCGTGGGGACGACGTAATTCTCGTCGCGTACCGCGCGGCAAAGAGGTTCGATGAGGCCCAGGGTTTCGAATCCCTCTTGAACGCGGTCGAGGGCGGGGGCGTGAGCGTGAGCGGTGGATGAATGAGTCAAAATGTATTCCTTTAATGAAATGTTATAAAACTTATCCCCGTCGTCTTAGCCGCGGGGACATCGGCCTGGGATTCCAGGCAAAAACAATCTTGTTCGTTTGGAGCATGGAGTCCGGACGACGGCTTTTCAGAGCCGGACAGCTCTTGCACGGACGGCAAAAATGCGTCTTTTAATGGAAAGCCAAACTAAGGGAGGGACTAGTGGATGGCGAAATATTTACAACGCTCGTGGAAATCCGGGAGCCTCGTCGAACGAGGACATCTGGAGCGGAACCGGCTTCAACCGCATAACGCTTTGGGTTATGAACCTCCTGACGCCGGTGATTTTCCAATATTAACAGATTAAATTATAACATGCAAGCGGATTAAAGATTAAAAATTATCGCCGCCGTCCTCAATGATTCCCCGTTACCCCTGAAGCCTGCGCAGAATTTCTCCGTAAACCTGGCGGTCCAGGACGGGCGTCCGGCACACGGCCAGGTTTTCCTTCACATGGTCCGGGTCCTTCATCCCGATCAACGCGGCGAGCGCTCCCGGCGCGCCGCGCGCGAATTGCAGGGCGCGTTGGGCGTCGCTCTTGAGACCGGTTCCCAACAGTTTCGCCAGGCCGGCGTCCAGTCCCCCGATCCGGCCTTGGGCGAACGATGCGCTCAACACCGGGTGAAGTCCCAGCTCCCCGGCGGCGGGGATGGCGGCCTTCAAGGTCCCTCCGGCGCTCTGCGTGAGCGAGGTCATCGCTTCGGGCATGTTCAGGTTGAAGGGAAGCTGGATGAAACGGAACCGGTCTCTCCGTCGCGACAGGGCGACTTTGCCGTCCGCCGCCGCGCGTTGCGCCGCTATTCGCGCCCGTTCCAGCGAGACGTTCCTGGCGCTCCCGGGGGCGACGCGGAACGCGCTCCACGTCGCCAGCCCGTAATATTGGATTTTCCCGTCGTCCGCCGCCCGTTCCAGCGCCCCGAAGGCCGCCTCCAGCCGCGCGTAAAATACGTCCGGGCCGACGGCCTCCAGTTGCGTTTCGGGGTTATGGACGTAATACAGGTCGATGGTTTCCACCCCGAGGTTGGCGCGGCTCCGGTCCAATTGGTCCGCCAGGTAGTCGGGATGCATGCAATGACAGTCGTCGGCCAGGTCGTCCAGGGTCGCGCCGCCTTTTCCGCTATCGACGTATTCGCGCTGGAACCAGCGGGGTCCGTCGGGATGGGGCAGGAACCCGCCCTTGGTGCACAGGACGATTTCGGCGCGTTCCGCCTTGCCGCTGTCCAGAAGCCGGCGCAGGGCTTCGCCGACGCTCCGCTCCGCGCGTTGACGCCGGTAGTTGACGGCCGTGTCGAGGACGTTTATTCCCCCGCATACGGAGTTGACGGCCGCTTCCGTTACCATCTCGTCCGTGGCGGCGTCCGCGGCCCCCAGGTAAGTCCCCATGCCCACGGAAGACCAGTAGAGCCCCTCCGCTTGCCGGAAGCGGCCCTCGGGGCAGGTCCCCGCCATTCTTTTTTTGTAGCGTTCCGTCCCCTCCGGCGTGGCGCGTCCGGCGATGGTCATGACGGCTTCTCCTCGCGCAAGTTCGACCCGTTTAGAATAACATGGACGGAAAAACGCCGGAACAGGAACCCGCCCATGCAAAATTTTTCTCCACGACCCGCGGTTATGTTACAAAATAAGAGCGCCGGGAAAACGCTTGCGTCTTCCCGGACTCGAGTTTGAAAAGGAGTCTCCCGATGGTTGAAAAAAAGCGGTCGCGGTCGCCGGGACGCCGTTTTTTTGGCCTGGCGCCGTTTTTGGTTTTGGCGGTTTTCTGCGCGTCCTCCGTCTGGGTCCGCGCCGGCTCCGCCGCCGAGTCCCGCAAGATCGAAAAAATGATCGACGCCGCCCAGCCGGAGGAGCAACGGGCGTCGAGCGCGCGGGAACGGCAAAAAGTCCTCGACGAGGGGAAGGCGCTTTTTCAGCGTTTTTGCGTCCCCTGTCATGGACCGGGGGGAAAGGGCGACGGTCCGGCATCCCGTTATCTGTATCCCCGGCCGCGGGACCTGAGCCTCGGCATTTTTAAATTCCATTCCACCCAGCCCGGCGCCCTGCCGACGGAGGAGGACATCGCCCGGACCGTCAAGCGCGGCATTCCCGGCTCGCCCATGCCCGCCTGGGGCCAGGCGTTGTCCGGCGAGCAGGTCCGCTCCGTCGTCGAATACGTCAAAACGTTTTCCGGCCGGTTTGGCCGGGAGACCCCCGGCTTGAAAATCGAGATCGGCCTGGAACCCCCGTTCGACGATTTGTCGGTCGAGAAGGGGAGGAGCCTGTACCGGCAACTGCGGTGTAGCCAGTGTCATGGCGAGGAAGGGGAAAAGACGGGGCTCCTTGAAGGACAATCGGAGGACAGTTGGGGGCAGACGGCATACGTTTACGATATCCGCCAGCCCGCCCTCTACAAGGGAGGTTCCGCGGGCGACGAGATTTACCAGACCCTGGCCGCGGGGATCGACGGTTCCCCCATGAACGCTTACGATTACCTGAGTAACGCGGAGCGGTGGCGGCTGGCGCATTATCTGCAATCGCGTTTCCCGGGCGAAGGGTCCCCGTCCGATTCCGCCGCGCCGTTGACCTCTTATCGGACCAGGGAGCTTTTTGACGAGCGTCCGGACAACCCCGTCTGGGACAAAATCCCCTCCGTCAACATACCGTTGTCTCCCCTCCGGGCCGGGAACCGTAGCGCTCCCGCGGTCCTGACGGTCCAATCGGTCCATGACGAGAATCGAATCGCGTTCCGCCTGCAATGGGAGGACCCATCGCCCGATAGGGCTAAACACGGAACGCCTGGCTTCCTGGACTCCGCGGCCATCCAGTTTGCCCTGGAACGGGGGAACGCTTTCGACGCGCCCTTTTTCGGGATGGGGGAGCGCGGCAAGCCCGTCAACATCTGGCATTGGAAAGCCGACGCGGGGCAGGAAATCGCCGGTCCCCGCGAGGGCGCGGCAAGCGCCGAGGAGAGTCCCGCCAGTCCTCGCCTGAACCCCTTCAGCGAGTCGCCGGTCGAGGAACTCAACTCCAGCGGGTTCGGGACCCTGTCCTTTCAGTCCCTGGAAAACCAGAATGTCCGCGGCCGGGGCAACTGGGAAAACGGGCGCTGGACGGCGGTTTTCCTCCGTGATCTGAAAACCGGATGGCAAAGCGATGTCGATTTTAAGGCGGGCGACCGGTTCCTTTTGGCTTTTGCCGTCTGGGACGGCTCCGGCAAGAACAAGAACGCCGACAAGGCGGTCGCGTCCTGGCGGACATTGGTCGTGGAATGACCCGGTAAAATAAATTGACGGATCAATCGCATGGATTACGGAACGCTCCGCATTCTCCCGCTCCTCATGACGGTCGTTTCAGCCGTCGGCGCGCAGGCTGGGGACGCGGCTGGGTTGAACAAGGACCCTATGGCCCTGGTACCCGCTGGAGAATTTCTCATGGGGACAAAGCAAGGGACCAAGGCCGAATTGCCCGTCCGCAAAGTCCGTCTGGACGCTTACTATATCGACCGTTACGAAACGAGCGCCAGGGAATACGAGGCTTTTCAACCCTCGCGCGCGCGTAGCGGCCGGTCGGCCTGCGACGAGTGTCCCGTCACCCTGGTGAACTGGATGGAGGCGGACGCTTATTGCAAAAGCCGGGGCGCGCGCCTGCCCACCGAGGCGGAATGGGAAAGGGCCGCCCGCGGGCCCGAAGGCAACGACTACTCTTTTGGCCGTCAACCCGACAAGACGAAAGCCCGTTTCGGAGAGCCGTTCGCGGAGGGAGCCGTCCCCGTGGACGCACATGAGCCCAACGGTTTCGGGATTTATAACATGAGCGGCAATGTCTGGGAATGGGTCGGCGATTGGTTCGCTCCTTATCCCAAGGGCCCGTCCGAGAATCCCTCGGGACCGGCGTCCGGGAGCGAAAGAGTCCTGCGCGGCGGGAGCTGGTATAATGCGGAATACTATATTAACGCGGGTATGCGCTTCCATCTGGATCCTACGGCGCGGTTGAACTCCCTGGGTTTCCGTTGCGCGATCTCCGCGAAAGAGGGAGCGGGTAAGTAGGGCGGGTACGGGCGCCCTTTGCTTGGAAAGGGACGGACGATGTCCGGCATAAAGATTCCTCGGTCTTGGGACATTCGCGAGAGCGAAGCCGTTCCGGAAGAGGTTTACCTGAACCGACGGAAGTTTCTTCGGAAACTGGGCGAGACGGGAATGACCGTCGCGGGGCTGTATTTGACTTCCGGGATGTTCGGTCTGCCGCGAGCCTGGGCGGAAACCCCGCGCGGGGCCAAAACCCCGGCAAAAAAGAAGCGCGGCTCCGCCAAGCTACTTCCGCCTTCCGGCGAGGCCGTGACCCCCGACCGGTTGATTACGCGTTACAACAATTTCTATGAGTTCGGGGACGATAAAGCCGAAATATGGCGTCTCGCCAAAGGTCTGCGCGCGGATGGGTGGACCGTCAAGGTTTCCGGGCTGACGCAAAAACCGCGGACGTTGGACGTCGGAGACTTGTTGCGGAAGATGCCCCTGGAAGACCGGATCTACCGTTTGCGTTGCGTCGAGACCTGGTCGGCCGTCATACCGTGGACCGGGTTTCCGTTGAAAGAGTTGGTCCGCATTCTGGAGCCCCTGTCCTCCGCGCGGTACGTTAAATTCGCCACGTTCCTCGATCCCAACCTCGCCCCCGGCCAAAAGGAACGGTTCTGGGAACCCTGGCCTTATACCGAGGGGTTGAGCATGGAAGAGGCCATGCACGAACTCGCCTTCGTGGCCACCGGCATGTACGGCCACCCCCTGACCCCGCAGAACGGAGCCCCCATCCGCCTGGCGGTCCCGTGGAAGTATGGCTTCAAGAGCCTGAAGTCCATCGCGGCCATCGAGTTCGCCCGCGAACCGCCGGATACGTTCTGGCAGAGCGTTTCCCCGCTGGAATACGATTTCCCGGCGAATGTGGACCCCAATGTCCCTTACGCCCGGTGGGACCAGAGATTCGAGAGGCCGCTCGGCCAGGAGGAAATGCGCCCGACCCGGCTCTACAACGGCTACGCGGAACAGGTCGCCCGATTGTACGCTTGAATTTCTTCTAAGAGCGTCCGCGCCTCTAGAGCGGATATTGTACGACGAAAAAACTGGAATTGCTCCCCCCTTGTAAAGGGGGCCGGGGGGATTTGCGCTACTCGCCGTAGGGGCGGCATGGCTCTGCCCGGATTGCCCTCGACGATCATCGCCCGCCATCCGAGTCAAGCCTGTTGGGGCCAGCGACTCGCTGGCGCGAACAGGAGTTTCAAATCCCCCTATCCCCCTTTGCAAGGGGGGATAAAGGCAAGGCGCTCTTGACGCCGGTCAATCCGCGGGACGTTGGGTCGCGGCGGGTTTGCACTTTTTGACGGTTTCCTCGGCGCCGCCGCTTTGTACCCGTACTTCCCATTGCGAGGGACCGGAGAACCTGGCCCAGAAGTCGAACAGGCGGCCCATGTCCCAGTTGGAAATGCGGAGCGGTCCCCAATGCGTCCGCAATCGCTCGAACAGGTCGTCGTTGTAGAACGCGATCATTTTCGGGTCCTTGACCCGGTTTTCCAGCAAGGGGTAGAAGTCCCGGCCATGGATCGCCAGCCCCAAAACCTTCATGCGGCCCAAATGGGCAATAGTCTCCCCGCTGGCCGCCTTCAGGCGCAGGACGCCGTTCTTCTGGAAGGTCCTGGACGGCCAGCGCTCGTCCTCCAGAGGCCCGGAAATCGCGTATTCGCCCTCGGGGATTCCGGACCGAGAGAGGGCGTCCAGAAAGTTTTCGTCAATATTCCCCTTGGCGTTTTTCCCCAGGAAACAGATGCGGTCGATGGCCTCCGCTTCCGCGCGTAAGGTCATCCAGCCGGGGAATTCCGCGTTTCCCGAAAGTTGTAAAACAATTTCGCCTCCCGCCGCTTCTCCGGCGGTCAAGGCCAGAAATAAAACGAACGAGATTGTCCTGAATAAGCGCGTCGGCCTTGTCCGGCGAGAGATACTCCGTTCCGTTTTGCCGGCGTGGGAGTTCATTTCCCGGGGCCTTCTTTAGGCAGGGTTTCGATGGAAACCAGATTTTGCCAGGCGTCCTCTAAAAACGTTCCGGTATTTTTTGCCGGGTCCGCCGGCCGCGGTTCTTCCCCGGGTTTCCGCGTTTTCCGGTCCGGACCGGAAATTTCCGGCAAAACCCCCGCTAGATAGGAAGCCTTGAGGGCGAAATCGGTCCCCGCCTTCTCCGCTTCCAGGGCGGAGAAGTTTTTTTCCATGAAGGCCTTGGAAAACGCCATGCCGACGACTTCTCCCGATTCGTTGAAAACCGGCGCGCCGCCCGGGTCGCGTTCCCAGGGGAGAACGATGGCGAAAATGGAGTCGTTGTCCTCGACGGCGTTGACCGTTTGGAGCGACCCCCGGTAGGGAGGCGTTCCGGACCGGGCGGGGTCGACCGCGTACACGGGGTCGCCCGGGCGCAGACGGGAGGAATCCCCGAACGATAAAACGCGCGGCGGGACGGCGGAAGCGTCTTTCAGTTTCAAGAGGGCGGCGTCGTAAACCACGAACGAGCGGACGATCTCCGCGGAGACAACTTTGTCCCGCGGAAATCTGACCCGGATCCGGTCCGCATCCTTCACCGCATGGAGGGAGGTCAGGAGGTAACCCGCCGGGCCGATCAAGAACCCCGTCCCCGTAGCTTGCCATTGGATCTCGGGGGGGGATGGGGTCAGCGCATCAAAATCCTCCGGCCCGAGATTCAGAAGACGATAGGCCTTGTCGAGGTTCTTGCGCGCGATGGCGAGATTCTTTTTTGCCTTGTCGTCGGCGCGCCGTCCGTAAAGCGCCTCCGCCTTCCGGAGATGCGCGATGGCCTGGACTCCCGATTTGGCCTCGAAATAGAGCGTTGCCAGTCCGTGGTGGGCCTCGGCCCAGTCCGGTTGAAGCTCGATGGCGCGGCGGTAAGCCTCGATGGCTTTGTCCGCATCTCCCTTCAGGGAAAACTCAAACGCCTGTTGGTACCATTCCCCGGCGGATTGGGCGCGCGAAATCCCCGGCATGACGAGCGCGAGAATCAGGCATGCGGACGCGAGAGCGGAGCGGACGAGAGACGTTGTGGATCGCGAGGAAATCATAAATAAATTGAGAAAACCGTATTATGATCGCACACAACCGGTTTTTTCTTCAACTGGCGGACCGATAGCATGTTCGAAATCCAGACTCTGGCCGATTCCCTGGGAGGTATTTTCCTGCAACCGGGAGAGCGGGCGCCCGCTTCGGGGGCGTATGCCCTGGTCCTGCGCGTCGAAAAAAGAATTCGCGCGCGTACCGGGTCGCATGGGTTGTTGGTTTTCGGGCCCGGGCTCTATCTCTACGCGGGGAGGGCCGCCCGGGGATTGCCCAGCCGCCTTGCCCGCCATCTCCGGCGGAACAAACCGGTCCGCTGGCACATCGACAGGCTGACGAACCGGAGGGAAGCGGAGGTCCAGGACATTATTGTCATCCCGGACAAACCCGGATTGGAATGCGAGATCGTCCGCGTTTGCCTGCGCCGCGCTCCGGCCTGGGTCCCCATCCCCCATTTCGGAAATGGGGATTGCCGGGAAGGTTGCCCCTCGCACCTTCTGAGGTTCGAAGAGCCGGGGTCGGGGCGGTCATGAAATTAGGGCCGGTTTTTTTATTGAAAATGGAGTAGAATGACCGCCGAATCGGTCGAACAACAATCCGAAAAGTTTCTTGGGAAAAACGATGGCGAACGATCAGTATCCAAAAGGCATCATTGGCCTGGCTAAATTGGCGCTTATTTTTATCCTGCTGGCGGTGGCCCTGGGTTTTTTCGCCAGCATCGGTATCTGGGCGGCGGTTTCCTTTTTGAAGCTCTTCGGGATCCAGACCCTGTAACGGCTGGGCCGTTTCTCTCCCGAAGGGTCTTGGGGAAACAATCATCGCCGCTTTCCCGCCTCCTGACGGTTTCTTCCGGGCCATTCAGCGAGACCGACGGCGTTTTCCTGGGAAGCGTTGCTTTCTTCCAGTTGCATGGACGTTTGCCGGGAAGGTTCCCGGACGGTTTGGTAAACCTCGCCGATTTTTTCCCGCCAGAAATCCTCCGCTTTTTTCGTATGGCCCATTTTCACCTTGTCGTACCCCGTAGCGAGGCTGGGATAGGATGCGGCTTCGCAGGCTTCGGGATAGACGCTTTCGTTCGGCAGGGGCAGGAGGCCGTCGATCCTCCGCCGGTATTCGGCGATGGCCTGGCGCTCCAGCTTCCTGACCGCGTTGCCCCAGGCGAAGGGGTCTAACGGGGTCCCCCGCAATATTTTGCAACGCTTCAAGACCTCCAGCGTCCATCGCGGGAATTCCCATTTTTCGTCCCTTTCAAACCGGGCCTTCACGAAACCCAGGTCTTTCACCCAGGGGATGAGTTCCAGGATGGGCGGACGCAACAGGAAGCGGATTTTAACGATCTCCCCCTTCGCGTATTGTCCGGCGATTTTTTCGATTTCCTCGGGCCGGGTCAACAGGTCGGCCACGCGGTACTCGTCCTTGTAGGCCATCAGGTCGAACAGGTTGTCGGCGACGGTTTTCGTGAAGCGGAACCGGTCCAGCGGGAAGTTGGCTTTTTCGAAGTCATGGACCTTCGCGACGAAGTCCACGAACCGCCCGGCGTAAGCGGCATTTTGAAATTTAATCAGTTCGAAAATTTCCCTGGCGAATTTTCCTTGATAATCGCCGTCAAACCGGATGCGGTTCGCGAGGCGGTCGAACCGGCGCCGGTCCAGGAAGCCGGTACGGTTGCGAAGCGACGCGATCTTTCCCTCCACCGTCTGGGTTTCGGGATACGCCGCCGAAAGGACCCGCGCCGGGTCGAGGGCGAACAGCCTGCCGTAACGGAAAGCCTGGACATTTTTCTCCGCCTCCACGTCGTTGATCCGGATGGCGTCCTCGACGCTCCGCGCGCGCTGTATGGGGAAATTCGCGGCGGTTTGGAAGGCGATCCCCAGCAGGAACAAGTTGGTCGGCTTGAAGTCCTTGAACAGGCTCTCGACAATGTCCGTGGCGTCGACGTAAATGTTGTTTTCCCCGCCGGTGTGCGAGTCGACGATTTCCTTCAACCTCTCCGGGTCCGGGTAGACGGCCTTGCCGACGATCATGGGCATGGTCGGTATTTTCGCGGTGTTGACGATGGCCCGCGTTTTCCGCCTGGACGCCGCCCGCAGGTTTTCCGGGTTGACGGCGCCGATCAGGTCGGACGCGATATACAGGTCGGCGCCCCCGGCCTCGATGCTGAACCCTTCGTTCAGGTTTTTCCCCGGCCATGAGATTTTTATATTGTTGCGCACCTCGCCGCCCTTCTGCGAAAGCCCCGTGTCGTCTTCCTTGACGACGTTCAGTCCCTCGCTCGTGGCCGCGCGGGCGAGGATTTCATACGCGGTCATCAACCCCCAGCCGCCGATCCCCACCGAGTAGATCTCGAAGATTTTTTCCGGGTCGATCCGTCTTTCGGGGTCTGCAAGCTCGCCGTCCCCGATGGCGATCCGCTCGATGTCTGGCTTGATGAGCGGGCTCCCGGACCGTGTGTGGACCCGCACGTAGGAAGGGCATTCCCCCTTGGCGCAGGCGAAATCCTGGATGCAACTGTATTGGTGGACCCTGACTTTCGGCCCGAATTCGGTGTCCGTTTTCCATACCGAGGCGCACTTGGCCTCCAGGCCGCAGTCGCCGCAGTCCTCGCAGACCTCGGCGTTCACGTGCACCCGCGTTTTCGGGGCGAGTTCCGGATTTGCTCTCCGCTCGCGGCTTTTCTCGATGCCGCATTTCTGCACGTACCAGATGACGCTGAGCCCCGGTTTTTGGGAAAATTCCTCCTTCACCTTCAGGGTGTCGGATTTGGGATAGACCCGGACGCCGTATTTCTTTTGGAGATGTTTGAATTCCTCCGGGAATTCCGCGACCAGGGCGACGCACTCGATCCCCTCCTGCTTGATCGTGGCGATGGCGGTTTCGGGGTCGTCTTGCCCGATCGGGCGCTGACCGCCGGTCATGGCCACCACGCTGTTGTCCACGTACAGGAGGGTCTGGCTGGTGTCCTCGATGCCGTAATGGACCTTCAGGTGCTCGATGGCGTCCCTGATGAAACTGATGTTCAGGCGCGCGGAATGGAAATACGTCCCGTCGCCGCATCCCTGGTGGGCGTGCATGCGGTAGCTGAACGCCGAAGCGCCCATCCACAGCAAGCCCTCGCTCTCCATCGGCCCCACCGCCACCGCGCGGTTGCTCGACAGGGAATCGATGATGGACATGGTGGAGCAACCGATCCCGATTCCCATGACGTGCCTGGGCGTTATCTCCATGGAAACCGGATTGCCGTCGAGGTCCCGCGTTTCCGCGGTCACGGATTCGACCGCCTCTTCGCCGTCGCGGCTCCCGGAAATTTCCAGCGCCGTCCTGTGCTGGCAACCGGAACAGTAGGCGGGCGGCCGCTTGACGCCGATGGGCGCGGGCGATTCGGCCGTTTCCTCCAGTTCGCGGAGGACGCGGTCGATCCCCCGGTTTTTGAAACGGTCGTGCCGGAGTAGCCGCCTGCCCAAAACCCGGGCGATGATGTCCGCGTCGAGGTTGGCGTTCTGCCGGAACAGCGTTTCGCCATTCTCGCCGGTCTTGCCGACGATCGACGGCCTCCGCGCGTCGTTGAAAAGCTCCTGCTTGACGTGGGTCTCGAAGAAGGCCTGCTTTTCCTCGATCACGACGATCTCTTTTTTATCGTGGGCGAATTCCCGGAACGAGTCCGCGTCCGGCGGCCACGTGATCATGGGTTTGTAGATTTCGATTTCGTCCGCGGAAACGCCCAGTTCCTTCAACGCGCCGAGGAGGTCGTAATAGCTCTTCCCGGTGGCGACGACGCCGAAATCGGATTTCAACCGCCGGTTGTCCCAGACGTCGAAGCCGAATTCCCGCGAGATTTCCCGCACCATCGGTAATTTCGAGTAAAAAAGTTCCTCCTCGTTTGCCAGGAGGTGGGGTTTGAGGAGGATGGGGCTGAAATACCTCTTGTAATCGGCGTGACGCGCGGCGAATTTCCGGAACCGTTCGGCCAGTTCGCCGTCCTCCTCCGGGTCAAGGACGAACTCCTGGGAGCCGTCGCACACGCAGGTCTCGACTTTCAGGTTGACGCCAAGCCCCGATATCAGGGAGACGAGGGTCGCGCGTTTGCCGATTTCCAGGATTTCGCGGACGTTGCCCGGATAGGCCGTGGGGACATGGTTGGCGTAATGGACCAGGTCCGTCTGGTGCGGCGTGGTGCTACTCTTTCCGGCGTGGTCGTCGCCGCTCATGAAATAGGCGGCGCATAGCTTGTCCAACCCGGCCATCTGCATGTGGTCCTCCACGTCGGCGATCCGCCGCACGCCCGGGCCTTTTCCGTACCACGCGCCGATGACCCCGTCCACCTTGGCGGGGCCGAACAGCCGGTGCAACTGGCTCCCCCAGACCATGTTGGCGCCCGCCTCCTCGTTGCCGCCGGGGACATGGAGGATCCTCCACTCTTTCAGGAGGCGGTAGATTTTGCGCAGGTTGATGTCC
The DNA here is from genome assembly GCA_016217765.1 of Nitrospinota bacterium. Taxonomy (GTDB): domain Bacteria; phylum Nitrospinota; class Nitrospinia; order Nitrospinales; family JACRGP01; genus JACRGP01. Next base: position 25,933 of record JACRGP010000085.1, on the reverse strand, counting down.
AGCCCGCCCAGCGGACTCCCCTCGTACCCGGAGATGAAATAGGCGAACTTTTTGTCCGGGTGGATCTTTTTGAGGAGCCGGAGATTGTCGAAGGGCAGTCGGACCAGGGCCTGAATCCCCGTCAAATGGATATTGCCCTCGACGTTCAGATAGCGTTCTTCATCGAGAATGGAATGAGGTCCCTTGGCGCTGACTGGCGCCTGGGCGCGCCAGGTTTGGGAATCCGGATGCCTTGGAATATTTCCCATAAGCGGTCTCCCGTGTTAAACCCTTTCGGCGGGTTTTGAACTCGCTTTTTCCCTCGGGATGTTGCGGCGTTGATTTTTCAAGTCCAGGGCGTTCCCTGGCCGCCACGTATCAATATATAGTTTACTCCTTTGGCGGGGTAAAGGAGCAAGTAAATAGCGAACGCCGGGCGCGGAAGTCGGTAAAATTCCCCGGGGCCGTTGCCAAACAGTCCCAAAAGGTTCATATTGATTGTAAGCGGCTTGCGGCTGTTTTGCCGATCGGCGGCGCCTTCCGGGGCTCCGTGTTTTCACACTCTCAATCTCTAGCGGGAACTTGTTGAAAATGGCCGGCTCGTTGCAAAGAAAAGTGGCTCTCGTTGCCGGGGGGAAGGTCGATTACTTCGCCAAGGCCAACCCCGACTTGCTGTTTTTCGAAATGGCCATGCAGGCGGCGCGCGAGGCGGTGGCGGACCTGGGCCTTCAACCGAAGGAGTTCCGGAGACTCATCCGCGAGCGCGGCGGAGTCGTCATCACTCATTTCGCCGACCATTTCGCGGGGCAGTTGCTGGGGGAGGCCCTGACGCGGGACTACCTGGGGCTCAACCCCGCGGAGGCTTGCCGCGTAATCGGCGGCGGCGCCACGGGCGGGCTGGGCGTGCAGGCGGCCATGGAAAAAATCGCGTCGGGAAGGGCCGACATCGTTATCGCCATCGGCTACGAAAAGATGTCCGAGGTGGACACGTTTCAAGGCAACGAGTTCATCGCCCTGGCTTCCGATACGGTAACCGATTTCCCCAACGGCGGTTATTACCCGCTCTACTATGCCGCCATGGCCCAGTCGTATCTCGATACGTTCGTGGGCCGGACGGTTTCCGCCGGCGAAATACGCGACGCGTTCTCCAAGATCGCGGTCATGATGCGCAACAACGCCCAGTTCAACCGCCGGGCCCAGACCAGCCGCGAAAATCCCTACTCTACCGCCTCGACGAGCGGTTTCATCGCCGTCGACGACGTGGTCAAGTCCGGCATCGTCGCCACGCCTTCGTACAGGCTCGATTGTTGTTTGATGACGGACGGCGCCTCGGCCGTAGTCTTGGCCTGCGAGGAACTGGCGCGGCAACTGACGGACCAGCCGGTGTACGTTACCGGGATCGGCAACGGGACCGATTGCATGCGGACGGGCGAACGCCCGCGGACCGTCGGCGGTTTGGTCGCGGACGGCCTGCTGTTTCCCCACGAACGCGAGGACCCCGCCCTGGTCGAGTATTACCGCCAACTCGAATATCCCGGCCTGCACTCTTTCCGCGCCGGCCGGTGGGCGGCCAGAAAAGCTTACGAAATGGCGGGCATCCGGGGAAATCCGCTGGAGTATTTCGACCTGATCGAGATCCACGACGCGTTCGTCATTTCCGTCGTCCAGACCCTGGAGGACCTGGGCATGGCCCCCTATGGACACGCCTGCAAGTTGTTTTCCGCATTGCCTCTCGCCGACGGCCGTGTCCCGATCAATCCCAGGATAGGCGGGGAGAAGGGGCTGTACGTGAACCCGTCCGGCGGCCTGATCGGGCAAATGCACGCCGTGGGCGCGACGGGCAACACCCAGGCCGTGGACGTCCTCTGGCAGATGCAGGGTAAAATAAAAGAGAAATACGGCCATCCGGAGACGCAGGTCCCCGGCCCGAAAACCGCTCTGTTTCACAGTCACGCCGGGACCGGGAGCGACATCACGGTGACTACCGTCGAGAGAGGTTGGTGATCATGCCGGTCGAGGACAAACCGCTGGACCCGGGCGACAAGGCATACCGTCCCGCCAAAACCGAGGTCCTCATCGTGGACCGCCAGGTCCGGATCGGCTACAAGAAGAGTTATGGCGGGATGTCGCCCTACATCAAGGGGATCATGGGCGGCGAGGACGCCAGGTTGCTCTATACCGTTTGCGAGAACGCCGGGGGTCACGACCGGGGCGGAATTTTGAGGTTCCAGGTGCCGCGCGCCGACTGCCCGGAGTGTTATGGGCGGACGCGGTGGGAACAACTTCCGGACGGCGCCCGGTTTTACGTCAACACGTTGTCCACCGCCGTGGAACTCGCGGGCATCAGTTTCATGGACCAACTGCCGGTGACCGTGGCGTGGATCTCCGCCGTCTTGCCGGGACCCGAAGGCGCGGAACTGGACACCCTGACGGCGGGCATGGTGCGCGTCGAGGATTACGCGCGGCTGAAAAAGGGCGGCGAACTGCGGCCCGTATTCCGGCATTCGCCGAGGGCGAGCGCCAGCGACGTGATGTGGGTGTTGAAGGGGACGCCCAAAGAGGGATGGCCGGAAGGTTATGTGCAAAGTAAAAATTATCGCGTTTGAACGCCCGAAAGATAAAAAGGGCATGAGCGGTAAAGTCCAGGTTGATTGCGGAAAGCGCGGGTGACGCATGAGCTACGTGGCAAGCGGTCAGAGAGACTGGATTCGCATGTTGTATGGAGACGAAACCTTCCTGGAGATGTTGGAGACATTCGGGAAACTGGTTGAACAAAGGGTCCTGCCCGCCGAAAAAAAAACCGAGGGCCAGAGGTCCAGAAACCCTCTCGGGAATTTCAAGTCCCTGTTGGAGGAGGAGGGAAAGTTCGACCGGGAGACGTTCGAGCGGACTTACGCCAGGGTCAGGGAAGAGGAGAAAATCCCGGCGGAGGTTTACGCCCGGATCGTGGAGTCGGGACTCACCGGGATGTCGTTCTCCGAGGAGTTGGGCGGACTGGGGATTCCGTTCCCGATATTCACGGCCTTCCTCGAAATCCTGGGCAAGGCGTCGCCCAGCATCGGGGTGCGGTTCGCCATCTCGAATACGGTGGCGGAAGGACTGCGGTTCAACCTCGGCGCGGGCGACCTGTCCGCGTACGGGGAAAATGTCCTGAGACGGCTGGTTTCCGGCGAAAAGCTGGCGGCCTTTTGCCTTACGGAAGCCTCCGCCTCGGGCTCCAACATCATGCGGGAAATGACGACGCGGGCGGAGCCGTCGTCCAACGGCGCGAGTTATCGCATCACGGGAAACAAGATGTGGATCACCAACGCCGAGACGGCCGACGTATACGCCGTTTTCGCGCGCACCTCGCCTGACCCCAATAGCGGGATTTCCCTGTTCCTGGCGGAGCGGGGAACGCCGGGATTTGGCGTGGGGCAGATTTTCGAAAAGCGGTCGGTCGAGAACTCGTCCTTCGGCGAGTTGGTCTTCAATGACGCGGTAGTCCCTTCCGAATGCCTGGTGGGCAAGCTGGGGAGCGGCGCCCAATACGCCGTGCGGATGTTGAATTCGGGCCGGATCACGATCGCGGCATTGGCCGTCGGCCTGGCGCAGAGGGCCCTCGACGAGTATATGGAAGTGGTCGTGGAGGGCAAGAAGACCGCCGGCAAACACCTCGTCGAATACGACCGGACCAAGGCCCGGATCGCCGAGATGTCGATGGAAATCCACGCCGCGCGGGACATGACCTTCCACGCCGCGTGGCTGAAGACGCGCTTCGACGCCGGCCCGGACGATTCTGAGTTGCTGAGGGACTACGTGATCGCGTCGAATTCGGCGAAACTCAAGGCCTCGCTGGTCGCGCAGAAGGCGTCCGATCATCTCGTCAAGGTCTGGGGGGCCAGCGCCGTGGTGAAGGAAAATTCCTCCATGAAGCATTACCTGGACAGTTGGCTCTATTATTTCGGCGAGGCGGTCCCGGAAGTGCTGGAAAACACCGTCGCGCACATGGAGACGAAAAAGTACCAGGCCCGGAAGGGGTTGTGAATTCGCGCCGATGAAAGCGCGGGAGCGCGGGAGCGGCGTCATGCCTCTGAAAATAATTCCGAAAACCTTCAGGATGGCCAACGAGGACCGGCAGTTGGAGGAAATCCTGAAAACCGTCGCGGCGCGGAAAAAGGGCGAGACCGTCCTTTTCCCGGAATACGCCGCGTACACGGTCGAGGGATCTAAAAGAGCTTGCGCGGCATTGTCCGAGGCGGCCCGGAAGGCGGAGGCGAGCGTCGTCACCACGCTGAACCTCCCTGCGCCCGGATTGCCCCATGCGGAGCCGGGCGTCAATTACAACGCGCTGTTCGTTTTTTCGCGGAATGGGCGGACCCATTCGCCGCAGGCCAAGATAACGCCACAGTCGTTCGAGATGCGGCGCCTCGACGAGGCTTTCCCGAAAATGGATGTGGCTCCCTACTCCCGGCTCAACAGGGTCCGGTTGCGGCAGGACGGCGAGGAGTCCGACGCGTTCTTCTTCATCTGCTCCGACCTGTACGCGCTCCAGTTGTTCGACGGAGAGCGGTTGAAGTCCGGGGCCCTGGTTTGTCCGGCCAATTTCGGCAACGGGGCGGAAGGCGCGGCGGGGCAAATCATCGACTATTCCGTGAAATGCGGTTTGTTCCGGCAGGGGTTTCTCTGCAACACGTATCAGGACGCGAAGGACGGAGCGGCCCCTCTAACGGTGGCCGCGGAAAAGATTTTCGAGCAGGGGATAAAAAAAATTCCCTACGCGAAGGAAGAGATGGACAACAGCGTCAAACGGTCCAGCGCAGTATATCCCGACGAGCGGTATCGCAATTTCAAGAACATGTTGTCCCTGACGCGCAACGGGACCTTCACGGTCCCCCGTTCGCGAAGCCTGGAGAGCGGTTTACAAGTCGCCCTGGGGACTTACGGCGAGATCGTCGATTTGTAGTTCATGGATTTGCCAGGGAATTCATAAGTAGCTATACATTACGCGAAGATGATGACGGCGAAATTCCTTCCCCCTTGTAGGGGGAAGGTCAGGATGGGGGTGAAAAGCCGATCTTACCCTCCCCCAGCCCCCTCCCTCTCGGGAGGGGAGAGGTATAGTGCAGGTTCTTGCAACGATTTCAGGCCCGTCGATGGATAAATTCGAGAAGCAGATAACGGCTTATGTCGCGGACTTGACGTACGAAAGCCTGACGCGTTCCGCCGTCCAGTCCGTCAAGGAGCGGTATCTCGACAGCCTGGCCGTCGCGTTTGCCGCGTATCGCGAGCCGCCGGTCGAGGCTCTGCGGCGTTTCGCCCTGACAGCCTCGTCCGCGAAGGGGGCGACGGTCCTGGGGACCGCGCACAAGGCGCCGGTCGATTACGCTACGGTTTGTCTCGGGACGATGGTCCGCGCGTTGGACTGGAACGACACCTATCTGAACCGGGAACCGGCCCACCCCAGCGACAATATCGCCGCCTGCCTCGCCCTGGCGGAAGCGGAAGGCAAGACGGGAAAGGACCTGCTCCTGGCGACCGTCGTCGCCTACGAACTGCAGTGCCGGTTGTGCGACGCGGCGGGCATACGGAAAAAAGGGTGGGACCACGTGACCTACGGTTCCGTGTCCAGCGCCTCCGCGGCCGCGAAACTCATGGCTTTTTCGCCGGAGCGCATCCGCGATACGATCGCCATCGCCGTGACCACGGGAAATTATCTGCGGCAGACGCGCATCGGCTCCATCTCGCAATGGAAGGCCGCCGCGTTCGCCCAGGCCGCGCAAAATGCCGTGCGCGCCGCGCTGTACGTCAAACATGGGATGACCGGGCCGGGCGATATCTTTCTGGGGAAGCATGGGTTGATCAACCAGATCACGCAGGGGGAGTTCGATCTGGCGGAGCGTTTTGGCGGGCAGGACGGCGAAGCGTTCAAAATCGACGATACCTACATCAAGTATTTCCCGGCGGAGTATCATTCCCAAAGCGCCATAGGGTCGGCCCTGGAGTTGCGGAAGACCATCGGCCCGGAGGGCGTGAAGGACATCGCGAGGGTTCGCGTCGATACCAGTTTCCACTCGTACGACATCATCGGCAGGGAGTCCGCCAAGTGGAGACCCGACACGAAGGAAACCGCGGACCATAGCATGCCGTATATCGTCGCGGCCGCTCTCATGGACGGAAACATCGCCCTCGAACAATTCGCGGAAAAGCGGTTCAGGGACCCGGAACTGCTGGCCCTCGTCCAAAAAGTCGAGGTGGCGGAAAAAAAAGAATACACGGACATTTACGGGAAGTCGTTTCCCAACAAGGTCGCCGTTACCCTGACGGACGGACGCGTCTTCGAACATGAGACGATCGACCCGAAAGGGCATCCCAACAACCCCTTGACCCCGAAGGAGATCGAGGACAAGTTCAGGACGGCGACCGCTCCGGTATTTGGCGGCAAGCGCCAGGAGGACATTATAAAGACGGTGTGGGGCCTCGACGAACTCAAGGACATCGGCGCTTTGGCGCGGCTGTGCGAGGTGAAATAAAATGGTCGATGGGGGTTTGCGAAAAACGCTGGAATCCGGAAAACGCCTGGTCCTGCCCGGCGCCTATAACGCGTTCGCGGCGAAGCAGATCGCCCAGGCGGGATTCGCCGGCGTTTACATATCCGGCGCCGGACTGTCCAACAGCCTCGGCGTTCCGGACGACGGCTCCCTGGGGATCGAGGATTTTCTCTATCTCGGCGGCTGGATCGTCAAGTCCGCCGGCGTCCCCGTCCTCTGCGACGCGGATACGGGATTCCAAAACGCCGGCGAGACCGTCAAGCGGTACATCGGGGCGGGAATTTCCGGCCTGCACATCGAGGACCAGGTCTTTCCGAAAAGATGCGGCCACCTGGCCGGGAAGGAGGTCGTCCCCGCGGACGAGATGGCCGCCAGAATCAGGGATGCGGCTTCAGCGCGCGACCGGCATGGTCCGGAGTTCCTCGTCGTCGCCAGGACGGACGCGCGCGGCGCCTCGAATATCGCGGAAGGCGTTCAGTTCGAGGAAGCCGTCGCGCGCGGCCGGTTGTATCGGGAGGCGGGAGCCGACGCGGTTTTCCCCGAAGCCTTGAGGAGCCGGGAAGAGTTCGCCCGCTACCGGAAAGAGGTCCCCGGATACTTGCTGGCCAACATGACGGAGTTCGGACAGACGCCGTTCATTACAGCGCGGGAGTTCGTGGAAATGGGGTACGACATGGTCGTTTTCCCCGTTTCCCTGTTTCGGTACCACGCGGGGCAGACCCGGATTTTCCTTTCGCGCTTGCGGGAGGACGGAACGCAGGAGGGCCTTGTTCCAGGCATGATGAGCAGGGCCGAGATCAACCAGCTTCTCGACTATAAACCTTGACCTATGGAAACGCCCAACACGTTGGATAACGGTCTCGACGGAGTTCCCGTCTGCTCTTCGGACATCTCGCTCACGACCGCGGCGGCCGACGGGACTCCCATCCTTCTTTACAGGGGGCACAGCATTTACGACCTGGCGAAGGGGCCGTTCGAGGAAAGCGTCTACCTCCTCCTGGAAGACCGGCTTCCCAACAAGGACGAACTTGCGGAGTTTTCCCGAAGGCTCAGGCAACACTCCGGGCTGGACAAACAGATACTCCAGCACATGCACGGTTATCCCAAGGACGTCCATATGATGGATTTTCTCCTGACCGTTTTGTCCTACGCCCGCATGTTCGACGAGGACTACCAAAATCCGCTGTGGCAAAAACCCCGCGCGGAGCCGGAGAAACTCGCTAGGCTCATCGTCGAGGCGGGGACGCGCATCGGGGCGAAGATCCCCGCCATTGTCGCCAAAGGCTATCGGATCCTGACGGGTCAAGCGATGGTCCCATCGGACCCCGCGTTGAGCTTCGCCGCGAATTTCCTGAATATGCTCGGCATAAAGCTGGAGGAAGAATCGGTGGCGGCGCTCAACGCCGTCCTCGTCCTTTATCTGGAGCATACCCTCAACTGCTCCACGTTCGCTTCTCTCGTGGCGGAGTCGTCGCTGACGGATCCCTATGGGCCCCTGCTGGCGGCGGGCGTGGCTTTGAAGGGCATCCGGCACGGCGGAGCGAACGAGATGGCCTCGGACATGTTCGACGAAATAGGAAAACCCGGAAACGCCAAGGCGTATATCCACGGGAAGCTGAAAAACAGGGAGATCGTGTTCGGGTTCGGACACCGGCTGAAACATTACAAACACGCGGTCGAATCCAGGGTGCGGATCGCCGAGGGGATCGCCCGGCCGCTGGCGGAGAAAAAGGGGCTGGGGCATTATTTTGAAATCTACGACATCATCGGCGAAATCATGTTGAAGGAAAAAGACCGGGCGCCGAACGCCGATCTGCCGATCAGTCTCCTGCTGAAAATAATCGGGATTCCCAAGAGGGTCAACACCCCGCTGTTCCAGGCGAGCCGGCATTTCGGCTGGATCGCCAACAACGCGCGGCAGAGGAAAGTCAACGGGCCGCTCTACAGGCCGACGCAGAAATATACGGGGCCCGGTCTGGAGAATATGAGGACTTACGTCCCCCTGGAACGGCGATGAAACGGGGGAGGATGCCCCCGTCCAACTTTTATGCCTGGAAACAAAATTCGCGGGTTCATCGGCGTAAAAAGCAACGACGGCCACGACGCCGCCATTCTGGTGGTGGCCGACATCATGAAAAAAGGCGGTATCGAGGTCATACTGGGCGGCTACGATTTGACCGTGGACAAGTTCGTCCGGGCCGTCGTGCAGGAGGGGGTCCATTTTACCGGCATCAGTTCCTACAACGGCGGCCATATGCCGTTCTTCCGGCTCGTGCGCGACGAGTTGAGGAGGCGGGATTATCCTTTCATCCACATCGTCGGCGGCGGCGGGGCGACCATCACCCCGCCGGAGATCGAAGCGCTCGAACGGGAAGAGGGGATCGATAAAATCTTCCGGAGCGGCGAGGGGCATCTGGTCGCGCCCTTCATTCGCGAACATTACGATTTCCCCGCGGTCAACGGCCATCCCGATGACTTGCTCGAAGACGTCCTCGACGGAAACGAACTGGCGATTTCGCAAGCGCTCAATGTCGCCGAGGAAAAAGCCCGGCTGGAGTCGGCGCTCGAAAAAATCAAGGCCGGTCTGGATTGGCCGGAGGACTCGCGGGCCGCGCGGGAGGCGCTGGATCGTCCCTTGGAAAAAGACGGCCCGGCGGCGCGGGAGGTCCTGGCGCAAGTCAGGCGCTACGCGGGTTTCCTGTCGAAGTTGGACGCCCCCGCCGGAGAAAGCGGGACGACGGTCTACGGAATCGCGGGGCGCGGCGGGGCGGGTAAAAGCGCCTTGATCGACGAACTCGTCCTGCGGTTTTTCAAGGACGCCCGCGCCGGGAAGAAAAAGTGCGCCATCCTCGCCGTCGATCCGAGTTCGCACAGTTCGGGCGGCGCGCTTCTGGCGGACCGGATCGCGTACATATATGCCACGGACAAAAACTGGGTGGACGTCGGCCGGATCTATATCCGGAGCGTCGCGTCGCGCGGTCATGGCCAGGGCATCGCCCGCGCCCTCCCCGACATGATCAAGATATTAAAAGCCGCCGGATATGAGATTTTCGTGGAGACATACGGGACGGGCCAGCCGGACTCCGGGATCGTCGGTTTGGTCGACAAGCCGGTGTTCGTCGCCACGCCGGACATCGGCGGCGCCGCGCAAATCGCGAAAGAGGAAATGTTGAACCTCCCCGGGGCGACGGTGGCCCTGAACAAAAGCGAGCTTCCCGGCGCGCGGCATGTTTCCAGTTTGTTGCGGGGCAGGGTTGCCGAGGAGAGGTTGTTCCTCACCACGGCCATCGAGCACGGTAACGCGGGCGTCAACCGGTTGTACCGGTTCCTGACGGAACATTACTCCTGATCCCATGACGTTATCCAAAATCGTCAAGGCCAACGAGGATTACGACCGCCAGGTGGAGGCGTCCGTCGAGCGCGCTCTGCGCGACGAAGCCTACCGGCAGGAACTGCAAAAAACCTGGCGCGAGAAAACCGGAGCCATCCGGTCCCGGCCGTTGCCCACGGGCATCGAGCTTCCGTTGGTCGCCGTTCCGCATATCGACCATCCGGCGCAGGTCGCCCGCTACCTGGGCGAATGGGGGTTCCCCGGCGAGTTCCCGTATGGCTTGTCCATCTACCCGCAGGCGTTTCTCATTGTCGACGGCAAGCGCGAGCACGAGGAGCCCACGCGGATTTTCGCCGGACTGGGGACTCCCGAAATGACCAACCGGAGGTTCCGGTACATCGTGCAGGGGCAACAGTCCAAGCGGCTGAGCACGGCGTTCGACACGAACACCCTCCTCGGACGCGGGGCCGACGACCCCGATTATTTTTGCGATGTCGGCGAAGGCGGCGTGTCGGTCTCCACATACCGGGACGCGCTCGACTTGTACGACGGTTTTTTTCAGGACGACGTCAGCGTCTCCATGACCATCAACGGCCCCTCGCTGTGGATGACGGCGGCCCGCCTGCAGGCGGCGCGGGAGCGGGGCCAGGACTGGAGGAAAGTCCGCGGCACGTCCCAGACCGACCCCTGCAAGGAGGACGACGCGCAGAACGAGTTGTTGTTCCCGCTGGACAAATCCATAAAGCTGGCGATGGACATGTTCGAGTGGTGCGCGCGCGAGGCGCCGTTGTATTACCCCATCAACGTCAGCGGTTACCATATCGAGCAGAAGGGCGCGACGCCCATGCAACAGGCGGCATTCACCCTGGCCAACGGCTTCGTGTACGTCGAGGCGGCCCTGGCGCGCGGGATGAACGTCAACGACGTCGGCAGGCGTCTCCCGTTCTTTTTCACGTCGGGGATGGACATCGAGTACGTCGCGTTGCTCAGCGCGGCCCGCAGGGTTTGGGCGGTCGCCATGCGCGACGCCTACGGCGCGGACGATCCCGCGGCGCAGAAGTTGAAGGCCCACGTGCAGACGTCCGGCAGAAGTCTGTACGAGCGCGAAATCCTCGACAACATCAGCCGGACGGCGCTGGAGTTGTTCTACGCTCTGCTGAATTATCCGCAGGCCTTGCACAGCAACTCCTACGACGAGCCGATCACCACGCCGACGGAGGGCGCCGTCCGCATCGCTTCCGACGCGCAATCGATCCTGTTCGAGGAGATGGGCGGGTTCAAGGACATGATGGGCTACCTGGGCGACGCCTCGGGCCGGACGCGGATCTACCGCCGGCTGATCGACGGGATACTGGACTACTTCCGGCGGATCGACGAGATCGGCGGCGTCCGGCAGGCCAAGGCGGAAGGGTTCTTCCGCGACGAAATCGCGCGGTCCTCGGCCCTGTATGGCGAGCAGGTCCATGACGGGACGCGCGCGATCGTCGCCGTCAACCGCTATGCCGAGGGGAGACAGGAAAATAAAGCCGTCCCGCGGGTCGAGATCCCCGACGACGTCAAGCGGAAACGCCGCGACGACGTGCTCCGGTTCAAGGCGCGGAGAGATCCGGAAAAGGTCCGCGACGGAGTCCGCCGCCTGCGGAGCGCCGCCGAGAAGGGCGAAAACGTTTTCGAGGCGACGCTGGCGGTCGTCAAGGTCGTGACCATCGACGAATGGACCCGCGCCCTGCAAGAGGTCTATGGCGTGTATCGCCGGAGGATCTGATCCGGTGTTGGATAACGAAGAAATGGAATTGCTCCCCCTTGTAAAGGGGGCCGGGGGGATTCAGGGTATGATCGCGAACAGGGGACCTCATGCCCTCTCGTGAAAATGAACGAAAACTTCTTACTGGCTCAGATAGGCCCGGGCTTCTTCGTCGAGCGGGTTGTCGAACACCCGGCCGGCCGGGCCGGATTCGCGGATCCGGCCGTCGCTGACGAACAGGACTTCCTCGCACAGGCGCCGGGCCTGCCCCAGGTTGTGCGTCGCCAGCACGACGCAATGTTTTTCCTTCAAGGAGCGGACCAGTTCCTCGATCGCTTGCGTGGACTTGGGGTCCAGCGACGCCGTGGGTTCGTCCATCAGGAAGATTTCGGGGCCGACGGCAAGGGCGCGGGCGATGGCCAGCCGTTGCTGTTGTCCCTGGGACAGGACCGCGGCGGGTTGGTGGAGGCGGTCCTTGACCTCGTCCCATAAAAACGCTTCGCGCAGGAACCGTTCGGCCAGTTCGGGAAATTCCTTCTTCCGTTCGGGCTGATGGTGTTTCAACCCGAACACGGCGTTTTCGAAAACGCTTTTGGGAAAGACGCAGGGTTTCTGGAAAACCATGCCCACCTTTCGGCGCAGACTGCAGACGTCCGTCCCGTTGCCGTAGATATCGCTCCCTTGCACGAACGCCTTGCCGCGGAACCGGAATCCGTCCATCCCGTCGTTCATCCGGGCGATGGTCCGCAACAGCGTGGTTTTCCCGGACCCGGAGGAGCCGATGACGGCGGTCGCGGAGCGCGGGTGGAACTCGCAGTCGATTTTTTCAAGAACGGTTTTTCCGTGGAAGCTGACGCGCGCGTCGCGGATCTCGATGGCGGGTTTTGTGTCGTTCATCGATGTGACTCCAACCGCAACCGGGACCGGGCCCAGAGCGCGGACAGCATAAGCGCGAAGACGAGCGCCGTCAGCGCGAGCCCCGCGCCCCAGGCGTTGGCGACGGCCTTGGGATTGACGGCCTCCTGGGCGAGGACCAGGATGTGGGTTTGCAGTGTCGATACCGGCCCGCTCAGGGACCGGGGGATTCCGGCTCCGGAAAACGCCGTGGCGGTGAACATGATGGCGGCGGTCTCTCCGGCGGCGCGGGCCAGTCCCAGAAGGACCCCCGTGACGATGCCGTAAAAGCTCTGGGGAAGAACGATGGCCCGGATTTGCGCCCAAGGGGTCAGGCCCAGCGCCATCCCGGTTTCGCGGTAATGCGCGGGGATGGACTCGATGGCTTCGAGGACGGAGATTTGGACGGTCGGCAGGATCATGACCGCCAGGATCAACGCGCCCGTGACCCATGAAACTCCCATGCCCAGGAACGCTCCGAAAAACATGTAGCCGGTCAGGCCGAACAGGATGGTCGGCACGCCGTTCAAGGTATAAGTCGCGATGCGGAGAGTCTGCTTCCATCCCGGCGATTTGAGGAACTCGGTCTGAAACAGGGCCGAGCCCAGCGCGATGGGAAAACTGACGATGCCTGCCGAGGCCGTCAGGATCAGGGTCCCCGCAATCTGATGGAAGATCCCGCCTTCCAGGCCGAAGTCGCGCGCCTCCCGCGTCAGGAACTCGATGGACATGGACGGCAACCCGCGCCGGACAACGGCGAACAGGATGAGCGCCAGCAGGGAGCACCCCGCCAGCGTGGTCAGGAACAGCAAGCCTCGCGCCGCGTTATCGACGATGCGGCGTCTCATGGGCGCGACCTCCGCAAAAACAAGTTGCCCGCGAACGCGACGGCCATGGTCATCAGCAGAAGGACCAGCCCCAGCCCCATGAGCGCGTTCCAATGCAGACCGTAGCCGAGGGATTCCGCGGCTTCGCGCCCGAGCTTGGAAGGGATGCTCTGTCCCGGCGAAAAGACGTCGTACCAGGGCGAGGGGATCCGGTCGATACCGCCGATCACCAGCAGGACGGCGATGGTTTCCCCCATGGCTCTGCCCAGCCCCAGGAATACCGCCCCGGCGATCCCCGGAAGCGCCTGCGGGACGGCGACGCTGAATACCACCTCGGTTTTCGTCAATCCCAGGCTGATGGCGTTCTCGCGGTATTCCGCGGGAACGCTTCGCAAAGCGTCCTCGGACAGAGTCATCACGGTCGGGAGGACCATGATCCCCAGCAACGCTCCGGCGGCGAACAGGGAGTTGCCGTCGATGAGGCCGAATGCGTTCTTTATCCAGGGCGCGAGGAGGGACATCCCCAAAAGCCCGTAAATGATCCCTGGCGCCCCTGCCAGAAGCTCCATGATCGATTTCACGATCAGCCGGGCGCGCGAGGGGAGGAACTCCGAGACGAAGACGGCGCCGCCGAGCGCGAAGGGCAGGGCCAGCGCCAGGGCCAGCGCGGTCGCCATGGCCGAACCGTAAATCATGGGCAACGCCCCATACTTCTCGCCGGCGAACCAGTCCTTCCCGAAGAGAAACGGCCAGCCCTGGCTCCGGAGCGCTGGCAGGCTCTCCCCGATCAGGTAGCACAGCAGGATTCCCGCCGCGCCAAACGCAACGCACGCGAAAAAGGCGCAGACCCAGTAAGCCGGACCGCGGTCCGAGGAAGGTCCCTCGTTCCGTTCGGGGCCGTTTGCTTGTGGATCAACGGACGGCGACATAACCGCTCTCCTCGACGATCTTTTGCCCTTCGGGGCCCAGGATGAAGTCGATGAATTCCTTGACGGCGCCGCGCGGCTCGCCCGCCGTGACGAGGTTGAGGTTCCGGGAGATGGGAAAGCTTCCGTCGCGGACGGTGGCCAGCGTGGGTTGAATCACCCGATCGCCGTCGCGGATGCCGACGCCAACGACGTCCGGGTTGATCCAGGCGATCGACAACATGCCGATGGCGGCGTCGCTCTGCGCGACCTTCGTTTGCTCTTCGTTATTCGAGCCGGTCACCAGCCGCGCGCCGGGGGCCCGCGCCTGTTCGTCCCCGAACACGTACTGCATGAACACGTGGCGCGTGCCGCGGTGCGTCTCCTTGTCGATGACGACGATCCGCCGGTCGGGTCCGCCCACGTCCTTCCAGTTTCCGATCTTGCCGAGATAGATGTCGCGGATTTGTTCCTTGGACAGGGTCTTGACGCCGGCGGAATACACCTCCGACGAGACGACGCAGGCCACGGCGTCGCGCCCGACCGCGTGCGTTTTGAGTCCGGCGTTTTTGAATTGTTCCCGCTCCTCGCGAGTCAGCTCCCGCGACAGCATGCCGATCTGCGCCCGCCCGTTGCCGACGTCGTTGACGCCCACGCCGGAGCCGCCCGCGTTCACGGTAACGGTTACGCCTTTATGGGAGACCTTGAACCGGTCCGCGGACTTGGAAACGACGGGCAGTACCGTCGTGGAACCCGCCACCCGGACCGTTTGCTCTTCAGTGGCGCCGCCGGGCGCCGCCGTCCAAACCGCGAGCAAACCCATGACAATCATCGCCGGCAAGAATCCCCGCGAGCGCCTGACGCGTCGGACCATGTTTCCTCTCCATGTTTTAAGAGCGCCTAATAAAATGAAGTTCATTTGTTTCCTTCCCCTTGACGGGGCGCTAGGTGGGGGCGCCGGGCAACCGCCCGGAGGCGACGCGGCGATGACACCGGGGACGCCCCCGGTGGGCAATGCCGCCCCGCGCTTGCGCCGGGGCGGTAATGAATCCGGCGTCACGCCGGCCGCCCTCGGCGTCAGCCTGAGGCGGCGTCGGGTCCAGCGTTCACGCTGGTCACCCTCCCCCAGCCCCCTCCCTCAAGGGAGGGGGGCATTTGTGGGGTCAGACCATCAATTCATTTTGTTAGACGCTCTAAATGCGGCGTCCGATCCCGTTATTGCATGGGATTCCGGGAAAGAAAAGATTTCATCCAGGGCACGATGCGCTCGTGGGCGTCTTCCACCACGTAGTGGCCCGCGTCGGGAACTTCATGGACTTCCGCCGTCGGGAACAGCGCCTTCCACCGCTCTAAAAAATAATCGTTAAAACAAAAATCCTTTTTCCCCCAGACCATCAGCGTGGGACGGTCCCGGAACTGTTGCAGTTGCGACTCGATGGATTCGACGACGGAATAGCTGGGGACTTTGGGATTCATCGGTATGTCCTGGACAAACCGCAAATTGCCCACCCGGTTGGCGTAGGAGTTGTACGGGGCGAGATACCCGGCGCGGACTTTTGGGGTCATCCTCTCGCGGCGCTTGCAGGCGCGCAGGACGGCCATCCGGGCAAAGGCGTTGAAGAGGCGGATCGCCGCCGCGCCGAAGACCGGCAGACGGCACAGGTTGATGCTCAGGGGAATGCGTTCGGAAAGGAAAGCCGCGGTATTGAAGACGACCAGGCGTTTGACGTTTAGCGGATGGCGGACGGCGTAGCCCATGCCGATGGCCCCGCCCCAGTCGTGCATGACCAGCGTCACGTCACGCAGAGCCAGGCGCTCGCACAAAAATTCCAGGTTCTCGATATGCCGCGCGAGGGTATAGTCGTATTCCTGGGGCTTGTCCGAAAGACCGCACCCGATATGGTCGGGGACGACGCAACGGTACCCGCCGCGCAATCCGGCGACCAGGTCGCGGTAATAAAACGACCATGTCGGGTTGCCGTGCAACATCAACAGGGTCTCGCCGCTCCCCTCGTCCAGGTAATGATACCGGTATGGGCCTATTTGGGCCCACCGTGATTGAAACGGATAAATGTCCTTGAATGGTTCCAGGGAGACGCCGTTCACCATTCGACGCCCAGCATGAGGCAATTCAAACCGCTCCCGATGCCCAGAAGGCAGGCTTTATCGCCTTTCTCAAGACAGCCTTGCTCCTCGCCAAGGGCCAGGGTGACGGGCAGGGACGCCGCCCCGGTGTTTCCCAGGAACTCCAGCGTGGAAAAATCCTTTTGCAAGTCGAGCCCGACGGTCTCGTACAACAATTTCCGGTGCATGGTCCCGACTTGATGGCAAAACACGCGATCGACGTCCGCGTTGGTCCATTGCAACTCCGCCTTGGCAGACGTCCAAGCCTCGCCCGCGAGCCGGCACCCTTCCCGCATCAACGTTTCGGAATCGGTTTCCATCAAGGGGGCCGAATCGAGATGGACCCCGGCGTCGGCGCTCCCCCGGCACAGATCGTTGAACTGGGTCGCGGCCATCCCCACGCCGCCGAGCAACTGATGTCCGGTCCTGGACAAATCCTTATGGACGAGCAACACCGCGGCGGCGGCGGACCCTATGGTCAGGGAGGCGAAGGATTTTTTGATGGTCGAGCGGGTGACGCCGGGGCTGGCGAGAAGCTTCTCGATGGTGTTGTCCACGAGGGGGCCGCCGTTCTCCCCGGCGACCGCCAGACCGGCCCGGATTTGCCCCAGTTCGATCATGTTGGCGATATGGACCATGCCGTTCAGCACGCCCAGACAGGCGTTCGATATGTCAAAGACCAGCGAGTTTTTAGGGAGCTTGAGCCTGTCGTGGACCACGGAGGCGGTGGCCGGCTCCAGGAAATCCCGGCAGACCGAGGCGCAGATCAGGCAACCGATCGTCCCGCGGTCGATCCCCGACCTGACGATGGCGCGTTCGCCCGCCTGGGAGGCGATCTCGCTCGGGAACGCGCCCTTGTCCCAGAGCCGCCGCTCGCGGATGCCGCTCATCATTTCCAGCCGCCCGAACGGGAGCTTGAGTTTCTGGTATAACGGGGCCAGCCGGTTTTCAATGTCCGCCGAGGTCGCAACATTGGGCGGCAGGCTGTATCCCAGGGCCTCGATGCAAACGTTGTGGAATTTCATCCGCGCTCGTCCTTTTAAATTTCTTCCCGTTTCCGGTCGACGTCGATGAACTGCATTTCGTAATATTTCTGGTAAATCCCGCTGTTGTTCAGAAGTTCCTCGTGGCGGCCGGACTCAACGATCCGCCCCCCGTCCAAAACAATGATGCGGTCCGCGTATTTGATCGTCGACAGCCGGTGAGCGATCACGAACGTGGTCCGGTGTTGCATGAGGTTGTGTATGGCGTCCCGCACCATTTTTTCCGACTCGGAGTCCAGCGCGGAGGTGGCCTCGTCCAACACCAGGACCGGAGCGTCTCTCAGTATGGCGCGGGCGATGGCGATCCTCTGGCGCTGGCCGCCGGAGAGCTTCACGCCGCGCTCGCCGACGACCGTGTTGTAACCGTCGTCCAGGTTCCGGACGAACTGGTCCACGTAGGCGGCCTTGGCCGCTTCCATTATCTTCTCGCGGGACGCTTCGGGATTTCCAAAGGAAATATTGTTCAGGATGGTGTCGTTGAACAGGAACGTTTCCTGGGTCACAAGGGCCATCTGTCTCCGCAGGGAGTGAAGGCTGAATTCGTTGACATTGACCCCGTCGATCAGGATTTCTCCGGAGGTCACTTTCGAAAACCGGAACACGAGGTCCACCAGCGTGGTCTTGCCCGCGCCGCTCATGCCGACGATGGCCACGACCTCCGACTTTCTGACCGTGAGGTCGATGCCGCCCAGAACGATCGCGTTGCGGGAGGGATAGCGGAACGAGACGTCGCGAAACTCGATTTTCTCCGCGAACCGCGCCATTTCCCGGTTGCCGCCGCTGGAGGCCTCCTCTTCCCTGTCCAGGACTTGAAACACGCGCTCCGCCCCCGCCAGCGATCCCTGGAAGTTGGCGTAGTTTTTGAACAACAACCGCGCGGGGGCGTACATCATGAACAACGCGACGATGAAGGCGATGAAGGAGCCCTGCGTCACGCTCCCGTTCAAGACCTGACTGCCGCCGTACCACAGGACGATCGAGCCGCAGAACGCGCCCAGGATTTCCAGGAAGGGGGAGGTCATCTCCACATACTTGACGTTCTTCCGCATGACGTTCAAGTAGCGTTCGTTATGCTCCCGGAACTTCTCCTTCTGGCGGTCCTCCAGTCCGAACGCCCGCACGATCTTGATGCCGGAGAAGGATTCCATGGCGATGGACATGATTTCGCCGACGATTTCCTGCCCCTTGCGGCCGAGCTTCCGCAGTTTCCTGGAAATGTTGGAGACGGGGACCGCGGCCAGGGGGAAGATGAGGACCGACAGGAGGGCCCAATCCCATCTCAGGTAAAACAGCCAGCAGACCAGGCCGGCCAGCATGATCGAATTCTGCAGGAACTCCTTGACCAGGTTGGTCACCGAGGACTGCATGATCGAGACGTCGTTGACGATCCTGGAGATCAATTGTCCGGTGGTCCCCTCCTCGAAAAAGCTCAGGGGCAGGCGGTGGACATGGTCGAACAGCTTTTGGCGCAACGTAACGATCAGTTCCCACGATATCCCGTAAATGATGACGTTCTGACAATAGGACAATAACCCCTTGCACAGGAACAGGAGGACCAACGCCAGCGGGATCGCCTTCAGCATGAAGTAATCCTTCTCGACGAAGATCTTGTCGAACATCTTTTGGATGATGGGAACGGGCGAGGTGGCGATCAGGCCCACGATGATGGAACAGAAAATGGCCAGGGTCACCTTCCCCATGTAAGGGCGAAGATACCCGATCATCCGTTTGAAAAGTCTAATGGACATTTTGGATCACCGGACCATGGGCCGTCTGGGTTGGATGGGTCCGCCCGCTGGCGAAAGGATGGGAAAAGGGGCGGACGGGGTCTGGCCGGAAGCGCAAACAAAAAAAAACCGCGCGCGCCGGCGCCGGCGGCGCAGGAGTCATCAGCGTAAACTCGAAGCGCCTGTGTATTCAAGCCAGACCGGGAAAATGTTTATTTATCCCCGCAACGACCGGCTGGCCTTCGCGATCAAACCTTGGCTTCTTTCTTTGGCAGGAAATCCTCCAAAGTGGCGCCGTTGGCCATGGCCGCCGCCATCATCTTCTTGGATTCCTCGATGCCCGCCTCGGCGACCTGCAGGGTGATTTCCTTAGCTCCGATGGATTCGGCGTATTCCAAGACGCGCTTCTTCGTGCTGTCCCTCATGAACCCTCCGGGAACCCGTTCCAGGCGCGCCACGGCGTCCTGGGTCCAGACGAAATGGCTTTCGTCCGCGGCATGGGGAGCGTAATCCTTGGCTCCGTTGGAATCGTTCCCGGCCTGGGACTCGGAACCGGCTTTTTCGTTCAGTATCTTGTTCACGAAGGCCAGGGAAATGGCGGGGACTTTTTGGACCCGCGCGTTCTTTTCGATCCGGGCCCGCGCCTTCCGCCGGACATGTCCCTCGGGAAACTCGTTGAGCCGGCCCATCGCCTCTTGCGTCCAGTTGACCTCCACGGAGTCGAAGGTCGTCACCGTGGCGATCTCGCCCTCGTTGGGGACGTTGGCCTGGAACTCCTGGTGGTCGATCGGCAGTAACCGCTCGACCCCGGCGTTGCACACGCCGCACTTCACGGCGTCGCCGCCCATGACGGCGCCGCAGTCGCCGCATTTCAACCGGACCTCCTGGGGCTTCTTGCCCGCGTGGGCGGCCATCATTTCCTCCTTCAACATGCCGAGGTTGGCGGAGGTGTATGGGTCGTCCCCCGTCTGGGCCTGATGCCGCATCTTGTCGCCGATCATCTGCATGGCCTGCATCGCGCCCGCCGGCAGGATGGTCTGCACCGCTTCCGTGATGACGCTGGAGGTGATCATGCTGTGCCCCCTCTCCAGGGCGTAGCGCAGGATCGCCGAGGTGGCCATGGGGCGGACGAAGCCGGGGATCTTCTGCAAGCGTTCCTTGGCCTCCGCCGTCCAGTCGATGCTCTCCTCCGCCTGCATGTCGATCGGGGGCTTGTAAACCCGGCTCGAAAGGTAAACGTTGCAGGGCGCCAGCCGGAGAAGGTTCTCGGTATTGCCGCCGATGTCCATGTCCTGCGCGCTGTGCACGCCAATTCTGCCGAGGATCAGCATGAAGGGGTTTTCCTCCCGCGCGTACTGCAATACTTTTTCGAAGACCTTGCCGTCGAGGAGACGGATGGTGCATTCCATGCCTTCTTCCTGGACGATCTTCCGGGAAATTTCCAGGTGCGCCTGGTAGATCTTCGCCAGCCCCTTGTCGATGATGTCTTCGTGGAGCTTTTCCTGTTGCTCGAACTTGAACACCTTGGAGGCTTCCTTGGAAAGCACGCCGGTGAGGCTGTTGAACATGGCGTAATGGAAGTAAGGATCGAAGGTCGAGATGACCTCCAGCGGCCGGTTGAGGGCCTTGCACAATTCAATGGCGGTCTTCAGGCCGCCGAAGGCCTGGCCGCTACCGTCCACCGCCACCACGATCTTGCCGCTCGAGGGCCTGTCCCCCTGCAGTTCGGGAATGTACTTGACGATCAAGGTATCCGTCTGGATCCTGCGGATCACCCGCTCGCAGACGGCGCCGATCTGGCTGTCCCGGATCGCCCCCAGCCCCAAGGCGCCCATGATCACGAGGTCGTAATTGGATTCCCGGACGTCCCTGACCAACTCGATCCAGTTCCGGCCCTCAAGCGATTTCCCGACAAAGGGGATTCCCCGCTCCTTGCATTTGAACTTGGGCACGTCCAGATAGGAATCCGTGATCACTTCCATTCCCTTGGTGATCAACTGGTCATGGATGTTCCTCTGTTTTTCCAGCTCCGCCTCGTCCTGGTACTCCTCGGGAAGGCCGCTCTCCATCTGCCGGAAACGCACGTCGTGCATTTTCGCGGCATAGACGTGACTGGCGGTAATGGTGGAATTGAACTTCTGGGCTAATCCCACGCCCAGATCGATACAGGCGTTGGAGTAGTCGGAATTGTCCACGGGTAAATAGATGTTCTTAAACATGGGGCTGACCTCTCCCTTTTGGCTATCTTATATAAATAATGGAAATTCGCAGGCTGAAACCGATTTCTCGAACCTAAACCTAAAGACTAGGTTGGATTGAACGAAAGGTTAAAAAAACCATTAAACGAAACGTTAAAAATTTTAACAAATAATTAATAACTGTCAATATTAATTGCTCTAACGGCCCTTGACGAATGGTCTGGATTTGTTCCCCTCGGAGCGGCGGAAAGAATGGCGAATGCCCCGGTCATTCCGAAAATCAAGCGCCCGCTTGGAAGTTTTCCGGGATTCCCGGCAAATTTCGAATTAACTAATTGATATATAATATGTTACTATTATTTTAAAGACAGGGTTTTACGCTCCAGCTATTTTTGGTTAGAATACGGCTACGCAACTCATTACAGGGCATCCAAGACCGTAACAAACGGTCATTCATGGCACAAACTGTATTTATCAAGACAACGGCCTGAAGTTATTTTTTGACCGGGCGGTTCCATTGCAAAAAAGCCGAAATCTTGTTCGACAAGAAGCGAAATTGTCCTATATTTGTGTTGATAAGGCGATTCACCCCTTTATTTCCCATTTCTATTGCTTGACATAAACCCGTAATAGCGTCCACGAAAAATACCGAAGGAGACCGACATGCTTTTATTTGGCAGTAGAAAGGATCTTGAGAATCATCTGAAAGGCGCCGTTTCCCTGGACAACGGGGATGTCCGCCTGGAGAACGAAGACAAATTCCGCGACAAGGTCCTGGACGACTTGGCAGCCAATGCCGCGCTCAACGAATCCAGGGAAATCCGGGGGCTTTCGCGCCACATCATCAAATCCGCCGCCCTGGACCTCGGCGCGATTTCCGCTTCCATCGAGGACCTGTACGAGGCGCGAGGCAAGGGGAAAATGCACGGCTTCACCGTCCCCGCCATCAACGTCCGCGGCATGCCCTACCCTTTCAGCCGGACCATTTTCCGCGCCGCGCAAAAGATAAACTGCGGCGCCTTCATCTTCGAACTCGCCAAGTCGGAAATGGGGTACACCCACCAGAGACCGCACGAGTTCGCGATGGTGATCCTGGCGGCGGCCATCAAGGAGAAATTCCGCGGGCCGGTGTTCATCCAGGGCGACCATTACCAGATCAACGCCAAAAACTTCTCCGCCGACCGGGAGAAGGAAACGCAAGGCCTCAAACAACTGATCAAGGAAGCCATCAACGCGGGGTACTACAACATCGACATCGACACCTCGACGCTCGTCACCCTGGACAAGCCGACGGTCAAGGAACAACAACGGGCCAATTTCGAGATGGGCGTCGAATTCACCAGCCACATCCGCGATCTGGAACCGGAAGGCGTCGTCATCTCGGTGGGCGGCGAAATCGGCGAGGTGGGCAAGGAGAACAGCAACGAGGAGGAACTGCGGGCCTATATGGACAACTTCCTGGAATGCCTGGGGAAAAAGAATAAAAACCACAAGGGCATCAGCAAAATCTCCATCCAGACCGGCACGTCCCACGGCGGCGTCCCCCTCCCCGACGGATCGGTGGCCGACGTGAAACTCGACTTCGACACCCTGGAGAAACTATCGAGAATCTCGCGCGAGCGCTACGGCCTGGCGGGGGCCGTGCAACACGGGGCGTCGACGTTGCCCGCGGAACTGTTTCATAAATTTCCGGAGCTGGAGACCGCCGAGATCCATCTCGCCACGGACTTCCAGAACATGATCTACGAAAGCAAAAACTTTCCCAAGGACCTCAAACAGGAAATCTATACCCATCTCCGGGCCGAGTGCGCCAACGAAAAGAAAGCGGGCGAAACCGACGAGCAGTTCATTTACAAGACCCGCAAGAAGGGGTTCGGCGGCAAATTCAAACCCCGGTTCTGGCAGTTGCCGGAAACGGTCCAGACCGCCATCGCCCGGGAGCTGGAGGGAAAACTCGATTTCCTCTTCGACCAGTTGAAAGTGCGGGACACCAACAAATACGTCCAGCAAACCGTCCGTCCCGTCAAAATCCGTCCGGTCCTGAAGGACGAAATCGAATACGCCTGACCGCGACGCATCCCGCTAAAAAAACGCCCGCCGGCAAAAAAACCGGCGGGCTTTTTTTCGCGTGGCGCCTCAACAGCGAGCATGGAACCGCGCAAACAAAAAAAGAAAAACGGCGGGAAACCGCTTGGACCAAAAGACAACGCCTGCCGGGTCAAAATATCGGAGAGGCCGTTTATCGCCGGTTTTTTAAATCCCCCCCGGCCCCCCTTTGCAAGGGGGGACAAACCCGCCCCCTATTTCGAGTTGGACATATCGAATATGACAGCCTATATTAAAAATGGATTTTTTGGGCCGGTTTTTTCTTTTCAAAGCGGGCTTTGTAGATGAGCGAAAAATCGCCGCAATTTTACGATTTGAATAATTTCGACTTGCTGGCCATGACCCAATGCTCGAACGATTTGCGCCGGATGGGCCAAAACGCCCACTGCATGGAGGAAGCCGCCAATTCCATTATTCATTACCTGTTTGAGTCCCTGCGCGACGGGAAATCGGGCGAACGCGCCTGCTCCCTGGCCCGTTTTTTCAAGACCCACGATTACCGCGATCTTGACGAGGAACTTAATAATTTCGCCCGGCAATTTCCGGACAAAGACATGGATCTGTCTAAAATGAAGTGTCTGGTCCTCCTGGCAACCGCCGGGGAAAAACCGGAATGGAATTCGCGAAAAAACTCGCGCGGGCATCAAGCGATTCCATTGCCGAGCGTGTCCGTCGTGGAGCAGTTCCCCATGATCTCGAACCTCGTCAAGCAATTGGGCATGGATGTTAAAAATGTCATAGAACCCAGGCATGGCCTGTTCCTGGACAGGGAAGAAACGGTGTACGGGGTGTTTCACGTTCCCGACGCCTTGGGAAACCCCATAATTCCCGCGCAGGAAAACTTCGTAAAGCCGCAAAAGATAAAATCGGCGCTCGGTTTTGGAGGATTGTTTCCCAATGGCGACATATTCGCGGCGATCCTGTTTTCAAAAGTTTTCATTTCGAACAAGACGGCGAGTTTATTTAAAACTTTGACCTTAAGCGTTGAGATAGCGACCCTGCCCTTCGAAAAGAAGGTGTTTTCGCTTTAGCCATGGAACAGAACAATCAACAAAATGGCAAGCAAAGTCAAGACGAAGAGTTGAAGCTCCTCCTGTTCCAGATCGACGCCTTGAACCGGCTATTGGAGGTGCAGGAGAAAACCGCCATTGAACAGACCAAACTGCTCTACGAGGAAATACTCGAACGGAAAAAGGCGGAGGAAATGTTGCAAATCGCCCAAAACCAAATAGTAATGTCGCGGAAGCTGGCGGCCATCGGGCAGTTGTCCGCGGGCGTCAGCCACGAAGTGTTGAACCCGCTGAACATCATTTCCCTGCACACGCAAATGCAGTTGAGGAAAATAAAGGACAACCCCGAGTTGATAAAATACCTCAACGTGATCATGAACGAGGCGAAGCGGATCGAAAAGATCGTGAGTTCGCTGTTGAAAGTTTCCCGGGAAAATCGAGACAAGGAACCGAGTCCAGTCCAAATCCAGGCCGAGTTGGAATCCGTGCTGGCCCTGGTCGAAAAAGAGTACGCGGTGGACAACATCGAAATCCGCCGCGATTTCCAGCCAGACCTGCCTCTGGTGAAAGCGGACAAAGACGAAATCCGTCAGGTATTCCTGAACTTGATACAGAACGCGAAATACGCCATGCGCGACCAAGGGACCCTGACCGTAAGCGCCGAAAAAATCAACAAAGAGGAATCCGGCCATGTGCGGATAAAAATCTCGGACACCGGCGAGGGGATGAGCAAGGAGCATCTGGAAAAGATTTTCGAGCCGTTCTTCACCACCAAACCCGAAGGCAAAGGCACGGGACTCGGCCTTTACATAGTCCATGGAATTATCGAGAGACACCGCGGGACCATCGCGGCGGAAAGCGAGCCAGGCCAGGGGACGACTTTCACCATCGATTTGCCCGCCGTCTAACGCTTGGTTGCATAAGCTCGCGCAACACGAGTCATGCTTCGACAGGGCCTGTCCTGAGTTCGCCGAATGACTCAGCATGACAGCCCCTTTTGCCGCCCTGAGCCTGTCGAAGGGCGGCATTCTTGTGGCGCTTATTTTTACAACCAGGCGCGGATCGCCGCGTTCGCAACGCCCGCTTGCAATGACGTGGCGGCGTTGGGCCCAGCGACACGCTGGCGGCGCGCCATGGAGCCAAAGAGACGTACGTTACGCGCCCCGTGCCGGGCGGCGATTTCTAATATCTTTCCCCGTTTCTCCTTAAAAAGACCGTCGATCGCCATGAATCATCCTTCCGTCACATAGGCGTATTTTAACATGGCTCAAAACAAGCGACCCATTTTGTCAGGCGCTCTAAAAATGCTCCCCGTTTTCCATACGCCCCATTATCGCGATTTTTCGCGCCGACCGTCCAAGCGTCCCGCGTTAAGAACGCATTTCACCCTCGGTCAGCCGCGCCATAAGCCCGATGATAGTGAGTCCGACAATCTCCCGCGCCTTCTCGTCGTAACGGACGATGACCCCTTCCCCGATGTCTTTCCCAACGGCGGGACGCGGATCGCCGGCGGAG
>JACRGP010000088.1 GCA_016217765.1 Nitrospinota bacterium | reverse complement strand
TACTTCTTGTGATAATCGATACCGACGTAATACATAGGGGTCCTCCTTGTTGTTGGCAAGATAGGTTCGCAAACACATCTTACCGAGGTTGACCCCTTTTTTCATGTTACCTTTGCATAACTATCTTCCAAGCCGTCATTGCGAATGGAACTTATGCGAACTTCTCCCCTCCGGCGGGGCCCAATCCCTCCAGGCAATTCAACCCGGCAAAATCGGGAATGGCGCGGAATTTGACTTGCTATTTAATCCGGCGCAAATTATAAAATAAATCAGCCGGTTGCTTCTCGTCGCATGGCGGGCGGGTTTCCATTCGCGGATAGCATTTGACTTCGTTTTTCACCCCCGATAGACTGTGGACGCTTTAAGAGTTTTTATCGCCGTCGATATTCCGCCTTTTGCCCGGGAAAAAATCGCCGAGATACAAAACGGCTTCAAGGCCTTGAAACTGGATGTCGCGTGGGTCCAACCCGGCAACATTCATTTGACCTTGAAATTCCTGGGCAATGTCGATCCCCGACGGATCGTCGAAATCAAGGGGCGGCTGAAAGCGGTCGCGGAGCGGTCCCCGGGTTTCAGGGCGACGCTGGGGGAGGTGGGCGTTTTCCCCGGCGCCGACCGTCCGCGGGTCCTGTGGGTGGGATTGGACAACCCGGACGGCAGGTTGGCCGCCCTGCAAAAAAGCGTCGAGGAGGAACTGGCCCTGGCCGGGTTTCCGCCGGAACCCAGAAAGTTCTCGCCCCACCTCACTTTCGGCAGGATCAAGTCTCCCAAGGGAAAAGCGGAATTGCGGAACGCCTTGGACGGCCATCTGGAGACGCCATCCGCTCCCATCGACGTGTCCTCCGTCAAATTGTACAAAAGCCAATTGACCCCAAAGGGTTCGATCTATACGGTGTTGGAGGAATTCGCGCTTGCCGGCGCCGGGCGGAACGAGGGCTGATATTCGAATTTCTCGACAACTTTTCCTTTAAAAAATGCGAAGGAGGCAAGATGGGCGTTGACGAAAACCGGGAAAAAGCGCTGGAGCTGGCGTTCTCTCAAATAGAAAAACAGTTCGGCAAGGGCTCGATCATGAAACTGGGCCAGGCGGAGGCCCTGAAAGGGATCGACGTCATTTCCACCGGATCGATTTCCCTGGACCATGCCCTGGGAGTCGGCGGGGTGCCGCGCGGAAGGATCGTCGAAATCTACGGGCCGGAGGCGTCCGGCAAAACCAGCCTAGCCCTGCATATCATCGCCGAGTCGCAAAGGGCCGGGGGCGTCGCCGCCTTCCTCGACGCGGAACACGCGCTCGACCCCCTGTATGCCCAGAAACTGGGGGTGGACCTCGACGACCTCCTTCTCTCCCAGCCGGACACCGGAGAGCAGACCCTGGAAATCGCCGAGGTCCTGGTGCGGAGCGGGGCGGTGGACGTGATCGTCATCGACTCGGTCGCGGCGCTGGTCCCCAAGGCGGAACTGGACGGCGACATGGGCGACTCGCACATGGGCCTGCAGGCCCGCCTGATGTCGCAGGCCATGCGCAAGCTGACCGGCGTCATCAACAAGTCCCACACCTGCATCATCTTCATCAACCAGATCCGGATGAAGATCGGCGTCATGTTCGGCAACCCCGAGACCACGACCGGCGGCAACGCGTTGAAGTTCTACGCCTCGGTGCGCCTCGACATCCGCCGCATCTCGTCGTTGAAGGACGGCGACAAGGTGATCGGCGGGCGGACGCGCGTCAAGGTGGTGAAGAACAAGGTCGCGCCGCCCTTCAAGGAATGCGAGTTCGACGTCATCTTCGGCGAGGGCATCTCCAAAATCGGCGACGTCCTGGACCTGGCGGTGGCGCACAACATCATCGCCAAAAGCGGGACCTGGTTCTCCTATAACGAGAACCGCATCGGGCAGGGACGAGAAAATTGCAAGGCGTTCCTCAAGGACCATCCCGACGCTTTCGTCGAAATAGACCGGCAGTTGCGGGAGAAGCTGGGCATGCCGGCCCGCAAACCGCGACCCGACCCGGCGGAGGCGGAACAGCGGGCGGCGAAGGGAAGGCGGGAGACGAAGACGGCGTCCTCGTAAGCCATCATGAGCGGCGGCGCCAGGCTGGAGGAGGCGAAAACGCGCGCCCTCGAATATCTGGCGCGCCGCGACCGTAGCCTGCGCGAGACGCAAGCCTATTTGGAAAAAAAATCCTTCTCCCCCGCCGTCGTCCGGCAAACGCTGGACTACCTGGTCGAACGCCATTACCTCGACGAGGAGCGGTTCGTCCGCTCCTGGGGCCAGTCCCGCATCCGGACCGCGAAAATCGGCAGGCTCCGCCTGCAACAAGAGCTGGTCCACAAGGGGCTGGAAACGGACGTCGTCCGCGCCGCCGTTGAGGACCTGTACGCCGGTCTGGACGAACTGAAACTGGCGCGGGACTGCGCGCGGAAAAACCCGGCGAAGTGGCGGGGCCTGGAACCGGGAAAAAAAAGACGCCGGATGGCGCAGTTCCTGGAGCGCAAGGGTTTCTCCAGCGAGACCATTCGCCGTGTTTTGGAACAACTGGCCCCCCTCGATGCCGGAGGGGAGACGCCTCAAGAGCCCTGAGAGCGCGTAACAAATTGAAGTGTTCCATAACTTCCTCCCCCTTGAAGCAACT
>JACRGP010000082.1 GCA_016217765.1 Nitrospinota bacterium | reverse complement strand
TTGTAAGTCTCGATATGCGGCGATTCGGCGAATTGCGCCCAGATCAAACCAAACGCCTCGTCTATCCGTTTGCGGTTGAAATATTCCTCGGCCAGAAAGTCGCGCAAACGATCGTCGGTGTGTTGCGGGAAAGCTTTCAGCCCGCGCTCGGCCCAATCCAGCGCCTTGTCGGGTTGGTTTGCCTTGCGGTATATTTCGGCGATTTGCAGGAAATTATAAGCGTGGGATAAGTCCCTGGCCTTGATCGCCACGAGTTCTTCGACATCACCCGACAACCCCGCCAGGGCTTCCATGATGTGGGTAATCGTAAAGCGTTTGCCCCAAGAGTCTTTGTCGGGCGCTCCCGGCCGCAGTTCCGGGATGCGTTTCCATTCCGCCTCCGCGAGTTCGCGGTAGATTTTGAGGCCGTTTTTTCCCAGCAAAGCCCTATAGGTCTTTGCCGCGCCGTAAAACTCGTCCCATTCGCCTTCGAGTTCGAGCCTGAACAGACGGCGGGCAAGCGACTCCGGGTCGGGCTTGGCCGCGACGCAAGCGGCATGATGCAACTCCTGCAAACGTTGCAGAATGCCCCCCATGCAACCATCCGAATCGTCGGTCTCCCCCAAGGCCTCGCCGACTCGCTCGATGGCGTATTCGGCGAGATTGACCGCGGTTGCCGCCCGGCCCTTTTTCAGCAGGCGGGCAAGTGAAGCGACAATGTTTTCGAGGCCGTCCACATAACCCGGCATTTCGTAATAATCCACGAAACCGCCCGCGCGGACGGCCTGGCCAATGGCTTTTCTGAAGGTCTTTAGCGTATCGGCGTCGTTTTCCGCATCGGCCATCAGGAGAAGCAAATGCCGTTGCAATGCCTCATCGCGTTCCGCCCATTGCAGGACCAAGTCCGCCAGGACATCCCGATCTTGCGAGCGCAGGTAGTCGCGGATATCGGCGCCAGCGTGGCGCCGTTTGGCGGTATTGCCGACGGGTTCGTCTTCCGCCAACCAAGCCAGTCCCGCGGCCACGCAATGCTTGCAGAAATCGCCTTCATGCCCCATCGGACAGGTGCAGTCGTGATCGAGTTGGCCATCCTTCTCCCAGAGTTTCACGCGATACTCGCGGGCGCCCCGGACCTTGGCGGCCACTTTTTCGTCCCTCGTCATTATGGAGACAACCCGTCCTCCATCAAAGTAGTCCGCGCCGCGCTCGAAGGCGCGTACACCGGCAAGATGTTTCAGGATTTTGCGGTTCAGGATATTGGCCAACATGGTAGCTTGGGGATAAAAACACGATTCGATGGCAACGTTTATTGAAGTATCCGCCGATCGCATACGGAAGTCAAACCTTCCGGTTTTTATTGGCGCCGCGGAAATTTATCCGCGATCCTTCGTTATAGCGACAACGGTTGCCGACAACCCCCGTCAAGACCGGGTCGGCGTTCTCTTTGTTTACCTGGATTGCAATTCCTTGTTTCCCCAGCGCTCGTTACCGATAGGTTTACCGGCCGTGCCACAATAAAACGGTCCGCCAAGCGCCGGTATTGCCAAGACCATGATCGGTCGCCGGGTCGATTCTGCCGCCAAGAGCGCGGCGGAAATCGGGGGACTCCAGACCGGCCCCGCCACGGCGCCAGAATATGGCAACATGGGAATGCCGGATAGTCATCCTCTCGCATAACCATCGTCAGACGATAGCGGGCGCTCATACCTCAAATTGATTTATACAAGAAAGCCGTTCGCCGCTGGTAGCTTTTTGTCTGCCAAGTTTCCATGGCTCGCATTGAAAAATCAAATTTTTCGAGAATGCTTCAGGCTTGATCTCATCAGTTCAACTGGAAGCATGTCGCTTCAGGGATGGGAAAACCTTTTTCATGGCAATCCAAACTTCCAATAGGATTGCGTTTTCCAAACATGTTATACTTTTAATCGATTTTATTAATGGGAAACGAATCATGAAAATCACCATTGATTTGCCGGACACCGAGAACCTTTCCAAAATAGGTCCCTCTTACCTAAAAGAGGCTCTAACGGCTACTCTCTACCATCATGGCGATATTTCCGAGAAGGAAGCCTGTCTAATCTTGGAAAAGAACCGGCGGGAATTCGAGGAACTTCTTCCGCGATTTGGTTTTTCCGTCCTGTCCGATAATCAAGAAAATATCGAGGTCGAGCGCAACGCTTGACCATGACGGATTTTGTCGTCAGCGACGCGGGACCGCTCATTTCCCTTGAGAAAATAAGCGACGGTTACGGTTTTATCCGCAAGCTTTACGGAAAAATCATAGTCCCGCCCGCGGTTCTTCATGAAGTTTCGCAGGGAATATACTCCTCCGCTCAGGATTACCTGCTTCTCTACAAAGTTGAAGATTTGATCGAAACCGCGCGGCCTTCCTCGATAGCCCAAATTCCGGAGATGAAAAGACTTCACACGGGGGAAGCGGAAGCAATTTCTCTGGCCTTGCAATTCAAATGTCCGCTACTCATCGAAGAGACTTTAGGACGAAAAATCGCAATGTCCGCGGGTCTGAAAATTTCCGGGATCGCGGGGCAGGTTATAAAGGCATTTAAACAAGGGATACTCGATAAGGCGGAGACCAATCGAAAATTGGAAGAGCTTCTTGCCGGGGGTCGCATAAATCAGGAAATATTTGAAGCGTTGTTAATGCGGTGAGTTTTGTCAGAAGTGAATTAAAAAATCCTTTCGAAGTCTATAACGGTCATTAGCTCGCCGGTTCCGGTGTATGAAAACAGCTACAACCCTTTAGTCAGGAAAAGGAAACTCCAATCCGGATTTAAAAAACCGCACAATTCGAGTTGCCAAGCTAAGCAAACGTTATTCTCTTTTGAGGTTCAGCCGTTCCCACATCCAGGCGAAATCGTAAACGGGCTTGCCCTGTTGCCGGTTCTTCTCTTCATGGTTTTCGTAGAGTTTCAGAAGCTCGATCACTTCCTTTTTCCCGGCCGGGGTTTTGACGGCCTCCAGCGGGCTCTTGCCATTCAACGCCGGAATCTTTTCGTCGAACCAGTTGGCGTAATGCTTGTCCAGAAACTTCTTGATCAATTCCTCCTCGACCTCCGGCGGGATTCCCGTTCCGCCGGGCCCCGGCGGTTTTTCTCTCGATGATTCCATGGCCTGATACGGATCCTGGAAAGAGTCGGCCCGATGTTTTACTGGGCCGCCGGGAATGTTATCTATAAGCGCCCTAGCGCGTTTCAGCCGCCCCCTGGAATTGGTTTCGACGTCGAGCGTGGTCCCGGATACCGTGAAGGTGGCGAGGATGGTGGGACGCTCCTCATCTTTGGTCTTGTCCAACCAGATGAACCGGCCTTCGTCCTCCCGCTCCACATCGTTCAGCGCCGAGAGTCCTTCCAACAACGCCGACTGGTTGGCGATTTGGTAGTTGGCCTTGGAAATCACCATCGGTTCGCCGCTGGTATTGACCAGTTGCGGCTTGGGTGGATTCTTCACAAAATCCGCCCAGAGACGGTTGAAAAGATGGCCCTCGTTTTTCAAGAAATCCCGCAGAGCGGCTTGCGGAAATTCCTTTTCGTATTTTTTGAAGGAGGATTTGATCTTCCGGACGAGCCGGTCCTTTTCGTGCATGGGATAGAGGTAGCCGGAACCGGACAGGATAAAGTTGCCGTCGGTCTGTAAAATGCGGCACGCCAAAATATCCCATCGCCGCAGGCCGTGCGTGGCCGACTTTTCCTTGACCTCGTATTCGCCTCCCAGAAGCAGGTCTTTCAGGATGAGCCCCTGGTCCACGAAAACGTCCTGGACCTCGAAGAGCGACAGGGCGGCTTCCTTCATCTTCTTCAGCATGGAAAGCTCATCCTGGGAAAGTATTCGCTTCTTTTCCCAGTACAAGTCGATCAGCGTTTTGCCTTTGCCCCCGTCCGGCTTCCAGTCATACGTCAGCCATTCCCAGAAATTGATGTCCGCCGCTTCCAGTTCAACGCCGGAAACAAAATGTTCCGGGTTGAAGTCCTCCCAGAACCGGGCGCAAGCGGAGTCTATTCCAGCCATATAATGGCGTTTGCAGAAACCTAAAAGGTCGTTGACCGCCTTTTTCCTGGCCAACTCCTCCCGGCCGGGCGGGACGTAGTCCCGGTTCAGGCAACATTTCTTGTATTTCTTGCCGCTACCGCAGGGGCAGAGATCGTTTCTTCCGGGCGAAGTCATACTTTCCTTTTTTGCCAGTTCGTTTTACCGGCTCGCGCCTTGGCTTTTGTAAAGGGGGTCCATTCTCAGCGGGGGAACCGCTCGATGATGGCGCAGGCTGTGCCACAAGTCCCAGTCGCGTTGCAAATTCAGCCAAAATTCAGGCCCGGTCCTCAGGGCTTCGCCCAACGCCAGCGCGGAGTCGGCGGAAACCGACCGCTTCCCTTTCACGATCTCGTTCAATCGGGCAAAAGGCCAGTTGAGGTGCCGGGCCAGTTGGGTTTGGCTGACCCCTTGCGGTTCCAGGAATTCTTTTAAAAGCATCTCCCCCGGATGCGTGGGGGGGCGGTTTTTGGGAAGCATTGCAATTTCTCCTAATGGTAGTCAATCACATCCACGTCGTGGGCGTCATTTTCCTTCCAGCGGAAAGCGATCCGCCATTGATCGTTGACCCTCAGGCTCCAGAAGCCCTTAAGATCTCCTCCCAGTTTTTGGAGCTTGTTGCCGGGCGGCGCTCGAAGAGTGTCCGGGGAAGGCGCGGCGTTGATCTGGTCCAGCAACCTCCGGATTTTGTCATGCAGTTCCTTGGGAAGCTTGCGCGCGCGTTTGCTGTTGAAGCCGTCATAGATATCCCGCGCGGTTTTGCTTCCGAAACTTACGATCATATATCACATTATATCAGATACCGATATAAATATGCGGACGAAATGTCAAGCGGTGGAATAAACCTACGCTAACGCAACCGCGGCTATTGGTTAGCTTGGATGGGGAGTTTGGCTGGTCCACAAAAAGGATTCGAAGTCCGCAATCCGGCCAAGACAATCTATCACTATCATGACGCCGCCATGGTCTTACCGAAGGGCGTTGGGCGCGCCTCGACTGGCCCGGCGCGCCTCCGGCCGGCTATTTCATCGCGTCTCCGATCGTCTTCATCAACAAATACAAGTGAAGCCCGTCGGAAACGTACGGGACAAACCCGAATTTCATGTAAAAATTCCGGGACCCGCCGTCCTTGGCCGTGACGATCATCGTCCTGGCCGCGGCGATCTCCGCCGCCGATATCGAACGCAAAAAAGCGTTCTTCAAAAGACCCGCCCCCATGCCTTTCCCCTGAAATCTTTTGTCCACCGCGAGCCTGGCCAGCAAAATTGCCGGTACCGGATACCGTCCCAACCCCTTTTTCATTTTTTCCGAGGCCAAATCGTATTCCACCGAGCCGTACGCTAACGAATAATAGCCAACGACCTTGTTAGCGCGCAAACTGACGTACGTCTTGGCTCCGTCGCCGGCGTGATTTTGAAGCGCATACCTCTTCAAGTAACCGTTCAAACTTTCGTTGCCGCAATCGAAATCGTCCAGAAAATGCGACTTGCGAATGGGAACGGGATACTCACTCATTGAAAACGCCCGGGGTTTTCAATAATTTCCTCAACGCCGGATTCGTCTTGGGCGGATTGTCGAGGGCCGCGCAAAAGCGCTCCCAGTCCGGCTTTGACAGTTTGATCGCGGTTTGTTGTCCCAGGACCTCGATGGCGGCATCTCGAGATTTGGAAACGATAAACTCCGTCATGTTGGTATGGGTCATTTCCGACGCCCTGCGGATCAATTCCTTATCGTTTTTGGAAATCCTGAAACTGATATTCGATTCTTTCCTGTTTTTCGCCGACGGCATGTTTGGCCTCCTTCCAGTATGGATGCCGCTCCAGCAATATCATAATGTCAATACAATGTCAATACAGCCATTCAGGCGGATTATCGTCTGGACGCCGGGTTTTGATAGATGCGTCGGGAATAAAAGCTGGCGAGGACCGGTTTGGCGGCGGGGCAAAATACTTTAATGTAATTTCAATTTGCTGGCGACGCGATCGGTTTCAATGGTAGACTTCCGTACAGCCCAAAGCGCCATCGCTGTCCCAATCCCCCCCTAATAAGCCGACTATGGCTAAAAGGGAGAAGATTGTCAAAAGGTTTGCCTCATCATCAATGGAAGTTAAATTTTCGATAGCGTATTTATACAAACCCAAATCTGTAATTTCTCCTTCATCAAGCCCTCGATCGCGTACTCGCCACAATTCCGGCACTGAATCACGTCACGGGCAATTTCTTGAGAATCCCTATGGAGACAGGACTGACTTTAAAAGGCAGATCGGTGACGATCTCTTCCTGCTCTCCACCGCAATTAGGACACCTCATGGTTTCCTCTCGTCTTGAAATCTTTTCCCCTGGCCCTTTTACTCGCTTTCCAGTAGCTCCTTTACTTGTTCCCGCAATACTGGCAGGTCGTTCCGGACCACTTCCCAGACCTCGTCGTCGTCCACCAGGTCGTAACCATGCGCCAGAAGGTTCCTGAACGAAATGATTTTCGGATAGTTGCCGATTTTTTCCGCCGTGCCGGGGTCGTGGCGGGCGATGCGGTTGACCGCTTCCCCAATGATTTCGAAATGCCGCTCCACCGCGCCGCGCACAATGGCGTCGCTCCGGTAATCGCCGATGCTTTTGCCGCCGGTCGCGGAAAGGATGATCTCGGCGGAGGTCAGGATGTCCCCCAGCCACTTCATGGTTTTATCCTTCATAGATCAACTGCCGCGACCGGTTCACCCGCCGGATGAAATACGGATTCTTCAACGCTTTTTCCATGACCAGATCGACCTTCCTCCCGAAAATGCCCTCCAGATCGCTTTGCAAATCCTGATACAGCGAAAGCCACGGGCCAAGATTCGTGCCTGGCTGAAATTCCACGAGGAAATCCAGGTCCGACTCGGGACCGAAAGCTCCCTCGACCGCCGAACCGAAAAGCTCAAGCCGCCGAACACGGTACTTGCCGCAAAGCTCTCTTACCGCGTCAAGTTTTTCCTCCACCAGCGTTATCATTTCTCCATCTCCTTCACGTTCTTCACCGCCATCAACCTGTTGCTCCAGCCGTCGATGACCTTGACGGCAATCTGCCCATGCTCCCCCCGCCTCGAACAGCGCGCCCCATGACTGTCATACATTTGCCCCCGATTTTTCAAACGTCTAATTATCGCGCTTTTCCCGCCGCCCGTCCAACCGCGACGCCCGCAAAAACACATTAAATCCCCGCGGGGCGATGTCCGCTTGCCGGCGCGGGATGCGTCTTCGCAACGTAGCGTTTGACCTTGATCTCCCCTTCCCTTTCGCGGGCCTCCGCGATCGTATAGGCTGTCTGCATCCGCAACAGCGTGTCCATCCTCGGGCCGAAGGCCTTTTCGATCCGCAACGCCATGCCGGGGGAAAGCGAGGCGCGGCCGTTGAGGATGGCCGACAACGCGGGCCTGGTCACGCCAAGAATCCCGGCGGCCTTGGTCACCGTGAGATCGAGGGGCTCGATCACTTCCATCCTGATGAACTGCCCCGGATGGGCCGGACGCGCCATGCGTATCATGGTATTGTCTCCATTTTATTAGTGGTAGTCCTCATAATCCAGATCGAGGATTTCTCCTTTGTTCCGGTCGATTTTGAACGTAATCCGCCAGTTCCGGGTAACGGCCAGGCTCCAGGTACCCTTGCGGTCGCTGGACAGTTGATGGGCCTTCCAACTCGGAATGTCGCGGAGTTCGCTCGCATCCCCCATCTCCCGCAAGAAGGTAACGATATTACGGACCTTCTCGACAACGGACGGAGGCAACCCGGAAGCGTCGTCGCGCTCGATGAAGCGCCGCAACCCCCGGTGGACAACGTTTCGAATCTCCATGGGGCGTCTCTAAAAATCGCCTTTTCCTTGGGTCCAACCGGCGCTGGAAAAGCGTGGTTGCCCGATTTATCCCGGATTCCGAGGTTGGAAGTTAACACGAACTCCTTCCCCCTACAAGGGGGAAGGCGGGGATGGGGGTTGACGGGCAAACCCGGAGGCGATGCGGCGATGACGCTAACGCGATCGCCGAAATGCAAATCCCCCCCGCCCCCTTTGCAAGGGGGAGCTACATCCCGCCCCGCGCTTGCGCCGGGGCGGTAATGAATCCGGCGTCACGCCGGCCGCCCTCGGCGTCAGCCTGAGGCGGCGTTGGGTCCAGCGTTCGCGCCGGCCGCCCTCGCCCCAACCCTCTCCCTCAAGGGAGAGGGGGTATTTTGGGAAAAACTCAACTTCGGAATCCGGGTTTATTGGGCTTTTGGAGCGCCTGATGAATCAGGCAACTACGATTTTTAGGGATGCCCCATTAATAAATAGTATCGGGAAAAGCGTCGCCTGTCAAGCGACACTTTATAGATGAGCGTACTGGATTTCGGGACCGCTCGCCTCGCCGGCGCGGGATGCGCCCGCGCAACGTGGCGTTTGACCTTTTCCAAGCGCTCCTGGCCCGGATATCGCGTGAGTAATGGAGTGGAATTGCCCCCCCTTGTAAAGGGGGGCGGGGGGATTCTACAAGGGGGATGGAAGGCCGTCATTGCGAGGAGGCCCAGCCGACGAGGCAATCCAGCAACCTGGCGCTTGGCCTTTCCCAAGCGCTCCTGGCGCTTAATTGCAAAAATAAGCGTGTGAAAAAAACACCCCTTCCCCCTACAAGGGGGAAGGCGGGGATGGGGGTTGACGGGCAAACCCGGAGGCAACGCGGCGATGACGCTAACGCCGAAATGCAAATCCCCCCGGCCCCCTTTGCAAGGGGGAGCTACATCCCGCCCCGCGCTTGCGCCGGGGCGGTAATGAATCCGGCGTCACGCCGGCCGCCCTCGGCGTCAGCCTGAGGCGGCGTTGGGTCCGGCGTTCGCGCCGGTCACCCTCGCCCCGGCCCTCTCCCACAACGGGGAGAGG
>JACRGP010000081.1 GCA_016217765.1 Nitrospinota bacterium | reverse complement strand
CGAGGCCGGGACGGCCCTGGACAAGGAAATCGAAACGCAGGAGCAAGACGCCGGCCTTCTGGCCCACCACCACTTCGCGCGCGCCGAGATTTTCGCCCTCCAGTTCAGGCCGTTGCAAGCCCTGCCCCATTACGAACGCGCCTACGAGCCGGACGTGGCGATGACGCTCAACAACCTGGGGAATCTCTACGCCGCCACCCAAAAACACGCGCAGGCGGAAACGGCCCTCCGGGAGGCGCTCGACTCCTATCGAAAACTGGCGAAGCGCAACCCCGGCGCCTACGAGCCGCATATGGCGATGACGCTAAACAACCTAGGCGCCCTCTACGCCGACATCCAAAAACACGCGCAGGCGGAAACGGCCTACAAGGAGGCGCTGTCCATACGAAAAAAACTGGCGGCGAGGAACCCCGACGCCTACGAACCATACGTGGCGGCGACGCTCAACAACATTGCTGGCTTGTATGTCTTCAGCTTGAACCGTCCCGACGAGGCTTGGAGGTTGGTTGAAGAAGGGCTGGGAATACGGCGGCGGTTGTGGAACCGGTTTCCCCCGGCCTTTGGCGACGACTTGGCCAAGAGCCTGGAAGTGTCAATCGAGACGGGGATAAGACTGGGGAAAGACAAAACCGATTTATGCGCCCGCGCGAAAGAGATAGAACAGGTTGCGTACCGGGCGGATTTAAAAGCCATAGCCCGCGGATACATTCAACGGTTTTGCGGCGGAATCTAACGCCAACAAAACCGTGCCTGACGTATCTCCCCCCCCCTTGCGGGATAGCTTCGCATAAGTAGAAGCGGTTTCATAAGTTGTTTTTTTTATGGAGCGCTAAGCCTTCCGGCTTTGCGGCAACGCGGGGACGCGTAGCGCTCCATATGGATTGCTTCGCTCCGCTCGCAATGACGGTTTGGCGGATACTTACGCAAAGCTCTCTCTTTCAAGGGGACGCGAACGGTCGCCGGGAGCGCGGCAAGCCCATTTTTGCTTTACATTACCGGCTTGATGTGGCATCATGCCCTTCGGTATGGCATTTGCATTCGGCAAAAACCTATTATAAAACCGTAGGTTAATGATAAACAAGGTCCGCAAAATCCTGTTATTGGTGGCATTGGGGGTGGTTTTCTCCTCGGTCTACTACTTCTATGCCCACTTCCGGCATTCCAGCCTCCAGATCAAGCTCCGGAAGACCGACCAGGGGGTCAACGTGGTCATCGAGAACTTCAAAGTGGTGCACGAGGAAAAAGGCCGACCCGATTGGGAGTTGACCGCGGAATCGGCGCAGGTCAACCAGCAAAAAAAAGAAACGCAAATGAAAAACGTCAGCGTCAAGCTGGACTTGAACAACGATCGGAAATACTGGATTTCGGCGGAGTCCGGCGTTTTACGGAACGACACCCAGGACTTCGACTTGGAAGGCAATGTCCGGTTTGTGACCCAGTCCGAACCTTTCCTCAAAAAATTTAAAAACTTGAAAAACCAGCCGTCCGAGAAAGCGGACTCACCGTCCCTTGCCGAATAATCATAAATCGAGGAATTGCATCCTGGCCCTGACGCTGGTTTTGGCGTGCCTTTTGCCCGGGCCGGCGTTTTCCCAGCAGAAGAAGGCTTCCGAGGCGGCGCCCAAGAAATCGGAACCCATCGAGATCACCTCGGACCGGATGCGGTCCGAAAACAAGGGGGAGAAAATCGTCTTCTCCGGCAACGTGGTCGGGATCTGGGGGGACCTCGAGATCAAATCCGACATCCTGGAGGTTTATAATTCCCAGGGCGAGAACAAGGGGACCGAACAGATCGTGGCCATCGGTTCCGTGGAGATCACGCGGGGGACCAAAAGGGCCAAGGGCGACCGGGCCGTGTATCTCGACAAATCCCAGAAGATCATCCTGACGGGAAGCCCCAAGGCGTTTGCCTGGGAGGAGAAAAACATGATCGAGGGGAAGGAAATGATCTTTCTTCTGGACAAAGACCGTTTTTTAGTCAACGAAAGGGTGAAAATGAAGTTTTATCCCAAGGAGGAAAAAACGGAGCGGGAACTGGCGGAGGACGACGCCAAGCCCGCCCAACGGCAAAAAACCCCAGCCAGTTTGAAGAAAAGATAGCCGTGCAGAGGTTACGCGCAACAAGCCTGGTCAAATCGTTCAAGAACCGCCGGGTGGTCAACGAAATCAGCCTCGACGTCAAGCGCGGCGAAATCGTGGGCCTCCTGGGACCCAACGGGGCGGGCAAGACCACCACGTTTTACATGGTGGTGGGCCTGACCCGGCCCGACAGCGGCAAGGTGTTGCTGGACGACGAGGAGGTCACCCATTACCCGATGCACCTGCGGGCCAGGAAGGGCATCAGCTATCTTCCGCAGGAGGCGTCGGTGTTCCGCAAGCTAACGGTGGAGGAGAACGTCATCGCGGTCCTGGAATCGTTCGACATGTCCAGCTTCGAGAGGAAAAAGCGGGCGCGCGCCCTGTTGAAGGAACTCAACATCCAGCATATCCGCAACGCCATGGCGTACTCCCTTTCGGGCGGCGAGCGGCGGCGCGTGGAGATCAGCCGGGCGCTGGCGACCTCGCCCTTGTTCATCTTGCTGGACGAGCCGTTCGCGGGCATCGACCCCATCGCGGTGGCGGACATCCAGGCCATCATTTCGCAATTGAAGGAGAAAGGCATCGGCATTTTGATCACCGACCACAACGTGCGCGAAACTCTGAGCATCACGGACAGGGCTTATATTATCAATGAAGGCAGGATCATCTGTTCGGGGTTGCCTGCGCGCGTGGCCCAGGACGAAAAAGTGAAGCAGATTTATCTCGGCGAACGTTTCTCATTATA
This sequence comes from Nitrospinota bacterium, assembly GCA_016217765.1. GTDB lineage: Bacteria > Nitrospinota > Nitrospinia > Nitrospinales > JACRGP01 > JACRGP01. Next base: position 5,053 of record JACRGP010000081.1, on the reverse strand, counting down.
GAGGCAAGCGGCGGTCATGGGCATCGAGATGAAATTGAACTTGAAAATGGCCCAGAAGCTGGTGATGACTCCCATGCTTCAGCAGGCGATCAAGCTCCTGCCGCTTGCCCGTCTGGAGCTGGCCCAGCTCGTCCAGCAAGAACTCGTCGAAAATCCGGTGTTGGAGGAAGCCCTCGAGGAAGAAGAGGAGGTCAAGGAGGACGAGGAAAACCCTCTCGACGAGCCCCCCCTCCCGTCCGCCGAGGAACCCGTCACGACGATCGAAACCGCCCCCCCCGCCCAGGAGCAGGAGACGGACTGGGACACCTATTTTCAGGAGAACGTCGAATACGGATTCAGTCAGGACGACTACCAGGAAAAACCCAGCATAGAAGCCACCTACAAGCGAGACCCTTCGCTGGCCGACCATTTGCTGTGGCAATTGAATCTCACCGTCGACTCCGACGCCGACAAATTCATCGGCTCGTGCATCATCGGCAACATTCAACCCGACGGGTACCTGAACGCCGAGTTGAGCGAGTTGACGGGGATATGCCAAGCCCGCGAGGAGGAAATCCTTCGCGTCCTCAAAATCATTCAGACCCTCGAACCCGTCGGCGTCGGCGCCCGGTCGCTCAAGGAATGCCTGGCGATCCAGGCCCAGTCTCTCCCCGAACGCGACCCTTTGCTCGAAAAACTGATCGACGCGTACCTGGAACGGCTGGAGGAACGAAACTTTCCGAGGATCGCCTCCGAGTTGAAAGTCGAGATCCCGGACCTCGTCTCGGCGGTCAAAAAAATCAAAAATTTCACGCCCAAGCCGGGGGTCTTGTTCAACTCCGAAGGAGCGGATTACGTCATCCCGGACATCATCGTGGTGAAAACCGACACCGGTTACGACATCGTATTGAATGACGAAGGGGTCCCCAAACTCAGGATCAATCCCTACTATCAAAACCTGTTACACAGCACGACCGAGGGGCAAACCCGTCAATACCTCGAGAACAAATACCGTTCCGCCCTGTGGTTGATCAAAAGCATCGACCAGAGGCGGCAAACCATTTACAAAGTGGGCAAGAGCATCGTCAAGCAACAGGTCGAGTTCCTCGACCAGGGACTGGCCTATTTGAAACCCATGGTCCTGAAAGACGTGGCGCGCGACATAGAAATGCACGAATCGACCGTAAGCAGAATAACGACAAATAAATATATCGATACCCCGCAAGGCGTATTCGAACTCAAGTTTTTCTTCCACAGCGGGATCAAATCCTATATTGGCGAAAGCCTGTCGTCCATCCGAGTGAAAAACATGCTCAAGGAGATCGTCGCCGGCGAGGATTGCCGAAACCCGCTGACGGACGACGAGATGGTGGAAGCGCTCATGCGTAAAAACGCCAAAATCGCCCGGAGGACCATAACCAAGTACCGGAAGGAACTCAACATTCCGCCGGCCAGCAAAAGGAAGAAATTATTTTAAAATCATTCTTTTTCCTAGCTTGAAATTATCGTGTAAGTTACGCTAACCTGGCAACCCCAATTAATCCGAAGTCAGCGCCATTCAGGAGAGAAGGCATGAAATTGACCGTAACCGGCAGAAAATTGGAGATCACCGAAGCAATCGAGCAACACCTGCAAAAAAAGATGGAGAAAACCATCAAGGACCTGGGAGAAAGCGCCGACGTGCACGTGGCTTTGTCGGTGGAGAAACATCGGCATTTTGCCGAAATTACCGTTAAAACCAAGGGCTTTACGCTCCATAGCGAGGACGAAACGGACGATTTGTACACCGCCATGGACGGCGCCCTTTTAAAAATGGAAAAGCAGTTGCGAAAAACCAAAAGCCGTCTCAAAACGATCAAAATCAAAAAGAGCGTCGCGCAGAAAACCAAATTACCGACCTGAAAGGAGACGGTGAAATCCCCACGGAAAACGAAATAATTCCATGAAAATCAATGAAATTCTCAAAAAGGATTTCATCATCGCGGACTTGTCGGCAAGAGACAAGGAGAGCGCGCTACGGGAGCTTTGCGATTTTCTCGAAAGCAAGGGCGTCATAAAGAACAAGGAAGCCCTGTTCGCCTCCTTGATGGAGCGGGAAAAACTGGGGAGCACCGGCATTGGCGAAAACGTGGCGATCCCGCACGCAAAAATCGATCGAGCCGATCGCATTGTCACCCTGTTCGGAAGATCGGCGGCAGGAATCGAGTTTGAATCGCTGGACCAGAAACCCGTGCAGTTCGTTTGCCTGCTCATCGCGCCGACCGCCTCGACGGGACACCATCTCAAGGCGCTGGCGCGGATTTCCCGGCTCTTGAAAAGTCAAAACCTGCGCGATAAAATCCTGAAAGCCCGGGACGCCGATGAAATCTATTCCATTCTGGTGGATGAGGACGCAAAATTCATTTGACCCGCGCCGGGCGGACTGCCCTACGAACTCCAACCTGAACATACCCATTCCGGCGGCGCGAAAGTTTTCAAGAACAATTCCAAGGAGCCTCAGTGTTTAAGGGAATCGCGGTTTCAAATGGAGTGGCCATCGGTAAAGCTTACCTTTTGGACAGGTCCAAGGTCTGCATCCTGAAGCATAAGGTCTCCGCGGAGAGCATCGACGCGGAGATCGAACGGTTCCGCGATGCGATCGCCAAATCCAAGGCGCAAATACTCGAAATCAAGAACCGGGCCGGCAAAATCGCCGACAAATACGCCGTCATCCTGGACACGTACACCCTCCTTCTTGACGACGACATCCTGGTCAGCGATACCATCGACAACATCCGGCGGGAGAGCCTCAACGCCGAATGGGCCCTGACGATGACGTTGGACAAGTTCGCCAAATTGTTCGACAACATCAACGACGAATACCTCAAGGGGAAACGGGACGACTTGGACCTTGTCGTCCACAGGGTCATCCGCAACCTCTTGGGACACTCGCAAGAGAGCCTCGCCGAAATAGACGAACCCGTAATCATCGTCACCCATGCCCTGAGCCCTTCCGACACCCTCACGATGACCCGCAACAAGATCCTCGGCATGGCCACGGAGGTGGGGGGCAAAACCTCCCATGTCGGCATTTTCGCCTCCGCCCTGGGGATTCCCGCGATCGTGGGGGTCAAGGAACTGACCTCGCACATCAATACCGGGGACACGGTGATCATTGACGCGATCGACGGCATCATCCTCGTAAACCCCGACGCGAAACGCCTGCAACAGTACGTCAAGAAACAGCAAAACTACACCCGCTACGAAAACAAACTGCTGGAGGAAATCGACCTGGCGACCGAGACCAAGGACGGTCAGCCGGTCCAGCTTCTGGCCAACATCGAGACCGTGCACGAAGTCCGCTCGGCGCGGAAATTCGGCGCCGAAGGCATAGGCCTGTATCGTACCGAGTTCCTCTACATGGGCGCCGGCGACCTGCCCACCGAGAACGACTTGTTCGACAACTTCAAAAAAGCGGTGGAAGGCATGTATCCCTACCCCGTGGTCATCCGTACGCTGGACATAGGCGGGGACAAAATCCTTCGGGACGTGGAAAGAGAGACCGAGAGCAACCCGGCGCTGGGACTTCGCGGCATCCGGATGTCCCTGTCCTATCCGCGGATATTCATCACGCAGTTGAAAAGCATCCTGCGCGCCAGCTTGTACGGAAAGGCGAAAATTCTCTATCCGATGGTGTCGTTTACGGACGAGGTGGTGGAGGCCAATAAATTTTTGGAAAGCGCGAAGGAGGAGTTGCGCCAGCGCCAGGTCCCGTTTGACGAAAATATCGAGGTCGGCGCCATGATCGAAACCCCCGCCGCGGCGATGTGCGTCGATCAAATCCTGGAGGAAGTCGATTTCATCAGTATCGGGACCAACGATTTGATACAGTACGTGCTCGCCGTGGACCGGACCAACGAAAACGTGGCCCACCTGTATCAGCCGTTTCATCCGTCGATCCTGCGGTTTTTGAAGGACATTTTTCAGACGGCAAACCGGGCGGGAAAACCGGTCGCCATCTGCGGGGAACTGGGAGGGAACCCCATCGCCACGGCGCTCCTTCTGGGGCTGGGCAAGGTCGACGAACTGAGCATGGACCCGCATTCCATCCCAAGGGTAAAAAAAATCATCCGCGGCATCACCCTCAAGGAAGCGCGGCAAATGGCGGACCATGTATTGAAATTGTCCTCGACAAGAGAGATCAGCCGCTATATAACCGCGGAAATGAGGGCCCGGTATCCTTCCGATTTCGATCGGGACCAGACCTTTAACGAAAAACCGAACTGATTCTTTGCCTCGACAAGACCGTCCATATAAACTTCCGGGCGCAATCAAACCGTTTGTCAAAACCATTTATCCATGAAGGGAGTTCTATGAGCATTGGCAATTTCCTGTTTACCTCCGAATCCGTATCCGAGGGCCATCCCGACAAGATAGCCGACCAGATATCCGACGCGATCCTGGACGCGATCATCGAGAAAGACCCCATGGCCCGCGTCGCCTGCGAAACCCTGGTCACCACCGGGTTCGCCGTGGTCGCCGGCGAGATCACCACCGATTGCTACATCGAGGTCCCCAAGGTAGTGCGGCAGACCATTAAACACATCGGTTACTCCCATTCGGCAATGGGTTTCGACTTCGAGACCTGCGGCGTCCTGGTGGCCTTCGACGAGCAGTCGCAGGACATCGCGAGGGGCGTGGACGACGAGAAGCGCGAACAGGGGGCGGGAGACCAGGGCATGATGTTCGGATTCGCCACCAACGAAACCAAGGAACTCATGCCCATGCCCATCATGATGGCGCACAAGCTGATGCGCAAGCTGTCCGAGATACGCAAGAAAGGGACCCTCCCCTACCTCCGCCCCGACAGCAAGTCGCAAGTGTCCATCCGCTACGAAAAGGGGAAACCCAAGGCGATCGAGACGGTGGTCGTTTCCACCCAGCACGACCCGGACGTATCCAATAAAAAGTTGCGCGCGGAGATCGAGGAGTTGGTCATCAACCAGGTGATCCCCGAAAAACTCCGCCACAAGAAAATGAAAATCCACATCAATCCCACGGGCCGGTTCGTCATCGGCGGCCCGCACGGGGACTG
>JACRGP010000009.1 GCA_016217765.1 Nitrospinota bacterium | reverse complement strand
TTTTCGAGTTTTCACCCAAATCGTCGCCCAGGAAAACCTTGCTCCGGTCTCCCAGCTTGTACCCCAAGGCGAGAATGATCTTTCGCTTGGTGTCCAAACGGCAATTATTCCCCTTTTCAATCCGGTCTATCGTCTGAACCGTCACATTGGCCTTGCGCGCCAGTTCAGCCTTGCTCATCATCTTGGACTCGCGGATCTTCCTCACGCTATTTTTGTTGCCCACAACAGTGCCCCTCCTTCAAGATTGATACCAAAGCGCCCGTGCATAGGAAAACAAACCGACTGTATGTATTTGGATTGATGAGAGATAATAAACAAAATATCGGAATTTGTCAACAAATTTTTATAATTTAAAGAAACGGTTTTTATTTTAACCTAATTTAAACAAATTTACATCAATTTAATGGCCCGCCGGCGGCGCGCGGTTTGCGGTTGAAATGAACGGCGTTTTTGCTTAGATTGATCGTCTATGAAACAAGTCTACATGGATACCTTCGGTTGCCAGATGAACGTGGCGGACTCCGACCGCATGGAACTGTTGCTGTTCCATTCCGGGTACGCGCGCACCGCCAACGTGGAGGAGGCCGACCTCATCCTGGTCAACACGTGCTCCATCCGGGAAAAGGCCGAGCAGAAAATCTTCTCCCTGTTCGGCAACCTGAAACCGTTGAAACGGAATAACCCCGGCCTGGTGATGGGGCTCACCGGTTGCCTGGCCCAGCAGGAGGGCGAGGTCCTGTTGAAAAAAATGCCGTACCTGGATTTCATCCTGGGGCCGGACGCCGTCGAGCGCCTCCCGGCGGCCGTCGAACGGGCGTTGTCTTGTCGCGAGCCCGTGGTTTGGACCGGATTCGACCGGGCCAAAAACTATGCCATTCCCGAGGTGGAGGGGGAGGGTCCCGTCAACCCGGGGCCGAGCGCCTTCGTGAACATCGTCAAGGGGTGCGACAAGTTTTGCAGTTTCTGCGTGGTGCCTTTTACCCGCGGACGGGAGAAGTCCCGGGAGGCGGAGGAAATCTACGCGGAAGTCCGGCGTTTGGTCGCCCGCGGGGCGCGGGAAATCGTCCTCCTGGGGCAAAACGTGAACGCCTACGGCAAGCGCGGCCTGGACAAACCCGTCGCCTTCCACGAACTGCTTTACGGCGTCGCCGGGATCCCGGGCGTCAAAAGACTGCGGTTCACCACCAGCCATCCCCGGGACGTGACCCGCGACTTGGTCCGCGCCTTCCGCGACATCGACGCGTTGATGGACCACCTGCATCTCCCCGTGCAAAGCGGGAACGACCGCATCCTCGACCTGATGCGGCGGGGCCACACGGCGCGGGAATACCTGGACCTGGTCGCCGAGCTCAAGTCCGAGGTCCCGGACATCGCTCTTTCCACCGACATCATCGTCGGGTTCCCGGGCGAAACGGCGGCCGAGTTCGAGGACACGCTCGAACTGATGGAGCGCGTGGGGTTCGACAGCAGTTACCTGTTCGCCTACAGCCCGCGGCCCAACACCCCGGCGGCCGAGTTCGAGGACTCCGTCCCCGAGGAGACCAAGCGCGCCCGCCTGCAAAAGGTCATCGACCTGCAAAACCGGATCACCCTGGCGAACGGCGGGAAATTTCTGGGCCGGGAGGTGGACGTCCTGATCGAGGGGCGCGCCGCGCGTCACGGCGCCCATTTCAAGGGGCGGGTCCCGCAATACTGGCTGGTCAACTTTTCCGGCGGCGAGGACGTCTTACGGCCGGGGGACATCGTGAAGGTCAAAACGGAGGAAATCCTGGGGCACGTGTTTAAAGGCCGGTACGCGGGTCAGTCCACTCCCAACCGGCAGTAAACGTCTTCCCGCAGACGGGCCAGGTTGGGCAGGATGAACTTCAGCGCCAGGCGGATGTCGCGGATGGTTTTCAGCTCCGGCGGCGCGTTGCGGCTTTCGAATTTAGGCAGGATCTCCGCGCAGAAGCGGTCCAGGTCGACGATCTGGTCGAGGACCTCCGCCGGCAGGTCGGCCAGGATGATGTCCCGCGTTTCCAGGAACCTCAGGATCTCGATCAACCCCAGTTTCACCGTTACGGCTTTCTCCCGCAAGTCCGCCACCAGCCTGGACTCGTTGTCCTTTTTTTCGTAATACAGCTTCAACAGCAGTTTCCGCAGGAGCCGGTAAAAGGCGTTGCGCTGGCGCTGGTTGACGAACCGGTCGTTTTTCCCCCCGAACAGCAGGTCGAGCGTCGCCGCGGTCTTGTACCGCTCCGAATCCAGCGTGGCGTTCAGGATCGCCGCGAACTCCGCGGCGTTGAAGGGAAAACCGATGTCCTCGAGGATATCGTCCAGACTGCCGTTCCGGCCCGTCGGCGTTTGGGAAACCGGTTCCCAGGCGAACGGCGCGGCGCCGGGCGCCTCCGCCGGGGCGAACCGCGGCCCCTCGTCCTCGAAGCTCGCCGCGGTCAGGTTTTTCAGGGAGTCCAGGAACTCCAACAGGGAGAATGAGGAGACGTTCAACACCGTTTCGTCCAGGTGATAGAACGCGCGCAGAAGTTGCTTCTCCAAGCCGAGCGATCCGAAGTCTTCTTCCGCGCACAACCGGGCCAGGACCTCTTCCAGGGCGACATGCAACGCTCGTTTCCTGAGGCGGTCTTCCCGCCGTTCCCCGGCGGGATACTCCTCGATGCGAAACTCGCCGCGCTCATAGTCCAACAGGCGGACCTTGAACCCGCCCAACCGCCTTCGTCCCAACGCCCGGCTCAATTCCCCGATGTCCCAGACGTTGAGGGAGACGGAGCTTTTGCCCGGCATCCACTCGTTCACGGTGATCTGGTCGGGGAAATACCGGTCGCCCGAATAGCGGTAGAAATCGATGACGTCCTCCAGCGCGAACTTTTTTTTCTTGCGGGGGATTTCTTTTCCGTCCGGGCCGAGAAACCGCAACTGGCCCTCGGCGAGGCCGCCGGATATGAACGGGACCAGCCGGTGGCCGGGGATGAAAATCGCGTTTTCGATTTCGAGTTTTTCCAGCGCGACGGCCAAAGGCAGGCTGACGATTTTCTCCAAAACCGCCTGGCAGGAAAGATAGTCGTTGGCGTTGATCTCGATCAGGTGATCGTGCCCCGACAACTTCTTTTTCAGCTCCGCCAGCGTCGATTCGGCGATTTTCCGGCGCCAGCGCTCCTGCACGCGGGAAACGAACTCCTCGGCGGAGAATGGAGCGCGCGACTCCCGGATGAGGTTTTCGGCCAGTTTCAGAAGAGTCAATCGGGAAGGCATGACGTCCGTCGGGAAAAGTTGCGGGGAAAGCAAGATGGTCCGCGGCGACCTTGTCGGAGGCGGGCCGCGTCGCCAAATCCCTGGCGGAGGCTTACGGTTCCGGCGACGGTCCGTCTTGGACTTTACGCGGGAATCATAGCATAACTTTTTTCCGGCGAAAACAGATTTTCTCGCGATTGGCAAAGTAGAATCTTTTGATTCGAGGACGATCATCGATTGGAAAATCGCGGAGAAGGGAAAAACAAGCAGATGGGCAGGTTGCCCTGCCCATCTCTGGAGAGAGTAAGCAGGTTGCCGCCAAAATAATGGGGGGTGTGGCGAACTAACTACCCGCTTTGATTTTCTTTACGGTTCTTTCCGCCACTAACTTTAGGGCATCTCTAAAAATTGCCTTTTTCTTGAGTCCAACCGGCGCTGAAAAAGTGTAGTCGCCCAATTTATTGGGCTCTTGGAGCGCCTGATGAATCAGGCAACTACAATTTTTAGAGAAGCGCTTTAATGTTTTTTCCAGCGTGCCGCTGGACCCAACGCCGCCCCGCGCTTACGCCGGGGCGGGAATGGCGTTTCGGCGATCGCGCCAGCGTCGTCGCCGCGTTGCCTCCGGGCGTAGCCCGGCCAGCGGCACGTTGGTCAGGCGGATTGGAAGACGGGCCGGAGGCCGAGGTTTTCGATCATTGCGATGTCTTTTTTGGGGTCCTGGCCTTTGGTGGTCAGGTAATTGCCGCCGAGGATGCCGTTGGCTCCGGCGGAGAAGAGCAGTTCCTGGCCCTGGCCCAGGATTTCCTCCCGTCCCCCGCATACGAACAGGTCGATGGCGGGCAGGACGAGGCGGAGAAGCGCGATCGTCCGCAGGGCCTCGTGGTAATCGAGGTGGTCCAGATGTTCCAAAGCCGTGCCGGGGAGCGGTTTCAGGAAGTTGATGGGGAACGAATCGGTTTTCATGTCGCGGATGTCGAAGGCCAGTTCCACCCTCTGCGCGTAGGTTTCGCCCATCCCGAAGATGCCGCCGACGCAGACCTTGAGTCCCGCCTCGCCGGCGTTCCTGACCGCCTGCATTTCGTCGCGGTAGGAGTGGGTGGTCACGATTTTATCGAAGTGGCTGGCGGCGGTTTCCAGGTTATGGTGGAAGCGGTCCAGTCCCGCGGACTTCAATTCTTTCAGGTTTTCCAGGCTCATCAATCCCAGGGAACAGCAAACCTCCAGGCTGGTTTCCGCCTTGATCCGCCGGATGGCCTCTTTGAGAACGTCCAGTTCCTTCCGGTCGTCCACCGCCGTGCCCGACGTGACGATGGAAAACTCGTTGGAGCCAAAAGCCTCCGCCTCTTTCGCGGCGGCCACGATTTTATCGACGTCCAGGAGACCGTATTCCGGCGAATCGGTCTTGAACTTGGACGATTGCGCGCAGAACCCGCAATCCTCGGGACATTTCCCCGATTTGGCGTTGACGATGGAGCAGATCTTGACGTCCGGGCCCTTGAACCGGTCGCGGATTCTGTCCGTGCCCTGGAACAGGTACAGGAGTTCCTCGCGGTCCAGGGTCCCGACCAGCAAGGCCTGCTCGCGGTCGATGCCTTCCCCGCTCATGGCCGTCTCGATAATGGAATCGATGAGTTCTTTACGCATAGCGTTGCATTGCCTGTATGGATGAAAATCGAGTAAAAATAGTACCACAACCCGGAGCGGTTGGGGAAATCAAACGGCGGATTATTCGTAGCCCAACAGGCTGACCAGTTCGTCCGGGGAGGTGGTGGGTGGCAGGCAGGCGCCGCGCCGGCAAACGTAGGCGGTGGCCTTGCCGTCGACGGTTTTACGGTTGGCGAGCAGGGGGACGTCGCGGGCGGCGGTCTCCGCCTCGTCCTCGTAGGCGAAGGCGAAGACGGCGTTGGGGAAGAATCCCTGGCGGACGGTCCTCAGCATGGCCTGGGTGGACGGGTCGTCGCGCCGTCCCACCACGGCCACTTCCTTCAGCCCGCCGAGGTAGAGGTGCAGGGCCTGCATCATGAAGGAGGAGTTGAGCCCGTAATCCATCAGGTCCTCGTGGAAGACGAGAAAGATTTTTTCCGCTTTGCGTTCGTAGGCCGGGTCGGCCAGGTACGCGGCCAACTTGAGGAGGGCCAGCGCGGCATTGCTGTTGCCGGAGGGCTCGACGCCGTCGTATCCGGAGATCTGCCGGACGATCAGGTTTTCCCCGTCCGCCGGGGTCTCATGGTACGCGCCGTCGCCGGAAGCGAATTTTTCGTCCGTCAACCGCATCAGTTCGGCGGCGAGCTTGACGTATGTGGGCTTGTAAGTCGCTTCATAGAGTTCCAGGCAGGCTACCGCCAGGGACGTGTAGTCGAAAAGATAGCCGTCGTAACGGGCGTCGCCCTGCCGGAACCGGCGGTACAGACCGCCGTCCGGGGCGCGCATGCGGGTCAGGATGAAGTCCGCCGCCCGTTCCGCGCGGCGTATCCGCTCCGGGTCGTCGAGGACGCGCCCGGCCCGGGCCATCGCGGAGATCATCAGTCCGTTCCAGGAGACGAGGATTTTATCGTCCAGCAGAGGCCGTATGCGTTTGCTCCGCTCCTCCAGGAGGAGGGAACGGGCCTTGCCGAGTTCCTCGACGACCGCCGCCTCCGGCAGGCCGAGCTCCTTCGCGAGTTCCGCGGGCGCGCGGGTGACGTGCAGGATGTTCTTGCGCTCGAAGTTCCCGCGCGGCGTGACGTTGTAGTAGGGACCCGCCACGCTGGCCGGGGAACGCCCCGGAGCGGGATGGCCAGGCTCAGATTGCCCTCGACGATCTTCGTTCGCCATCCGAATCGAGCCATTTGGGTCCAGCGTCACGCTGGCCGTCTGGCGGCCCAGAACCTTTTCGATTTCCTCCTGCGTCCAGACGTAGAATTTCCCCTCCACCCCTTCGCTGTCGGCGTCCTCGGCGCTGTAAAACGCCCCGTCGGGGGAGGTCATGTCGCGGTCGATGTACGCCAGGACGTCGTTGGCATGGTCCGCGAACTCCGGGGCGCCCCCGGCCTGGCACGTTTCGACGAGCGCGGTCACGAACAGGGCGTTGTCGTAAAGCATTTTTTCGAAATGCGGGACGAGCCAGCGGTAGTCCGTGCTGTAGCGCGACAGGCCGCCGCCGATCTGGTCGTAGATGCCGCCGTTTTTCATGGCCCGGAGCGTGTTGACGGCCATGTCCAGGCTGGGTTTGCGACCCGTCCGCCGGTAATGGCGCAGGAGCAGGCTCAACCCCATGGACGGCGGAAACTTGTTCTGGGGCTGGAATCGAAAGCCGTGGTTCAAGGTGTCGTAATGGCTTTCGTAGAGTTTTGCGGCGCGGTCCTCGCCCTCGAAATCCAGGGCGTCCAGCGCCCCGGTTTCCGTTCTGACCGCCGATTCCTTGAGGTGAGCGACGATGGCCTGGCTTTGACGCTGGACCTTGCCGGGGTCGTTTTTCCACAACCCGCTCAGGAACTCCAGCACGTTGGCGAAGGACGGCAGGTGGAACCGGGGCTGGGGAGGAAAATAAGTGCCGCCGTGGAACGGCAGGCCTTCAGGGGTCACGAAAACGTTCAGCGGCCAGCCGCCCTGCTGTCCCATGGATTGCAATGCTTGCATGTAGATACTGTCCACGTCGGGGCGTTCCTCGCGGTCCACCTTGACGCAGACGAATCCGGCGTTGAGCAGTTCCGCCAGTTGCGGGTCCTCGAACGATTCCCGTTCCATGACGTGGCACCAGTGGCACGTCGCATAGCCGATGCTTACCAGCAAAGGCTTGTTTTGTTCCCTGGCGATTTTAAACGCTTCCTCCCCCCAGGGGCGCCAGTGGACGGGGTTGTGGGCATGTTGGAGGAGGTAGGGGCTTTTTTCATGGACCAGGAGGTTGGTAAAGCGATGTTCATCCATGTAATTTTTTAAACCGTTCGAAAAAGTCGGGAAACGACTTGCTCACGCACTCGGGGTTTTTGATTTTGACGCCGGGGACCTTCAGCCCGGCGACCGCGAAACTCATGGCCATGCGGTGGTCGTTATACGTTTCGATTTCCGCCGGGCTGTAACGGGCGGCGGGATGGACCGTCAGGTAATCGGACCCGGATTCGACCCGCGCGCCCAGCCGCGTCAACTCACGCTCCAGGGCGGCGATCCGGTCGGTCTCCTTGATCCGTAAATTGCCGATCCCCGCGACGGCGGTCGGGCCGTCCGCGAACAACGCCACGACCGCCAGGGTCTGGACGACGTCCGGCATGGTATTCATATTGATGGAAATCCCCCGCAAAGGATTTCCCGCGACCGTGATTTTTCCGGAGGATTTTTCCACCCGGCACCCCATTTGCTCGAGGGCGTCCAGAAACCGCAGGTCGCCCTGCACGCTGTCCGGGTTGAGGCGGGTCACGGCCACCTCGCCGCCGGAGACCGCGGCGGACGCGAAGAAATACGACGCGCTGGACGCGTCGCCCTCGATGGCATAATCCCTGGCCGCGTACTTCTGCCCGGCCGGCGCCCGGAAGACGGCGTATCCCTCATTTTCCACATGGACCCCGAAGGTCTTCATGATGTCCAGCGTGATGTCCACGTAGGATTTGGAGGTCAGCTCCCCGGCGATGCGGATGACGGTATCCTTTTGGAAATACGGGGCGGAGAGCAGGAGAGAAGTCAGGTATTGACTGCTCTTGTCGGCGGCCAGGCGGATTTCGCCGCCGGGGACGTTCCCGCCATGGACGACCAGCGGCGGGCATTGGTTGTTCAAGACCGATTCGGCGGGCACGCCAATGGCGCGCAGTCCGGCCAGCAGGTCCTCGATGGGGCGTTCGCGCATGCGCTCGTCGCCCGTCAGGCGGCTGGTCCCCGGCGCCAGGGCCGCGAACGTGGCCAGGAACCGCATGGCCGTCCCGGCGTTGCCGACGTAAATCTCTTCTCGCGGCGCCTGCAAAACGCCGCCTTTCCCGGAAACGATCAAGGCGTCCGCCTCCCGTTTGACCGGGACGCCGTAACGGACGATCGCTTCCTGCATGTAGCGGGTGTCGTCGCTGAACAGCGGATGGTCCAGCCGGCTTTCGCCGTCCGCCAGCCCGGCGATAATCAGGGCGCGGTTGGTGTAGCTCTTCGACGGCGGCGCCTCGGCCGTCGCGCGAATTCGAGTTGCGGGTTGGATTTCGATACAAGGGCGAATATTGGATTTGACTGATTTTCTAATACGATAAAGCGCCGACAAGGATTCTCTGATGCTAGCAACGTGTTTTTCCATCCCGTAAGCCGTTAGAATTTCCGTGTCCAGCTTTAGCCGGTCTGATTGCTCAAGTTCTTGGGCAAGCGGCCAGACGTTCCTTTTCTTCACAGCTTCGAAAGTTGCAACGATCTGATCGCGGGATTTCCCATTTAGTTGTGATGGGTCGAGCATATAGAATCCCTCCTTGAGTTTGGAGGGTTGAATATCCAATGCTCCCAGTCCTCGACCGAAGCCAGCGGCTTCTATCATGAACAGGCCGAAGGTAGAGTTCAGAAGCGCGTGAACCAGTGGCATATCAAGTTGACTGCCCTTTTTAGTGAAGCGAATTAATCGCTGATTCACAAAGCCGCGATTCTTCATTTTAGCGACAAATAGACGATCTTCTGGATTCATCCCCATTACAAAATCGGCCAACGCGTCTGGTTTCATTTCGTACCATTGGTGATTTGCCCGCGCCAATGCGTCAGGCAATGGCTTGCCTTTTTCATTTAACAAGCTTTCAAATCGTTTGATCCAAGCTATGGCTCCTTTGTGACCTTTGGTTTTTAGCGCCTTTATATCTTCGGAACAACAGAAAGCCTTGACGTCTGGCTCAGCAATGTAGCCTTGCACGTTTCTAGTATTTTTCAACACGGGACGGATATAGTCGCGCTCTATCCCATGTCCCTTGTCCGGATAAAACATATCGTCCCAGCCTCGCCGTTCACCGCGCCCGATATCAAATAGGCTTGAAACCTTGATCAATTTGGACTGAAACTGTTTTACCCAATGGACATCAGTGAAGAAACAAGACCATCCCACGCATATCTTCTCGATCAAAGCGCGTTCGTTCGAGGAATAAACATTCACTTGTATGGTATCCGTAGTTTTCGCCGACGGCGCGGATATAATTGTTGCTGTCATTTCATTTATTTTCGGTGGATCCCATTCGGCGATAGGCTTCAAAGTTGTAACGAATTTTACATCGCCAGATTGTTCTGGTCCGCCCTTCTTTTCAAGAACTACGATGTTCGTAACGACTTTGGTTTGATCAAACCATCTACTGGCCCCGGAAGATACTACGATACGGATGTGAAAATGCTTCTCCATCGCCTTCCTGAGGCCTGCTCCCCAATCCGTACCGAGCCAAGCATTTGAGACAATGATGCCTATTCGACCTTGATCTTTTAGGAGCGTTTTTAGATACAAGACAATATACGCAAATAAGTCTGATTTCCCTGATATGCTTTCCCCATCTGTTACGGTCTTCAACTTTGCCGCGACATTTTTGTTTACGGTTTTCACATCTTCAAACCGGACGAACGGAAGATTTGAAACGATGCTACCCATGCGTGGAAGTTGTGTGGCGATCTTCTTTCCTGTGTTCGGGTCGGTGAAGGAAATCTGTTGCCCCGGATGAATAGCAAACACATCCTGTTTGAATATCCGAATGATTTCACCCAGCGCTTCGGGATCGGCCAGAGCAATGGCGCCGAGTTGGAGAGGAAATTGAAACTTATCCGAGGCCCACACAGTGGAAATGGCTTGTGCTTTGTTCATACCGCCGCGACTGGTTTTCAACTCATAGGCGGCGCGGGCGATCGTTCCAGTACCGCAACAGGGATCAATCAC
>JACRGP010000083.1 GCA_016217765.1 Nitrospinota bacterium | reverse complement strand
TCGCGGACCACGTCGAGCAGGCGGGTTATCTCGATGTCCACCTGGTCGATGGACTCGCCGGTCTTTTGGGCGAAGGTTTCCACCTTGGGGATGTCGAACGTGTGCGAAATCATGCGTACCTGCCTGAGCTTGGTCCAGACCTTGTCCAGTTCCTTGTTCAACGGCTCCGTCGGCAGGCCGGTGATCATCTTCGCCTTGCTCTTGGACTCCTGGAATTTTCCGTGCAGGCCTTGCAGGATATTTTTCAGTTTTTCGGCCTCGTCGTAATCGTGACATTCGGAGCATTTTTCCTCGTTGATGATATCGATGCTGATGCGCCGGATGGTGTGGGAGCCGTGACAGCCGATGCAGGTTTGCTCTCCGGTGGTCCCATGCTCGCTTTTCATGAAGTTTTCGGACAGTTCCTTGTGGCATTTGCCGCAAAACTGGACGATCTCGTTTTTTTTCGGCGCGGCGTAAAAGTTGTTCTCCTTCGCCATGGACGACTTGGCCGTATCGGCGGGGTTCCCGCCGTGACAGCCGTCGCAGGTGTTGCCCACCTCCGCGTGCACGCTGGCGGACCACAGGGCGACCGGCTCGCGCAGACGCGCGTCCTCAAGCCCTTTATGACAGTCGATACAGGAGTTGGGGGCCTCTTTCTTGAAGGTCGCCGACGCGGGCGCGGCGAAAACGAGCGCGGCCGCGGCCAGCATAAAAAACGCGCGCGGGAACAACGCGGGACTTCCCGGCCCAATCCGGTTCCTTGGAGTTTTCAAGATGTCGCGCCCCATAGCGTCAGCCAGATCCAGAAAATCAATACGGACATTGCGATCAAGGTAAATGCCGGCCGCCGTAGCAGGCCTTTTTTCTCCGAACGGTCGATGAAGGGCAGGAACACGAGCGCCAACATTCCCAGCGTCTGTACGACCAGCGCGGTCAATTCGGGGATCAGTTTCAGGAATTGATAAGGCGCGAGGAAGTACCATTCCGGCTTGATGTGCTCGGGCGTGTTGAACGGGTCGGCGGGTATTTCGGAATCGCCCGTGAACAGCAGGTCGGGGAAAAAGAATATCGCAAGGCAGAAGATCGCCAGGAAAGCGAATATCACGATCAGGTCGCTCACGACGAAGGTCGGGTAGAACAGCATGCCGTTCAAATATTTGGTTTTTTTGTACATGATTATTCCCCGCTGTCAGTGTCCGGTTTTTTCGGGTCGGATATTCCCAGGACTCGGATCAGGTACATATGGGCCGCCGCCAGCGCCAGCATGACGGCCGGGATGACCACGACATGCAGGGCGAAGAACCGGTTTAAAGTGTCGGGATTGATGTTCTCCCCGCCGCGGATCAGGCGGACGATATACGGCCCGACGACCGGGATGGGCTGGGGGATGTTGGTGGCCACGGTGGTGGCCCAGAAGGACAACTGGCTCCACGGCAGAAGGTACCCGGTGAAGCAGATGCCCAGGGTCAGGAACAGCAAGGCGCATCCGGTGAGCCAGGTGATCTCCCTCGGTTTTTTATAGGAACCCATGAAGAGGACGCTCAACATGTGCAGGATGACCACGAAGATCATGGAATGCGACCCGGCGGCATGGGCGCTCCGAATCATCCAGCCGTAAGGTATGTCCACCATGATCCGCTGGACGCTCTCGAAAGCCTCGTCCGTCGAGGGGACGTAGTACACCAGGAGGAATACCCCAGTGACCAGTTGCAGTCCGAAAATAAAGAGGCTCAATCCGCCGAGCGAATACCAGAAGTTCAGCTTCGGGGGAACCCGGTACTCCGTGAGTTGGTCCTTGATCAGGTCGTTTACCCCTGTGCGGTAGTCGATCCATTCCAGGACGGCGAGGTAGATTTTCTTGAGCCAAAGGTTCATTTTTTCAGACCAGCACGATCGTTTCGTTTTGAATTTCGAATTTGACGGGATGGAGAGGTTCCGGCGGCGGCCCGGCGATCACCTTCCCCGTCAGATCGAATTTCCCCGCATGGCAGGGACACAAAAGTATGTTTTCGTCGCGGACCCATTTGACGAGACATCCCAGATGGGTGCAGACCGGGCTGAAAGCCACGAACCCGACGTCGGAATGGACGATGATGACCGGCTCTCCCTTGTGCTCGACGACGAGGCTGGAGCCCAGGGGGACCTGGGCCGTCGGGATGGACAGCTCGGTGGCCTTTTTCGCCTTGGGCGGCGGCATGAGAAACCGGACGGCGACGTTGGCCGCCGCCGCGAACGCTCCCAGCAGGAGGCCGGAAATCAGCCATTGGAGGAAAGTCCGCCGGTCGGTCCCGGCCGTATTGGACGCGGTTTCGTTCATGTCAGGGTCCTATCGCTTGCTGGACTTCGTGCAGTTTGATATGGATGGGCGACGGCTGGACGATCCTGGGGGTATGGCTGTAAAAAACCGCCGCCGATACTTTCTGGTCCTTTTCCTCGGGGACGAAGAAGGTGAACTTTTCCCGGCGCGTTTCCAGGGGCGCGATCCGGTTGTCGGAAAGAATCCGGACCGGTTTCCCCAACAGCAAATCCGAATCGTGGACCACGGGCTCGCCGTTGGCGTCGACCATGACCTTCTGATAGGTCTTCTGGTGCATCTGATGGACCTCGCCGGTCTTGGACTGGATAAACACCTGCAGGACGATCTTTTTGGAGGGTATCCCGGTGGGGATCATGTGGCCCGCGCCTTTGTTGGTGACGTCCACCGTCACCTCCACCTTCTGCTTGAACCGGTTGACCTGCGCGATTTTTATGCCGATGGATTCCTCCCTTTGGGTGAGGGAATGGCCGCCGGCGATATCGTGACTGCTGATCTCCTTTTGCGGGATGGCCTTGACCTCCTCGGCCACGATTTTCCCGGAAATCTTCCGCATATGGCAGTTTTGGCAATGGATACCCTTGGCGGGGTACGGTCCCTTCGCCCATTCCGAATAGGTTTCGATCAGCTTGACGCCGCTGGCCGTCTCGAATTCGTGACACCCCCAGCAAAACCGCGACTCCTTGAACGTTTCGTTGTAGCGGGTCTTGTGGACGGGGGAGGAGACGTTTTGCAACGGGCCGTTCTTCACGAGGCCGTATTCAAAACGGTTGCGCGGACCGTTGCCTCCCGGCTGGACCTCGGCGATCGAATGGCAGTAGTCGCAATTGATCCCTTCCCTCGTTATTTCCCCGGTCAATTTGAAATCCGCGTTCAGGGCGGCGATCGGGGCGTGGCAGGCGAGGCAAACCTGGCGGACTTCCTCCCCGCGCTCGAAGTAAGCCTGAAGATAGGCCGTCTGGAAGACGGAATTGTTCGGGGCCTCCGCGTGCAGGGAGTTTTTCCAGGTGGAATAGATGTCCTTGTGGCATTTGCCGCATTCCGAGCTCGGAGAAAAGCCGTTCGGATTCAGATGGACGTCCGCGTACTTGTCCTTGGGAGGAGGGGCTTCGGAGGAAGAATATCGCGGGGAAGCGAACAATATACTAACCGCCAAAGCGCCAACGAAAAGACTCATGAGCCGTTTGGAGGTTCCCATTGTACCGCCTTCCAGCAATTGGGGATTCGCGTTTCGTTTATTTTGTCGCGTCGACTTTCTTGATGATTTCGTTCATTTCCTTATTCGAAAAAGCCCTGTAGGTCGTGGTGCGGACGTTTCCCCAAGCCCCGACCCTCAGCAGTAGCGCGGATATCGACAGGTCGCTGTCGGCTTCGACGATGTTAATGACGTCGTAATCTCCCAAAAGCCACATGATCTCCTTGACCTCCACGCCGCACTCCCTGGCGATCTCCTTGAAGCGGTCCGCCCGGGCGGTGGTTTCCTTGACGTTTCTAATGCCTTGCTCCGTGAATTTGCCCATGATGAGATAGGTCGCCATAGTTCCTCCTCCAGCGGTCGCTTTAGAGCGTCTAACAAAATGAATTGATGATCTGACCCCACAAATGCTCCCCTCCCTTGAGGGAGGGGGCTGGGGGAGGGTGGGCTGGCTTTTCACCCCCACCTGACCTCCCTCTTCAAGGGGGAGGGAGTTATGGGAACTTCATTTTGTTAGACGCTCTTAGTATCCGGAATCATATGGTATCTTGACAAATCCGGCAATTACAAATTTAATGCTTTGTCGGAACAAATGCCAGCAAATGTTTGAACGCTTTTGCGGGCTGGCGGGTATTTTATCCCCATTTCCGTTTTCTTGATTCCTCAAGGCCGTTGACCCCTATGTTCAACGATGATCGAAAGTTGCTTAAATACCGGATCGTCATTGCCCTGCAGGTCTTTCTTCTGCTGGCCGTGGTCGGCGCGGGGTCGCTCCATCTCTACGATTATACGGAGCACGATCCGGAATTCTGCCTCAATTGTCACGTCATGAAGGCGGCCTTCGCGGCCTGGAAGACCAGCATCCATAAAGATGTGGAATGCCATTCCTGCCACTACGCGTCGGTTTTCGATCGCAACAAGATGTTGATCAAGACGTTTCTGGAACGTCCCGACAGGGTTTCTCCCCGGCCCCACGAGAAAATCATCGTCCCCAGCGCTATGTGCATCAAGTGCCATTGGGAGGGCAAGAATAAGGCCAAGCAAATCTCCAATTCCACCGGTCATGCCATGCATTGGTTCAAGGGCGGTATCGAGTGCACGTCGTGCCATGCGATCAAACTGCACCATTTTTCCGCCGAGCAACGCCTATGCGTGAACTGCCACGCCAAGGGGAAGGTGGTCCTGGCAAAAATGAAGGACATGTTCTGCACCGAATGCCACGATTTCCGCGGAAGCGGTCTGTTGCCCAGGACCGAGGCGTGCGTGAAATGCCACGAGGTCCGCGGTCCGCCGCCGAAAGCGGAACGGTCCCTGGCGCATCGACAGTTCGACTGCAACACCTGCCACCAAACGCACGACCCCGGACGGCCGGCCAAGGGCGCCTGCAAGAACTGCCATTTCCTGACCATGAAGCGGGGGAAACACCCTCTGCACCTGGAGGAATTGGGCGGCGACTGCCTGGCCTGTCACGTTCCCCATAGAGGGCATATCGACGCCGCCGACGCGCCCAAGCTCTGCGCCGATTGCCACAAGCCTTATCCATTGAAGAAGTTCGGCTGATCTGGGCTGTACCGGCGGGGATCCGGGAATAAAAACGCGGTTGACACAATATGAAATCGTTGTAGATTAAGGCAAGTTTAGGTTCTTTATAAACCCATTGGCGGGGGAGAACGGGGTGAAAAAGAATATCTCCATGACGCTTTTCGGGTTTTTCGGCAACATGATAGACAAGGGAGGCCTTTCCATATTTTTTTCATAACCTTCGTATTGAGGAGGGTCGTTCATGCTGATGAGAAAAAGAATTTCTCTTGCCGGTTTTTCCCGTTTTATTATTTCCTCAATTTTCATCTTGCCGTTGTTGGTTGCCGTTCAGGATGCGGAGGCTCTCAGCTCATGGGCGCGAAAATATAAAGTCAATTGTTCCACCTGCCACTTCGCTTTTCCCCGGTTGAATTACTTCGGCGAACAGTTTATGAGGAACGGTTACCAATGGCCCGGAGAGCCCGCCGATGGGGACACCGAAGCCAAGGAGAAACTTTCCAAAAATTTGTTCATCGATAATGTCGGCAACTGGTTCGGCGCGCGGTTGAGCCTGACTCCGCTCAAATACGTCGCCGAGGGACAAAAACGGAATGGCGTCGACGAGGACACCATAAATGTCGGCAACACCAATTGGTTGCAGTTTTTCGTCGGCGGTTCGATTTTAAAGGACGTCTCCATTTTTATTGAAGAGGAGTTGGAGACCGACGCCGCCAAAACCAACTGGTTCTACATGAACTTCACCAACCTCGCCGGCTCCTATGCGAACTTCCAGGTCGGGCGTTTGTCCCCCGTGAACTTCACCCCATTTTCGGACCGGCTACGGGCTTGGCAAAAGTCGGACGTGATGAATCTTAAATCTTCCGGCGGCGGGGGCGAAAATTCGCAGGACATCCGTTCGCCCCGCCCGGGAATTCAATACTACGGTTATCAAGGCCCGTTCGTTTGGTTCGCGGGAGTGGACAACGGCAAGGACTCTACCGACACCGACAAAGACAAAAGTTACTGGGGCGGCGGCAGGCTCGAAATCCCCGACTCGGTTAAAAGCGCCTTTGTAGGTAGCAGTATCGGTTTCCATTATTACAAGGGGACCGATACGTCCGGGGGGTTGGGAACGACCGCCACCTCCTTGCAAAGAGCCAATGATTTCCGGCGCTATACCGCCTCGGCGGACATCCGCTATAAAACGGACTTCGAGTTGCAGTTCGCATACCAGTACGGCGAGGATGACAACTATACCCTCGCCGCCTCGCCCGTGTACGCCGACTTTGACGGCTATACGGCCACCGGCGGTTATCGACTTAGCGACTGGTATTATGTATTGCAATACGACCGGGTCCGTTCAAGTAGAATCGCCAATATCGACGTGGATAAAATTTCTCCCTCGATCTGGTACTTCCTTAGAGATAACTGGAAAGTAGGGGTAGCCACAAGGTTCGACGTGGGCGATTCCCTTGTCAGGAAACATGAGGTCGCCTTGGAAATAGAAACCATGTTCTAAAGCCAAGGAACCCGTCAATCTTTTCGCGACAACCTAGGAAAATCGGACAGGGGCGGTTCCCGAACCGCCCCTGTCTTTGTTTTGGCGGTCTATGGATCCCCTCCTTGCTCACATAGGCATGGCGCTCGCCACCTACCACTTCGACGTGAACCACCGCTGAACCCCGTTACCAACTCCGCGTCGGCTCCGGGCGCTTGCCCGGCCCCAGGGCAAGCGCGGTTTTCAGCGGACCGTTGGACCTCGAGCGGTCTTTAACCCGAATATTGCGCGAGCGAATGACGTATGGAAGCGTTTCGGGTTTTGGGAACGGGGCTTGCCGATCTGTTGGAGGCGGAAAATACCCGGCGCAAAAAGCGCTTTTGTTTTGTCCCCCCTTGCAAAGGGGGATAGGGGGATTTGAAATCCCCGTTCGCCACAGCGTGCCGCTGGACCCGGCGCGCAAGGCTTGAACCGTGCGCAAGGCGTCATCGAGGGCAATCTAAGCCGAGCCATGCCGCCCCTACGGCGAGTAGCGCGAATCCCCCCGCCCCCCTTTACAAGGGGGAGCAATTCGATTCTATTACTCCTGCAATATCCGGGTTAAAGAGTAAACTCCCTGCCTTTATTTTCCGGCCCCGCTTTTTCCTCCTCTTTCAAGAGAGGGTCGGTTTTGATCTCGTTTACCATTTCCCGGTACGTTTCCTTAAACCCTTCCAGCGAGAAGGGGTACTCCCAGCCCTTGAATCCTATGAACCGGACAAGGACCCTTGTGCCGTTGACCATTTGCTCCAACAGGACAAGAGCGGTATCCCCATCCGCAATGCCCGACTTGGATAAAACCGGCTTGTTCCGGTCGACTTGAATAAATGATTCCTTTTTGCCAAGGCCGATCGTCAAGGTTACGGAACCGTTCTCCCACAGCGCCCACTCCAGCGGCGAACTCCTCCTGCCCATGTCGCTTACGGCGGTTGCCCGGCAAACTTTCCGATCGACGGACTTGTCGATTTCGCAACGGACGCTCCAGGCGCTTGCTGGCATCGCGGTGGACGGAAAAAGAAGCGCCGTCAGACAAACGGCGATCCAACTGGCCGCCAAACCTCGCTTCAGGTTCATCGTTTGGAACATGGGATCAATCCTCCAGAAGTTTACCAATTCGGATGTTGCATGAGCAAGAAAATAGAACTGCTCCCCCTTGCAAAGGGGGCTGGGGGGATTCGCATTATGACCGCGAATAAAAGTTTCAAATCCCCCTATCCCCCTTTACAAGGGGGAATGAAACAAAGGCGCTTTTTGCGCCAGGGATTTTCCATCTCCAGGAGGACGGCGAGACCGTTGCCAAAACTCGAAGCGCCTCCATGGGTCATTCGCTTATGCGATATCTGGTTAAAGGAGTTTTAATATTTCCCTCCGTTTCATTTCATATTCGTCGTCGCGGATCAATCCGTCTCTCTTGAGTTCCTCGAGCAATCGCAGTCGCTTTTTGATGTCCCCCTCGGCGCCCGGTTTCGCGCCCATATCGGTCATTTCCTCCAGCCGGGGGGATTTGATCGTCCGGGCCGGGTCCGGTTTGACATTTTTCAACACGATCCAATTCGTGATGTCCACCGTCAGGTTTTCATAAGGCGTTTTGGTTTTATAGGCTTGATCGTTCAGCGGGACCAGCCGCCAGGTTTCCCCCATGACGCTGAAATCGTCCACCTCCCGCGTTTCCCCTTCCAGTTGCGTGAATCGCCAGTTCAAGCCCTCCGGCGTGAAAAACGCGTCCCCCGCCAGGAGCGTCTTCCCCGATTTGTTTTTCAGTTGAAATGCTACTTTCTGTTTGGAGGTCGCCTTGGCGAACAGATCGACGACCAGGGGGCCCAACGCCTTGATCATGGCAGAGGTGAAAACGCGTTTCTTTTTCGACCAGGCCAGGGCCTTCGTCTGGTAGGCGATGGAAGCCATGCCGGCGCGGACGGTCTCAGGGTCGAAAGAATACGGATGGAGGATTTCCAAGGCGTATTTCTCCGTTTCCGACACGTGGAAAGGGACCAGCTTAACCTGATAAGGCGGGGCTTGCCCGGAAGGTTCGATCGCTTGCGCGCGGCCGGGGATGAGGACGAACAGGCAAAGGACCGCGTAGATCGGGAGCGCGGTCCATTTCCCCGGGCGCGAACGGCGGGTCAGGGCGCTACATGGCATTTTTTGCAGTTCTTCTTCACGGTGAACGCTTTCTCGTCGTCATGGCAGGCGCCGCAATATTTCCCTTCCTTCATGGCGTCCATGTCCAGTTTGCCGTCCGCGTCGGCGGCGCCTTTCTTTTTCTGAAAGATTTTATCGTGACAGTCCTCGCATTTGTTCTTGGCCTCTTTGTGCTTTTGATGGCTGAACACGACGGGCGGCTTTTTCCCGGTATCCTCGTAAACGATATCGCCGCCGTCTTTCTCCGCGGAATAGAGGGGATGGACCGGGACCAGGAACGCCAGGGCGAACGCGACCGACATGAAAAAAAGGGCGAATCGATTGTTCCGCATAGAGGGCCTCCGAAAATGCGAAGGGCGATGGGATACCGCCGTATTCCGGGCTATTTTATATGTGGGCCGATCTCGTTTGCAATGTTATTTTGCGCGCCCAACCGGTATAATGATCGATAAAACCGTCAACCGCTCGCGGGCTCGGCGGCGGCGCGAAAGTCCGAGCCGCGGGCCCGCAATCCGAATGGCGCCCATATTTTACAAGTCATTTTTGTCTAATTTCCTCGTCGCGTTTCTGGGGGTCTGCCTGATCGGCGCGGGCGAGCCGGTTTTGCGGATCTGCGGAGTGGGCATGAGCCGGTTTCCAAAATCGATTTTCGAGTTCGCCCCAAAGTGGCCGATGAACTCGTTATGACCCGAATAGACGCCGATCAAGTCCGGCTCGTGTTCAAGGACCTGGAGGAGGGCGCCGTCCGGGCCGCCGCGAAAGAATGATCGTCGATTGGAATTTGAAAGGCAAGCGCGCGGCGGTGGCGGGCGGCGGACGGGAAGCGACCCGCAAGGTGGAAGCCCTCCTGACGCAGGACTGCGAAATCCTCGTCTATGCCGAGAAGGTTTCGCGCCCTCTTCAACGGTTGGCCGACGATCGCAGGATCGTCCTGAGGAAGCGGCGGTTGATCGACGGGGCGTTTCTAAAGAAACTTGACCGCCTCGCGTTGGTGATGGCGGCCACCGACGATAAAGCCCTCAACCGGAAAATCGTGGAACAGGCGCGTAAATTGCGGTTGTTCGCCTATGCTACGGACGATCCGGAACACAGCGATTTCAGCCATCCCGCCGCGATCAATCTTTACGGGACCGTCCAGATCGCCGTTTCCACCGGAGGCAAAAGCCCGCTGATGGCTGGAGAGATCCGAAAACGGGCCGAACCCATATTCAAGAAATTGATCAAGAAAATCGACGCGCTGAAAATCGAATTGCAGGGCAGGATAAGAGTCCCCTGTCAGCGGAAGCTTCCCTCCCCTGAAGCGCGCAAGGCTTTTTTACGGGGAATCCTCGTCGACAAGGCGATCAACCGGCTTCTGCAAAAGGATGATATCGATCGGGCGGAGATTCTGGCGCTGGAAAAGTTGGAACGGCGCCGTTCGAAATCCCGGTCCCGCTCCTCCCGCGATTCCATTTAACGTGTTAAAATATTCCACAGGCCGCCATGCCGTCATGCCCGCTGTCGCGGGCATGACGGTTTTGGGACGGAAAGGGACTTTTTCAACGGTCTCTTAAATGCTTCTCGCGAGATAAAAACCCATGGACTCGCCGGTTGACCGTTTTTTTTCCGAATACGTCGGAAGATTTCTGGAGGAAAACCATGCCGCCCGCGCGGTCGCCGATTCGCTCCGGCAATGCGGAGTGGGGCTGATGCCCCTGGTCGACCACTGCACCCTGCGCACCCACGACGTGGACCAGCGGGCGCAAGAAGTCATCGGATACGGGTTTGCCTTCGACGAGTCGATAGGCGTCCTGGAATTCGACACCTGGTGGGCCAGGGTGTTCCGCAAACCGGGATATCCGGCGTTGTTCATCGACCAGGCTTTCGCGGGCGGACGCGGCAAGGGGAGCCTGATCCCCGGCTGGGTGGACGCGCATGGCGACCGGCGTTTTCATCACATCGCCATCCTCGTCGAAGACATCGAAACCGCGATCGGCGCTTTGCAATCCAGAAGCGTGGCGTTCGCCGGGGAAATCGTCGGCGCTCGCGGTTCCGACTTGCGGCAGATCTTCACCCGTCCGGAGTTGAGAGACGGGGAGGCGTTCACCGTTCTGGAACTCATCGAGCGGCACAACGGCTACGCCGGTTTTCTCCCTCCCCAGGCCGACGGTTTGATGGAATCCACCCGGCTATCCTGACCGCGCGGACCAATCCTCATGATACGCAAGACCGATCCGCAGACAGTCGCGCCTTATTTGATCGACGCTTCCAACTATTCCGGAGGTTGCGCCTCGGAGGCGGTCATCCCCGAAAACCTCGATGAACTGATCGGGTTTCTGCGGGCCAACCGTCAGCCGATCACCGTCTCCGGGGCGGGCACGGGGGTGACGGCGTCCAGGATACCGTCGTCGGGGATCGTCGTTTCCCTGGAACGGTTCAAGACCATCGGCGAAATCGCGGACGGTTCCGTCGAGGTAGGGGCGGCGGTTTCCTTGCGGGACCTACAGGAGTTTCTGCAGGACACGCCGTACTTTTATCCGCCCAATCCCACGGAGACGCTGGCCTCCCTTGGCGGCACGCTGGCCACGAACGCCTCGGGTTCCAGGAGCTACAAGTTCGGCGTCACCCGCGATTTCGTGCTCGAGGCCCAAATCGTCCTGGCGGACGGGCGCGCGTTGCGCTTGGCCCGGGGCGCGAAAATCGACCGGCCTCTGGAATGCGAGGGAGGCCCGCCGATCGAATTCCCGCATACGCGGTACGAAAGTCCCCGGTGCAAGAACGCCGCCGGTTACTACGTCCGTCCGGGCATGGACTGGCTGGACCTGTTCATCGGATCGGACGGGACCCTCGGCATCATGACCGGCGCGCGGCTGAAGCTTCTCCCGCGCCCGGCGGATTTTCTCAGCGGGGTCCTGTTTTTCGACGGCGAGGAACCGTGCTGGCGGTTGGCGGCATCCCTGCGGGAACCGGACCGCCAGGGGATTTCCCCGTGTTCCCTCGAATATTTCGACTCGTTTTCATTGGACCGGTTACGGAGGAAATTCCCCAACGTTCCCGGACGGGCGCGCGCCGCCTTGTTTTTCGAGCAAGACGTCGCGGAGCGAAGGAATTACGAACCGGCCCTGGAGGCGTGGTTCGATTATCTCAACGCCCGCGAGGTTTTGCTGGACGATTCGTGGTTCGCCCGGGACGCCCGGGACGTCCGCGCGTTCCACGAGTTCCGCCACGAACTCCCGCAAATGCTCAACGAAGAGAACGGCAGGCTGGGGCGGATCAAGGTCGGAACGGACATGGCCGTCGCGGACGAGCATTTCATGGAGATGATGCGGTTTTATAGGAACGTTCTTTCCGCGAGCGGGATCGAATACGTCGTGTTCGGCCATATCGGGGACAATCACCTGCACGTCAATTTGCTTCCGGAAGAGGGCCAGGTTGGAAAGGCCGGGGAGGTTTATCAGACTTTGGTGGACAAGGTCCTGGAGTGGAACGGGACGGTTTCCGCCGAGCACGGGATAGGCAAGCTGAAGAAGAAGTATTATCGCCAGATGGTTGGGGAACGGGCCTTGGAGGAATTGAAACGAATAAAAAAAGCCTTGGACCCGAACCTGATTTTGGGCATCGGCAATACGTTCGATATTTGATCCTTTTATCTTGGGCCAGCAGGGTTAGGAGTCTGTTCTGCAAGGTTTTCCGGGCGGAAATGATATTGACAGTGGGAACGCGCAAAGGGTAAACTCGACAATTGTAAAAAAGGGCTGTCGATTTCGAATTGGAGGAGTGAACCAACGTCCCCGAAAGGGCAGGGCGTTTGCTTTCGGGGCCCGGAGATATAACTGGAAGTTCCCCATGCTGGACTCCCTGAAAATTCTGGTCCTCAATCATACGTACGAACCTCTTCAGTTCTGCAACGCCAAGCGCGGTCTCGTCATGGTATTGACCGGCCGGGCGGAACAACTGGAAAGCGACGGGTTTGTCGTCCGCTCGCCGGCGGCGGAGTTTCGTCTCCCCACGGTCATCCGCGTATTGAAGGCGGTCAAGCGCGGCGCCAAGAAAGGGCTGGCGTTCAGCAAGAAGAATATTCTGCGGCGGGACAATTACACCTGCCAATATTGCGGACAATCCAGTTTGCATCTCACCGTGGACCACATTCTGCCCAAGTCGCGCGGCGGGAAAACCACCTGGACCAACGTCGTGGTGGCTTGCAAGCCCTGTAATCTGAGGAAGGGTAGCCAGACCCTGGTCGAGGCGGAGATGGCGTTGTTGCGCAAACCTTATAAACCGGATTTCCAGTTGTATCCCTTCACCATTCCCTCAAGCCCCAAGTCCTTTCTGGAGAGTTGGCAAAAATATCTGCCCGCGAAGTCGTTTGCGGGGCTGGCGAATAATAACTGATCCCGTTTCTCCATCCCGCTTCTTCAATTAATAACGTTTCTTTCTCATCCGAAATAAAACCGTGGAACCGAAACCGCTCATTCAAATCGTCAGGGAAAAGGAATTTCTGGTCTTGGCGCAGGAGGTCTGTTCGCGCTTCTTCAAGACCCATAATTCCTTTTGTTCTTATCTGGATAAGAAGACCGATATCAATAGAAAATTTTATTCCAGCATGATCCAGGAAACCCAGTTTTTGGAAAGTTTTCTGGACGAGCATGGGGCGCGCGAAAACAAGACCTGGTATTTCTTCGCCGAATACGTGGCCTCCATTCGCAACCTGGCCATCGCGGCGTTCCTGATCAAGCATTTATTGGACCGTTATCCTTACTACAATTTGCAGGAGCCGGAGGAGTTCAACAAGAATTTTCAGGGCGAAGCCTTGAGGACGCTGGAGTTCATCAATCGGTCCATACTGAATTTGTTCCGGGAAACCGTCAGGGCGGGGGAGGAAAACCGCCTGGTCGTCCCCGCGGACATGGTGGACCCCGAAGGGTTCGCCGAAATCGAAATCAACAAAAGACTGCCGCGGACCATTTGCGACGATCAGGTCAAACAGGAGGAGGACCGGGTCATCGATTTATGCCACAGGGTCCGCGATGTCGCCCAGTCGATAAGAGAAATGGAGATCGAGCCGACCGGGGACATCGAAAAGCTCAAGAGGCTGGTCCCGGGAAAGCTCGACGAGAAGAAGGCGCGGATCCTCAAGAACACGATCCACAACGTCCAGTCCGATTACGACACCTACATCAAAAACACCGAGTTGGAGCGGACCCACCCTTCGTTAAAGGTCCTGCGCGGTTATATTTCCCTGCCTCTTCACCTGCTCGAGGCGGCCCTCTGGCTGTCGCATTTTTACGAGCGGCATGAGGACGAGGTCCGTTCGGGGGAATGTAAAACCCGCATCTCCAAACTGGTCGATAAAAACATCCTTTTGGACAGGATCGTCAACTTCGCGTTCGACTACGCCGCGCGCTTCATCGGCAACGGCGACAAGCTGAGCGAGGAGATGATCAAGAGCATCGGCAAGACCGCGCGTTACGAGTTGCCGATCCCCAGGCCGCTGGGTTTTCACGCGCGCCCATCCACCTATGTGTCGCTGATCGTGCGGCAATACGAAGGCGGAGAAGCGTACATGATCGTCGACGGAGAAAAATACAACGCCAAATCCGTGATGAGCCTTCTGCAGGCCGGGGGAGCCATCGCCGACAAGGGATACCAGACGGTGATCTTCGAGGGCGACCAGCGGATCCTCGACGACATCAAGGTCCTGGCGAGGCACAATTACTGCGAAGACCAGAAAATCCCGCGAGAACTCGGCTATCTCCGGGTCTTGAGAAATTCGGCGTAATCCGGGAGATTTGCCGCTCCTATCATCTTGTGCCGGGGTTTTAAAATCCCCCCAGCCCCCCTTTGTTAAAGGGGGGGACCTACCCTTCCCCCTTTGAAAAAGGGGGCTCGAGGGGGATTTCAAGCTTTCGATTCAAGTAAAAATTTTTGACTCGCGCCATAGCCAGGCCAATCCTCCAACCATCGAGACGATAATGGATCCAAGGAATTCCCAGGAAGACGAGGCGTTCGACGTGGTCGACGAGAACGATAACGCGATCGGCAGGGCCGCCCGCGGGGAAGTTCATCGAAAATCCTTGTTGCACCGGTCGGTCCATATCCTGGTTTTCAACGCCGACGGCGATCTTTTTCTGCAAAAACGGGCCATGACCAAGGACCAGAATCCCGGTTTGTGGGATTCCTCCGCGGCGGGGCATGTCAACTCCGGAGAAGATTATTTTTCCGGCGCCTGCCGGGAGTTGCGGGAGGAGTTGTCGATCGGCGCTTTGCTCCGGCTGGCATTCAAGTTCAAGGCGTCCGCCGAAACGGGCTGGGAGCACGTCGCCATTTATACTTGCGTCACCGATCAAAATATCGTTTGCCATCCGGACGAAATCAGCGAAGGCCGGTATTGGAACATCGAGGAAATCCGGGATGCCCTGCGGGAGCGCCCGGGGCAGTTCACCTGCACGTTCAGGGCGATTTTTAATGATTATAAATACAAATAGTTGGCTCTATTGAGCCTTGTATTGAAAATGCCGTTAAGAAAATAGGGGAGTCACGCATTGGAAGGGTCAACCGTCATGTTGATCGCCGAAATCGAAAACAAGTACAAAACGCTGAACCCGCCGGAGGACCGGATTAAAAAAATACATCCAGCCGATCCAACCGCTCCCGTTTTCAGAAAAGAGTTGGAGGCGGAATTTTCCAAAATCCATCGCCGCGACCCCGGAGTCGTTTTACGGACCGGCGATCCGCGCCAGCGCGACGCCGGACTGAATCAAGAAGGCGAACCGTCCGAGCGCAGGCACGGCGAAAAAAGGCAATCCGGCGGGAGTTTCAAGGAACGCCAGATCGCCCTTATCGCCTTGGAGCGGAAGGGACAACCGTTGCGGTCCGGCGACAGGATCTATGTCGAGTCCGAATCGACCGCGCCGGGGATTACCGCTCCCCAAGACCGCGCTTCTACTCGGACCGGGACCGAGATTCACCCCCCCGAAAAGGACGGCGAGACCGATTTTATCGTCGACCTGACCCCAACGCCCGCCCCGGTATGATGAAGACCGAAAACAAATCGCGGCTTGTCCTGCTATACACCCTGATCGTTCTGGCCCTGCCTTCCTGGCTGTTTGCGGAAAAACTCGATATTTTCGATTCCCGCGCGCCCTTTCCGGCGGATATTTGGTTCGACGCGGAAAAGGTCCCCGACCTGGAAAAAATGCCGGCGGAAGGGATCAAGGACGCCCTCGCTCAATTCGTGCGCGCCGAAGGAAAGGCGCGGGACGGGAAAGCGAGGAATCTCCTGTCGTTAGCCATCGGGTACCTGCAGTTGCGGAACAAGGATTATTCCGCCGCCCTCGCCACGTTGAGGAAGAGGATAAAAGGGAATTTCGCCCTGGAAGACTACCGTTTGCGCTACGAGTCGATCGCTTTCAGAGAGCGCGCCTTGCTGGAGATGGGAAAAAATCGCCCTCTCAAAGCCATGGCGGACCTCGAAAAGGCCATAAACCTCGCCTTGGAGATCTACCAAACCTACCCGGAAAGCCCTTTCATGGAGGATACCCCGCGTTTCCTGGCGCAATGCGAAAAAGATTTGGGCGACGCATATTTCAAGGTTTTTAATTACAAGTCGGCCTGGAGGTCTTACCAGCGGGCCTTGATGCGCGACTTTGCGGGCAACCGGGACCATGTCGTCGAGGTGTCCCGGTCGCTGGCCAAAACATACGAGACGGCGGGGGACCCTGGCGCGGCAGTGGAAATTTACGGTTATCTCCTGAAAAACTTCAAGGACCCTGTAACGGAGGAGGCGTTCCGGCAGTTCATGGAAAAGCGCGGTCCGGAACTCAAGAGCAGCGGCATGGCGGTCGATTCGTTTGTAGCCCTGCTTTCCGAAACCGGAAAAAAAGGCGAAAGGGTAGAACAGAACGGCAAAACGGACAGGAAATAAAACAAGGTTTATGGAAACCCTTCGGTCCAGGACTTTTATAATTCGTTGCCGGAAGGCAATCCCAAAGTGATTGCGGAAAAAGCCTTGACGGCGCTCG
>JACRGP010000014.1 GCA_016217765.1 Nitrospinota bacterium | reverse complement strand
CGCTCCGGCCGTATTCCTGTTACTGCGGTCCCTCCACTGGGACGAACTGGCTTGGGGCGCCATGACGCTGGGACAGTATTATGTGCTGTGTTTCGCCGGTCTGAGCTTTTACTTTTTGACTCAAGACCGGGACGGCAAGCCTCTTTTCCAGTTTCTATCGGTATTGTTTGCTGCGTTGGCCGCTTTCACGCTCGCCAACGGCTTGCTCGCGTCCCTCGTTGCCCTGGGATATTTTTTATACCTCCGGCAATTCAAACGGAGTTTGTTGTGGTGCGCCGTCGCGATGTCGCTTTGGGGGTTTTATTTCTTTTTTCATTATCTGAAAGCCGGACCGCCGCTCGGCACGGTTTCGGTTTTTCCCTCCGCGGTTTATTTTTTCCGCGTCCTGTTCGCGACCGCGCATTATTTTTTCGTTTCCCTGGGTTCCGCCTTCGCCTTTGGAAACGTAACGCTGGCCTACGCGCTGGGTCTCGCTCTGTTCGCCGGCTTTATCCATCTGACGCGGAACGGCTACGCCAGGGAAAATCCAGCCGTTTATCTGTTCCTGGCCTTCAATGTGTTCTCCATTGCCGCGGTGGCCTGGGGCCGGAACCGGTCCGGGATCCAGACGGCGCTGACGCAGAGATACCTGCTCGCGTCTTTAACGACGGTCATCTTGACTTACATTGGAGTATTGGAAGAACGGTTCGCAAAGGACGAGCGGAGGAAAATTCCGTTCGCGTGCTATACGGGAGCGCTGGCCTTGGCCCTGGCCTTGATTCCGTTTCCCGGCGCGATGCAATCCTTCGCGGACGGCAAAGCGGATTTGGTCAGGAGCGTCAACCGCTGGCTGACCACAAACGAGGGTTTGTTGTACAAGAGGCCGCGCCAGGCCGGTTTTGTCATGACCGCCCTGCTCAAGTCCAACCTTTACCGTCCGCCGTCGGAGGCTATCGAGGTCTCGGGAAACCGCCCTTCGCTCGGATCGTGCGCGGCCGGAGAGGGTGAAGCTCTCAGGACGGCATATGACATCGTCGCGATACCCTCTGGAGGCGTTCGTCCTTCCTTGATCCGGGTCGAGGGGATCCTGTTAAAAGACGCCTCGCCGGAACCCGACATCCGCGTCGTTTTAAAATCCGAGCGAGGGCGGGAGTATCTTTTCGCCGCGCATGCGGTAAATGCCTCGCGGCTCGGACTCTACCTGGCCGGGGAAAAAGACCTCGAGCATCGCCGGTTCGCCGTCTTGATCGACGCGGGAGCCCTTGAACCGGGGACTTACCGGGCGGGGGTCTGTGTGGACGGCCGGGCGGTCTTCCATGACCGGCGGGAAGCCACATCAAAGGCCCTGGCGCATGGATTATGGTCCTTTTCCTCCTTCGCGGCGCTCGACCCCGGAGTCTACAAATGGGCCGTCTCCACCCTGCTTGAAACCATTTCCGCAATTCACCCTATTTTAAGACGGACGGTATAATCGGCGGATTTGCCGCCGCCCAGGCACAAGTCCCATCGGGCGAACAGGCACGATCCCTGGTAGACGCTTTCAAACCCGTCCTCGGACTGGGAAACGGTTTCGACCGGGAACCGCCAGAGGGTCGCGGGTTCCGAAAACGACAGTTCGAGTTGGAACCGGAACCAGTCGTCGCGCATGCCGAACGTCTTCGCGTCTTTCAACTCTCCCTCGCTCTTGAGGCGGGCTTTTTCGAGTTCGTGGTCCGGGGAAAAGTAATAGCGGTCTTCGGCGTCTCCCGCCAGTAGCGTGAAATTGAATTCCACGCCCCAGCAGGCGTTGAGTTCGTCCTGCCCGTCGTTGGCGATCCGGTAACGCACTTCGAATTCCGCCTCGTCCGGCGAGAAGACGTAGCTTTTACGGACGGCGACGGGGTGGAAATGGCCCTGCTCGCGGACCACGCCGGAGCGTTTCAAATGGACGGCGAATTCCTTGTTGGGCTTGGGTTTGGCCGGCTTCTCCATTTCGTACACGTTTTCCACGAAATCCCCGTTCTCCGTGTAGAGACACCGCTTGAATGTTTCCAGCGTGGTTTCCGATCCCACGAAATGGTCGAGGAAGGAAAACCGCTCGTGGCGGTCGTAAACGAGCTTGTTTTGCAGTCCTTCCTCCTTGAAATGGACCCGGTCGTGGATGGACTGGGGTTGGCCCGCCTGGGCGCCTGCCTGACCGGCCTTTTCCAGGATGGTCTTGTGGTAAGCCTCCTCGCGCCGCCGCAGGACGTTGCCGACGTTGAAGCAGACCGGCCGGTAATCGAGTTCGAACAAGGAGCCGCCGCGCCCGGGGGCGATGTAGGCGTTCATTTTTTTGTTGCTGGCGACGGCCTCGTCCCTGCCGTCCAGGTTGAAGTCGAAAACCTCCAAGGAAGGGTCCTGGCCTTTCTCGCCCAATTCCGCCGAGACGATGTTTTCGGCGGCGATCAGGTGGTTGTACAGGGCGTGGCGCAGGTAGTTGAGGTACAAGCCGCCGAACAGGCCGTGCCACTGGGCGCAGTTGCATTGTCCCCGGTACAGTTCGCGCAGGGCGCCGCTCGATTCCTGCCGGGCCTTGGGGAGTTTCCTGACCTTCCGGCTGACATACAGCGCTTTTTTGTGCAGGTTGTTGCTTTCCTCGTATTTGGTCAGGAAGTTGTCCCACTGTCCGCCGCGCAGGAAAATCCGGTACCGGTCCTCGGGGATGCCGCGGTCCTGAAGTTCATGTTTAAGTTCCGCGTATTTTCTCGCCGCTCCCGCGGGCAGGGACCATTCCATCATCTCCTCGTAGGAGGCCATGGGCAGGTAGATGCGTCCGGTAGGCGGATGGTTGTCGATATACTCGCCGAACGTGGACGTCTCCACCCAGTCGACGTTTTGCTCCAAGGCGGAGAAAAACCGGGACAGCCAGGTTTCGTTGTAGACCCACTGGTAGGTCCCCGGCCAGCCGCCGAATTTCTCGCCGTCGTCTCCGTAGGTCACCCCCTCGAACCCGAATTCGTCCTTCGCCCGGCGGAAATACGCCAGGGTCTCCTCCGGCTGTTTGAAGGGTATCGCGTAGCGTAGCGCCTTGCTGATGGGGAAGATGGACAAGGGACTGCCGTGCTTTTCGGTGACGTAATAGCCGTTCATCTGCCGCTCTTCCAGTCCGGAATAATAAAAATGCGTGTCGTCGATGAGGGTGTACTGGATGCCCGCCTCGGCGATGATCTTCGGCAGGTTGGGGACCCAGATGCGCTCGGCCAGCCACAGTCCCCTGGGGGCCGTCCCGAACTCCTCGCGGATGAACGCGCTCATCATGCGGATCTGGCCCACGGCGTCCTCGTCGGGCAGGCTGGGGAGGAGCGGCTCGTAGAACCCGCCGCCGAGGATTTCCAGCCGGCCCTCGGCGGCCATGTCGCGCAACATTTTCAGATAATCGGGCTGATGGCTTTTGAGCCATTCGAGGAGCGGCCCGGAAAAATGGACCGCGGTCTTGATGCGCGGGAATTTGTTCAGGACTTCAAAATAAGGCCGGTAGCATTTCTGGAAGCTTTGCTCGAACACGTGGTCGAAATTGCCGACCGGCTGGTGGTTGTGGATCCCGAAGAGGAATTTTAGTTTTTTCATCGTTTTGTAAATCCGCTAACGCATAAACCGGGTTAAACCGCCAAGACGCCAAGTTCGCCAAGAGGATCGGAAAGGACAATTCGTTTGATGCCTCCTTTAAGGGCGGAAACATTGAAGTTGATAAGCAGACCCAGCGGCAAGCGTAAGACCTTGAGATATGAAATCACTTGCGCGGTATGAACAGGCGCCAAAGCCTCGACCGCTTTCAACTCCACAAGAAGGCGTCCTCCCACCAGCAAGTCCAGCCGTCCTTCGCCAACCGCATGTCCCTTATAATCCACCGCCAGCCCCTTCTGCCGTTCATAGGGAATGTTGCGCAACCGAAGTTCGACCGCCAGCGCTTCTTCGTACACATTCTCCAGATATCCCGGCCCCAATACCCGATGGACTTCAATTGCCGCGCCAATGACCGTGTGCGCCAATTCGTCTATTTCCTTATCTGGCTCGGCCGTCATTTTTCATCCTTCTTGGCGTCTTGGCGGTTCAATCTTGTCCACGTTTCGCCATCCGGGTTAGGCCCGCTGATCCAGCGGCGCACGGGACGCGAGACTGGCATCGCCGGGAAACTCCTCCTCCGGGGGTTCTGTCGTTTCAAGCATTTTCATGGCGTAAAGCCGGCAATACAGTTTCTCGTTGCGCAGTAATTCCTCGTGGTTGCCCACCTCGAGCGCCTGGCCCTTGTCGAGGACGATAATTTTGTCGGCGTTCTGGATCGTGCTCAGCCGGTGGGCGATGACCAGCGTGGTGCGGTGGGCCATCAGCAGTTCCAAGGCTTCCTGGACCAGCGTTTCGGAACGGTTGTCCAACGAGGACGTGGCCTCGTCCAGGACCAGGACGCGGGGGTCCTTCAGGAGGGCGCGGGCGATGGCGATCCTCTGGCGTTGCCCGCCCGACAGCTTCACCCCTTTCTCTCCCACGAGGGTATCGTATCCTTTCTCCAGTTCCATAATAAACTCGTGGGCGTGCGCCGCCTTCGCCACCTGGACGAGTTCTTCCTCCGTCGCGTCGAGCTTGCCGTAGAGGATGTTTTCGCGGACCGACCCGCCGAACAGCAGGGTCTCCTGGGGGACGAGGGCGATCTGACTCAAATAGCTCCGCAAGTCCAGCGCGCGGAGGTCGTGACCGTCGAACAAGACGCTCCCCGAATCGGGATCGAAAAAACGATGGAGCAGTTGGATGGCCGTGGACT
This sequence comes from Nitrospinota bacterium, assembly GCA_016217765.1. GTDB lineage: Bacteria > Nitrospinota > Nitrospinia > Nitrospinales > JACRGP01 > JACRGP01. The sequence continues at coordinate 15,765 of JACRGP010000014.1, read as the reverse complement.
TCCCCGCTCCGCTCGGCCCCACGAGGGCGACCATTTCGCCGGGGCGGATTTCGAAATTCACGCGTTTCAACACGGGCGAATCCTTCTGGTAACCGAAAGTCACGTCCGAAAACCGGATGGCGCCCTGCGCCCGTCCCAACACGACAGGGTCCGGCGGGTTGCGCACCTCCGTTTGCGTGTCGAGGATTTCATGGACCCGGCGGACGGCGCCCAAGGCTTCCTGCGCCTCGGTATACAGCCGCGCGAAGGTCCCGATGGGACCGGCGATCACAATGGCATACAGAAAGAACGCGGCCAGTTCGCCGGGCGTGGTGGCGCCCTGCATCACCTGGTGGCCCCCGTACCAGATCAACGCCCCGGACACGAAAAACGTGAGGGCCAGGATGAAGGGGCCGAAAAACGAGCCGAGTTTCACCTTTTCCACCGACGCGTCGAAGGCCGATTCGATTTCCTTTTCGAAACGTTTTCTCTCGTACGGTTCGCGCGTGTAGGACTTCACGATCTTGATGGACGAGACCACTTCCTCGAGCGTCACGAGGGCCTCGGCCATGCGGTCCTGGACTTTTTCCGAGATGCGCCGCAGGCGCTTGCCGAAAAACCGCGCGAAGACCATCAGGGGCGGGAGGACGAGGAGGATCAGCCCCGTCAGTTTCCAGTTCAAGTAGCAAATGATCGCCAGGGCGCCGACGAGCGTGATGGTCTGCCGCAGGACCGCCACCGGCATGGTAACGAGAGCGTTCTGGATCACCGAGATGTCGGAACTCATGCGGGAGACGATCTCGCCGACCCGGCGGTCGTGAAAAAAGCGCAGGGACAGGGACTGGACGTGGGAAAAAAACTCGACGCGGAAGTCGGCGGCGGTCCGCTGGCCCACGAAACCGAGGATATAGCTTTGCGTCACCGAAAACGCCGCCTGAAACAGAATGATGGCGACCAGATCGATCGCCAGTTTGTTCAGGACCTCGGCGCTCTTCAACACGATGACCGCGTTGATCATGTTGCGGACAATCAACGGCAGGACCAGATTGATGACCGAAGCGACCGTCAGACACAAAAAAGCGACCGCGAGGCTTTTGACGTACGGCCTGGCGTATTTGAGGATTTTAGCGAAGTCTTTCATTTACAAGATCATAAGGGGCGGAATCGCGGGCCTTTTTGAGTTTCTTTATGATACCCGTTCGGAAATGCCAATTCAAACAATATCCGGCGGGCGACGGGACGAATTTTTTCGCGGCGTTGGCCGCCGGGGAGCAACGTCCGGCAACGGGGGAATTAATAACCAGTTGAAATTATGCCCGTTATGGACCAACCCGGCCCCAATGATAACGGCGTAAAAATTTTTGATTTTTTGCTAAAGTTTATCCAATCCCGTCCGTTAAGTGGAATAGGTGTGGTGTGCCGATAGGGTTTTGGAGGGTTATCTCCAGGACCCAGACGCTTATTATCCATCTTGCATTAAAGCCATCGGTAAATAAGGAGGTGGGTTGTTATGGACGCAGAGTTTTTACAAGTTTCGGGCGTTTCGCCGGTGCAGACCAGTCCTCCCCGCGCGCGGACGGAAAAATCCAACGCAGTACCGTCCCCGGCGGTAGAGCCCCCCGGGACGGAGGATACGGTAACGCTTTCCAAAGAGGGGCGCGTCGCCGCGGAGAAAGCGACTGTCAGGGACCCTGGCGCCGAAAGCAAAAAGGTCGATAACCAGAACGACCATAATGTGGAACGCCGTTTCGACCTGACGGACAACCAGGAGGTCGTTCTGAAACTCGTCGACCCGAGGACCAGCCGCGTCGTCAAGCAAATCCCGCAAGAGGAACAGCTTAAATTGAGAGCGGCCATACAGGATTCGGTCGAGATCCTGACAAAACCAAGGCCTGGAGAGTAAGTCTGGCTGAATGATTAACGCGAAAAATCAAGGAGACACGTCATGGATGTAGCCAATGTGGGGAGTTTTGCCGCCGCCGGCAAGTTCAACGCCAACGCCAAAACGAGCGCCGTGGAGGACGCCAAACCCAATACGGGAGCGCCGAGAGAAGTCGAGGGACAGGGAGAAGCCAGGACCGATGGGGCCGAAAATCAGGAGGGAAACGAAATAACCGCGCCTCCCGCCTCGGTAAAAACGGAGGAGGAAAACAATACGACCCAGACGCAAACCCAGGCTTCGAGTCAAGGTCCGACAACCGGCAACAAAATCGACGTGCTGGCTTGACCGCCCGCTCGCCGCGGGGGCAACGCCGCCTCGCGCTAACGCCGAGGCGGAAAAGTTGTGGAGCGCTACGCGTCCTTGCGTTGCATGCAAAGCCCGGGAGGCGTTGCGCTCCATAAGGGACCATGAGCGCCGGTCCGGGGCCGCGCTGGCGGGAGACTTGGAGGTAACGAACCGGCTGGTTACCGGACCACGCCGGATAGCCGATTGCCTCTCAAGGTTCCCACAGCCCGCGCTACCGGGCCAATGCCCGGTTCGTCAGGACAACGCTACGGCAAGCCCGGAGGCGAATCCCCCCAGCCCCCTTTGCAAGGGGGGGCGCCCCGTCATCGCAAGCCGCCCGCTCGCCGCGGAGGGTTCCGCCTCGGCGTTAGCGCGAGGCGGCGTAAAGTCCAGCGGCACGCTGGCCGGGCGCTTGCCCGGGGACGCTGGCTCACCATTTCTGGATATGGCGTTCGCCGCCATATTGGACCTGCAACTGGTGGACCAGCTTGATGTATTCCTTGATCCCGTCGAGGCCCTTGAATTCCACGCCCAGCTTGCGCGCCGCCTCGTTGGACATCGGCGTCCCCTCCTCGCCCTTGACCCCTTCCACCTCGCCGAAGGAGTCGACGACGTCCACGATGATTTTGGCCAGGTCCAGGTTGTGGATATGGCCGTCCACGAGGTGATAGATTCTCCCCGCGGTTTCCTTGTTCCCCAGACACAGTTCCACGGCCTGGACGACGGCGTCCGCGGAGACGTATTTAGCGCTCCCCTTGACGTCGACGTTGTAATTGGTGGCGAGGTAGTCGATGGTTTGAAACCATTCGGACTGGTCGATTTGCGGGCGTACGCCGTAAATCGTGACGGGACGCAGGACGGCGACGTCGAACGCCCGGCTTTTCTGATGGAAAAAGCAGAAAGACTCGATGGCGGACTTGATCGCGCCGTAAAGCGTACCCGGCCGGACGGGATGGTTTTCGTCCAACGGGCTGGTCTCCCGGACGGAGGGAAGGACCTCGCCGAAAACCGCGCAGGCGCTCATGAAAATGAACTGTTTGACCCGCGCCTTTTTTGCTTCCTCCAGCAGGTCGAAGGTCCCGTTGACGTTCACGCGGACCAGGTCCTCCGCGGTTTGGACCGGACCGGGATAATGCGCCAGATGGACCACGACGTCGGCGCCCTCCGTCAGTTTTCTCAGCGATTCCTTGTCGTTCAGGTCGCCGATGATGTAGTCGACGTCTTCATAGGGTTTCAAATGATCGACCACGCTGGATTCCCGGATCAAGGCCCGGATACGGTGTTTGTCTCCCTGCGCGGCGTCTTGCGGATACAGCCGTTTTAGCAAATGGGACCCGACCATGCCGGTGATCCCGGTTAACGCAATATTCATTACATCCTCCCGTCGATTGAACCGTTGCCGTAAAACCTTTTTTGCGCGGCGATCCGCCGAATCCGGATATTGCGTGAATGAACTTAAAGAGGGGAGCCTTCGGCTCTTTTAGAGCCCCCTCATCCTCGCCTTCTCCCGCCAGGGGAGAAGGAAACTTGCGCCACCCTCTCCCTTGACGGGAGAGGGCCGGGGTGAGGGTGAATTCTTGCTCCCGTTCAACCGGAACATCATGAAACTCGTGCAATATCCGGGCTAACGCCCGGCAAACGGATGATCACGCTTTTTTCAGGTTAGGCGCGAGTGAAAAAGGAAAGAAATAACAATTATCGGCAGAGACTTTTTTGAAGTCAACCGTTTTCCGCCAGTGGACCGCGCCGTTAGGCCTACGCTTGCTGGATGGCGGCTTGGGCGGCGGCCAGCAGGGCGGTGGGCACCCGGTAAGGGGAACAGCTCACGTAGTTTACCCCGATCTTGTTGAAAAACAAGATGGACGCCGGGTCGCCCCCGTGTTCCCCGCAGATGCCATAGTGCAAATCGGCGCCCGCGCCGCGGGCTTTGTTGATGGCCAGTTCGATCAATTGGCCGACGCCTTTCTGGTCCAGACTCGCGAACGGGTCCACCTTCCAAATCCCTTTTTGGAGGTAGTCGGGGAGGAAACTGCCGGAATCGTCGCGGCTCAGTCCGTACACGGTCTGGGTCAGGTCGTTGGTGCCGAAGGAGAAGAAGTCGGCCTCCTTGGCGATTTCGTCGGCGGTCATCGCGGCCCGCGGAAGTTCGATCATGGTGCCGATCTTGTAGGGCAACGCCACTCCCGATTTATGGAGCGCTTCCTCGGCGGCCTGGACCACGAGTTCGCGGAGGACTCGCAGTTCGGCGACGTGTCCCACCAAGGGGATCATGATCTCGGGCAGGATTTTCATGCCTTTTTTCGCCAGCTTGCAGGCGGCCTCCATGATGGCGCGCGTCTGCATGCGGTAGATTTCCGGATAGGTGATGCCCAACCGGCACCCGCGGTGCCCCAGCATGGGGTTGATTTCGTGGAGGGACTGGATTTTCCTGTACATGTTGGCGGGCGACGCGCGCATCTCCCTGGCCAGGTTCCTGATGTCGGTCTGCGTTTTGGGAAGGAATTCGTGCAACGGCGGGTCCAGCAGGCGGATGGTGACGGGCAATCCTTCCATGACCCGGAAAATTTCCGTGAAGTCCTGGCGCTGGATGGGGAGCAGTTTCCTCAACGGTTCCTCCCGCTCTTTGGCGTTTTCCGACACGATCATCTGGCGCACGAGGAGGATTCTCTCTTCGTTGAAGAACATATGCTCGGTCCGGCACAGGCCGATCCCCTGCGCGCCGAAATCCCGCGCCACGAGGGCGTCGTGCGGGGTGTCCGCGTTGGCGCGGACGCTCAGCCTCCGCACCTCGTCGGCCCACGTCATCAACTGGGAAAAATAGCCGGTCAGTTTCGGTTGCACCAGCGGCGCCTGGCCGAGGATCACCTGGCCGGTGGACCCGTCCAGCGTGATGTAGTCATATTCCTTGATTTTCGCGCCGTTCAGGGAGCACAGCTTCTTTTTTTCGTCGATGTTGAGGCTGGAGCACCCGGAGACGCAGGGTTTCCCCATCCCGCGCGCGACCACGGCCGCATGGGACGTCATGCCCCCTTTCGCGGTCAGGATGCCCTGCGCCACGTTCATGCCGTGAATGTCCTCGGGCGAGGTCTCCATGCGGACGAGGATGACTTTTTCTTTTTTCTCGGCCAGTTTCTGGGCGTGCTCCGGGGTGAACACGACCTTCCCCGAAGCGGCTCCCGGCGAAGCGCCGAGACCCTTGGCCACCGCTTTGTATTTGGCTTTCGGGTCGATCGTCGGATGAAAAATCTGGTCCATCTGGACCGCCGGGACCCTCGTCAACGCCATGTTTTTATCGATCAAACCTTCCTTGACCATATCGACGGCGATCCGGATCGCCGCGGAGGCCGTGCGTTTTCCCCCGCGGGTTTGCAACAGATAAAGCTGTTTTTCCTGGATGGTGAACTCCAGGTCCTGCATGTCCCGGTAATGGGTTTCGAGTTTCTTGTAGACCTCCTCGAGCGACCGGTAAACCTCCGGCATTTCCTTTTCGAGCTGGGCGATGGGGGACGGGGTGCGGATGCCGGCGACGACGTCCTCTCCCTGGGCGTTGATCATGTATTCTCCGTAAAAGCTCTTCTCGCCGGTCGCCGGATTGCGGGTAAAGGCCACGCCCGTCGCCGAGTCGTTTCCCAGGTTCCCGAACACCATCGCCTGGACGTTGACCGCCGTGCCCCAGTCGTCGGGATAATGGTTGAGCTTCCGGTAGGTGATCGCGCGCGGCGTGTTCCACGAGTTGAAGACCGCCTCGACGGCCATGCGCAACTGTTGCATCGGGTCGTCGGGGAATTCGGTCCCGGCGTGTTTCCTGACCGCGCTCTTGAATTTCTGGAGGACCGATTGCAAATCGGCGGCGGAGAGGTCCGTATCGGCCTCGACCTTGCGGGCCGACTTGGCGGCGGTCAGGATGGACTCGAATTTTTCGGAGGGGACGCCGAGGACCACGTCGCCGAACATGGCGGCGAAACGCCGGTAACAATCGAAGGCAAAACGTTCGTTTTGCGTCTTGTCCGCCAGGCCGCGCGCGGTTGCGTCGTTCAGGCCCAGGTTCAGGACGGTGTCCATCATCCCCGGCATGGAAACGCGCGCCCCGGAACGCACGGACAACAGAAGCGGATTGGGACCGTCGCCGAACTTCTTGCCCACGAGGGTCTCGACCCGTTTCAGGTCCGGGACGATTTCGTCCCAGAGGTTGGGCGGGAACGTTTTGTCGTTCTTGAAATAATAGACGCAGGCCTCGGTGGAAATAGTGAACCCGGGAGGGACGTTGATGCCCAGTCCGGCCATTTCCGCCAGGTTGGCCCCTTTGCCTCCCAAAAGGTTTTTCATTTCGGCCTTGCCTTCGGTCTGGTCCCCCCCGAAAAAATAAACGTATTTATCTACCATGCTCTGTCGGCTCCGGCATAAGACGGCGAGGCGTCGTAAGTTCAGATGAATAGCGGTCCAAAACCCCGTTAGGGTATCCGAAGCTTTTCATCCTTTTCAACTTTTTTTGAGAACGATTTTGGAAAAGTCCGCAATCTGGGAAAACAGGAGGGAAACGTGACGCAGGAGGCGCAGGCGATTTTTTCTCAAGGTCTCGTCGTCGGCCATGACGAGGACCTTGTCGAAAAAACGATCGACCGCGCTTTTGATCTGGACAATGGTTGCCAGGGCTTCGCCATACTCTTTTTTCCGGATCGACTCTTCCGCGGGCCCGCGGACCCGCAAATATTCCTCGTACAGGTCCTTTTCCGCCGCCTCCCGAAACAATCCGGTTTGGACGTCGCCCTGGGATTCGGCGGTCAAGATGCTCGCCACCCGCCGGAAGGCGATCGCCAGCGGCTCGAAATGGGGTTGACGCTTCAACTCCGAGAACGCCGCGACCTTTTTCCGTACGTCCACGAAGGAGTCGATCCCCGTGGACAGCACCGCGTCGACCGCGTCGTAGGGGAAACCCTCCGAATTGAACAGGCTCTTGAACCGTTGCGCGAACAGGTCGAGGACGTTGGCGCGGATTTCCCCCGCCGGCAACTTGGTCCTCGGCCCCAGGGCCTCGATGCCCGCCGCGATCATACGGTCGAGGGAGATCCGCCAATCCCTGTCCAGCACGATCTGAATGACGCCGAGGGAGTGACGGCGCAGGCCGTAGGGGTCCTCCGAGCCGGAGGGGATCAGTCCCACGCCGATGCATCCCAGGATGGTGTCGAGCTTGTCCGCCGTCGCCACCGCCGCGCCCACGACGTTGGACGGGGGACGGTCCCCGGCAAAGGCGGGGCGGTAATGTTCCTTCACGGCCAGGGCCACTTCCGGGTCCTCGCCCGAATGCGCGGCGTAATATCCGCCCATGGTCCCCTGAAGCTCGGGGAACTCGAAAACCATCTGGCTGACGAGGTCGGCCTTGCACAGCCAGGCCGCGCGCTTGACCTTGGCGGCCGCCTCCGGGCATACCGTCTGGGCCAGTTCTTCCGCCAGTCTTGCGATCCGCGTCACTTTCTCATGGGAAGTCCCGAGATCTTTCTGGAACACCACGCCCTTCAAACGGTCCACGAAATCCTCCAGTTTCCTTTTCCGGTCTTCTCCGAAGAAGAAGCGCGCGTCCTCGAGGCGGGCCCGCAAGACCCTTTCGTTTCCCCGCTTGATCAACACGGGATCGTCGTTTTTCATGTTGCTGATGGCGATGAAATGCGGCAGGACATTGCCGTTTTTGTCCTCCACGGGGAAATATTTCTGGTGGCGCTTCATGGTCATCGCCAGCAGTTCCCGGGGAAGCTCGAGGTATTTCGGTTCGAAGTCGCACAGGAGCCCCGCGGGATATTCGACGAGGTTGGCCACCTCCTCCAGCAAGGCCGGGTCTTCCTTGACGGTCCCGCCGGCCTTTTCGGCCAGGTCATGGATTTGTTTCCGGATGCGGTCTTTTCTCTCCTGGACGTCGGGGACGATGTAGCGTTTTTCGCATTCGGCCAGGTAGGACTCCAGCGAGTCGAACGAGAACGGTCCGGGGCTGAGGAACCGATGCCCGCGGGAGGCGTTCTGGCCGCGCAGTCCGGCGAACTCGACCGGGAGGACTTTGCCGCCGAACAGCGCGGCGATCCAATGCACGGGCCGGGCGAAGGCGGCGGGTTGCGCCCCCCACCGCATCTTCTTGGGAAAGGGGATGTCGCCGATGAGCTTGGACAAATAGGGGGCCAGGACGGTTTCCGTGGGCTGGCCCTTCTTTTCGACGCGCGCGCACAGGACTTCGCCCTTGGGCGTGTCCGCGCGGGTCAGGGCGGAGACTTCCAGGCCCTTGCTCCGGGCGAACCCCATGGCCGCCTTGGTCGGGTTTCCCTGGCCGTCGTAGCCTGCCTGGACGCTGGGCCCGAGAAACGTCTCGACGACGTCCTCCTGCCGAGGATCGACGCCGGGGACCGCGATGGTGAGGCGCCGCGGGGTGGCCATCGCTCTGGGTTTCCCGGCCTTGACGTGGTTTTTCGAAAAAAACTCCTCCAGGCCGCGCTCCAGAAAAGCCAGCGCGGGGCCGATGTATCCCGCCGGGATTTCTTCCGTTCCTATTTCAAAAAAAAGTTCGGGCATGGGTCAAGGCGTTCCGGCGATTGCGACAGCGTTATCGCCGCGCTTGCCGGGACGGTTAATGTGTCCGGCGTGACGCCGGCGGACCGACGGCGCTCCCTTGCGGTCCAAGGGCATGCCGTTTCCGGAGTCTGGGTATTTATCAAACAAATGGGAGAAAGTCAAATTTTGCCGTCAAAAACCCGGACACATTGAAAATCGAATTCATGGGTGTTTTTTTTGTTCCGACAATGTTATCGTGGAAGAAAAAATTTTAGCGTCCTTCCGGACAAATCCTCAATGAGATGAAAACTCTATTGCTGGCGATCGTCATTGTGCTGGCGGTTTTGGCGTTACCCGCCCTTCTGCGCGGGCCGGGCAACAAAAAGGGACGGAATTCCGAAGGCGGGACCGAGACCGCCGAGGAACCCCCGCCCGCCAAGTCGTCCTTCATCGACAAGATCAAATCCAAGGTGACCGCGGAGAAGGACCAGAAAACTTCTTCCCAGGCGGCCTCCGCTCTCGGTTCCACCTCCGTCCATCAGCTCGATTTTTCCCGGGATTTCATCGGCAGAAGCGCGGAATTGCTGGAACTGTACGACAAATACTCCAAGCAGGGTTGCGTCGTTCTGGGCCTGCATGGGAAGAGCGGCATGGGCAAAACCACCCTGGCGACCTACCTGGCCTATAAACTCCGGACGCGCTATCCCGACGCCCAGTACTATATAGACCTGAGGGGAAACACCGAGCGCCCCTTGTCGCCCGAGGCGGCCATGGCCCACGTACTGCATTCCGCGCGCCCCGCCGCCAAGACCAAACAGGGAGAGGAACTGAAATCCTTGTACCGTTCGACATTGAAGAGCCAGCGGGCGGTGGTTTTTCTGGACAACGCCTACGGCGCCCTGCAGGTAAAACCGCTCCTCCCGCCCAACAATTGCCTGACGCTGGTGGTTTCGAATTCGCCCATCGCCATGGAGGGCATGTATTCGAAAAAAGTGGCCCCCATGTCCTCCGACGAGTCCCGCGAACTGGTCTTCGCCCTCGCCCCGCGCGCCGAATATTGGATCAACGAAATTTTTCACCTTTGCGACGGCCTGCCGCTGGCGTTGAACGTCATCGGCTCCTTCCTCGGGAAAAACTCCATGGACCCGGAAATTTTCGTCATTCAGCTTCGCGTCTTGCGCGACAAGATGAAAAAGGCCCAGAAGGAAGGGGAGCAGATTATTTTCGATGGGGTCCTCAACAACGTGACCAAACTTGTCCCGCCGAAGAACCTGACGGTTTTCCGAAAGCTCTTGGTCTTCCCCGGTTCCTTCGACGCCAAAGCCCAAGCCTTCGCCTGCGAGGACGATTTCAACGACGCTCTTTTCAGCCTGGCGGACTACGGCCTGGTCGTTTTCGACGCCGACAACAACCGGTATCATCTGCATGAAATGGTCAGGGAATACTTGAAAGCCCGCTTGAACCCGGCCGAAACCGCCCTCGCCGAAACCCGCCATGCGACGTACTTCCTGACGGCGGTGGTCGGGATCGGCGATTTTTACAAGTCGGACGAGCGGAACGCCCCGGAGGCGCTCCGCCAGTTCGACCTGGAGTGGGAGAACATCCAGGCGGCATTCCGCTGGGGCGAAAACTGGATGGGGAAAGATCCCGCCGCCGCCCGGCTGTGCAGTTCCATCGTCGATTCCGCGTCCGACATGCTCCAGCGCCGGCAACGCCCCCAGGAGAGGATACGCTGGCTGGAGGTCGCCTTGACCGCGTCGCGGAAAGTCCAGGACGCGGAGACGGAAAAAAACCATTTATTGAACCTGGGGGCCGAGTATTCGCGCGAGGGGAACCTGGACCGGGCCATCGAATTTTCGCAAAAAGCCCTGGAGCTTTGCAAGGCGCAGAACGACGAGGAAACGGAAATGTCCATTGCCCGGCAATTGGGTTTTACCTATTCGGCCCTCGGGGACAACGCCAAGGCCGTCGAATTCCACCAACGGGAACTGGACCTGGCGAAATCGCTGGGCAACTCGCGCGGCGAGATCATGGCTTTGGGAAACCTGGGTTCCGTGCATGTGAAATCGGGCCAAACCGCCCGCGCCCTGGAACTGTTTCAGCGCGGGTTGGAGCTCGCCCGGGAATGGGGCGACCGGCGGGCCGAAGCGCAAAACCTGAAATCGCTGGCCGACCTCAAAATGGAATCGAAGGAGTTCCCCGCCGCCATGGAGTTCCATGCGCAGGCCTTGGAAATCTTTCAAAAATTCAAGGACCGGTCCGCGGAAGGGAGCGTTTTGAGCGCCATGGGGAGGATCCGCCTGGAACTGCGCGAGACCGGGCCGGCGATCGGCACGCTGGAAAAAGCCCTGAATATCTTCCGGAAAATCGCGGAACACGGAAAGGAGGCGGAAGTCCTGAACAACCTGGGGCGGGCTTACTGCAACCTTGGGAAATCGGGCCGCGCCGTCGAACTTCACCAAAAAGCCCTAGACTATTTCCGCAAAACGGACAAAAAAAGGGAACAGATGGGCGTCCTGGGATACCTCGCTCAGGCCTACGCGGCGGCCGTGGAACCGGACAAGGCCTTCTCGTCCTACGAACTGCAAATCTCGCTGGCCAAAACCCTGGGCGACAAGACCGTCGAGGGGCAGGCAGGCTGGTCCCTGAGTCTGGCGTTGGAAAAATTCGGCCATGGCGCGAAGGCCGTCGCCCGCGGGGAGGAGGCGCTCAAAATCCTTTCCGAGACCGCGGACCCGCTGAAGGCAGTCGCGGAGAAAACACTACAGGAGTGGAAATCCCTGAAGAAACCGTCAGCCTCTTGAAAGCAGGGGGTAACCCATGGCTTCCCGCTGGCGGACGTAGCCCTCGGCGCACAAGCGGGCGAGCTTCCTCACCCTGGCGATGAACCCCGTCCGCTCCGTCACGCTGATGGCGCCGCGGGCGTCGAGTTGGTTGAACGCGTGCGAGCATTTGAGGGCGTAGTCGTAGGCGGGCAGGATCAGGTCCTTTTCGACGAGGGCGGCGGCTTCCTCCTCGTACATGTCGAACCACTTGAACAGGCGTTCCTTGCCGGACTCCTCGAAGTTGTAGCGGGAAAACTGTTTTTCCGTTTCCAGGTGCACGTCGCCGTATCTTATCGTGCCGTTCCATTGCAGGTCGTATACGTTGTCGATGTTCTGAAGGTACATGGCGATCCGTTCCAGGCCGTAGGTCAACTCCGCCGTGACGGGGGCCAGGTCGATGCCCCCCACCTGCTGAAAATAGGTGAACTGGGTGATTTCCATCCCGTCCAGCCAGACTTCCCAGCCCAGGCCCCACGCGCCGAGCGTCGGGGATTCCCAATCGTCCTCGACGAACCGGACGTCGTGTTTCAAAGGGTCGATCCCCAACGCCGAAAGGCTTTGCAGGTACAGGTCCTGAACGTCGTCGGGCGACGGTTTTAAAATGACCTGGTACTGATAGTAGTGTTGCAGGCGGTTGGGGTTTTCGCCGTAGCGCCCGTCGGTGGGCCGCCGCGAGGGCTCCACGTACGCCGCGCGGTAGGGCTCCGGGCCGAGGACGCGGAAAAACGTGCTGGGGTTGAACGTCCCGGCCCCGACTTCGATGTCGTAGGGCTGGTGCGCGACACACCCGCGGCTGGCCCAGTACCGCTCCAACGTGAATATGACTTCCTGGAAATGCATAGGGGTTGATTTTTATCAGAGCGGCGCGCCAATGTCAAACCAACGTGCCGCCCGGCGAGGCGCCGGAGCCAACGCGGCGATGACGCTTCGCGATAGATCTTTCATCTTATAAGGTCGAATCCCCCCGGCCCCCTTTGCAAGGGGGAGCAAGGCATGAAAGCGTTTTCGAGGATTCCCCGGGTCGCTTTATAATCGACCCCTGTTCGATCCTTTTCCATGGTTTTGATTATGTCCCCCCCCCCCTTGCAAAGGGGGCCGGGGGGATTACCGGTTTGGCTTTTCCGCCCAAGGTTCAAGCGTTCTCCCGGTTTTCCTCCTTTTTCAAATCGTCGAACGACCGACGGACTTTTTCGATTTCCTTGCGGTAAGTTGCGGCGTCGCCGTACTCGAAAAAGAACTTGTAGCGGCTGTGAATGGCGCGGTGTTTGCGCGCGTGCTTGATGGGGCACCAGTATTGCTCCGTCCGGGCGGCGATTTCCCGCACGTATCCCGCCAGGCCGTTGAAGTACCCGCAGTAGACGCAGTTGAGTTTTTCGATGGCGTTCAGGTAGCTCAGGTAATGCCGGTCGATCACGATGTAGTCGCTCCTGCGGACTTTGGGGATCCCGTACACGGGGAAACAGATCGCTTGATAGACGGAAAGCGCCAAGTCCATGAACAGGGCCGGAAAAATGCAGGAGTAGATCACCGGGGCGGTGACGACGTTCATCACCGCGGCGTCGCGCAAGTAATGCCGTATCCTGATTACCAGGGTCCCGTGATACTTGCGGATTTCCTGCTGGAACTTGACGCGTTTTTCCCGTACCTCGTAGAAAAACTCCTTTTCCTTTTTTTGCAGTTCCTCGAACAATTCGTACTCGAGGGCCCTGATCTTGTCCAATATGATTTGCAGTCTTTCTTCCACCATAAAGAGGCCGCCTAGTTGACGTTCGGTTGAAGGGTTTCCAGGCGGCGGAATGCCGTCCGTTTACATTTCTTGTCCCGGCGTTCGCCGCCGCGCGGGCCGGGAGTTATTTATCCGTCTGCGCCGCCAGATAATTGTAGGCTTTCTGGTAGGCCGCGAACTTCTCCAGGTAATAGGACCGTTTGGAATCGTTGGGGGCGAAAATCCGTTCCGCGCGGGGGCCGACGTCGACATCGGGATAAAGGGTCTTCAAGGCGCCCAGCGCCGCCCCAAAAGCGGCCGGTTCGGAAATGTTGGCGAGGTTTATTGGGGATTGAAAAATATCGGCGAGGAGTTGCACCCAATAGGGGAAATAGCAGAACCCCCCCGCGGCCCGGATGTCGGAGACGACGATCCCTCCTTCCCGGAGCCGGTTGTAACAATCGAAGAGGTTGAACACCGTCCCCTCCATGACCGATTTGAGAAAGGCGTCCCGGCTGTGGCTCGCCTTGACGTTCAAAAACGCGCCGGTCATGTTTTCGTGCCAGCCGGGGCTCTTCTCGCCGTAAAGGAAGGGCAGGAACAACGGATAGTCCTCGTTTTCGAAGGCGATGTTGTCCACGACGCCGAGGAAATCGTTTTCCTGGATGCCGAAGACGTCCTTGAGCCAGAACAGGCAGTTGCCGCCGGCGTTGATGGCGTTGCCCGCCACCCATTTTTGGTCCTCGACGAGGGAACACCAGTTCCTGGCCCGCGGGGCCATCACGGGCTTGCCCAAGGTGACGCGCAGGGCGCCCGCGGTGCCGATCGTGCTGGAAAGGACGCCGACCTCCGCCCCCCCCACGCCGAAATGGGCCGATACGTTTTCCCCCACGGCGGGCTTGATCATGGCGTTTTCGGCGATCGCGGAAATCCCGCGGAGGTCGTGGAAGCTGACGGGGAACATCTCCCCTTGGGACAGGGAAAACAAGCCGTTTTCGCCGATGCCCGAAAACTCCAGCAATTCGGCGTCCCATTTGCCGCGGTGGATGTCGAGCAGGCCGAAAGCCGACGCCGAGGAAAACGAAATCGCCGGAGTCCGGCTCAGCCGGTGAAAAACATATTCCCCCACCGACACGAATTTGCTCGCCCGCGAAAATAGTTCCGGGCGTTTTTCCCGGAGGAACATGATCTTCCAGATGGGATAAAAGGCCTGGACGGGACAACCCGTTTTCCGGAAATACGCTTCCGCGTCGGATGGGTCCCGGAAATAATGTCCGCTATACTCGTTCCCGGAAAGGTCCTCCCAGGTATAAATTTCGGTGACGGGTTCTCCGCTGGAGTCCAAAGCGAGAAGGCTGGGGACCGCCGAGCAAATCCCGACGCAGACCGCGCGCTCATGGGTCCTCTCCGGCAATTGCGAGAGCGCGGAGAGGACGGCGTCGAAGACCGTTTTCGGATTCAACTTCCCGGCCCCGTCCCCCTTGCCGTATTCCGCCTGCGCCAGGTGGGTCCTGTTGTCCGATCCCAAAAACAACGCCTTGACGCCGGAAGTCCCTATGTCCAAACCGATCGCCGGAGGGTGTATCATACGCTCCTATCGCGGAAATTCGTTTTCACGTTTGGGCGATATTACCCCACATCCGGAGACCTTGCCACTTTATATTTCCAAGGCGCCGTTCCCCGTTTCTGGAATAAACCGTCCCTCTAGGTTATTATGATGGAAACGACGGCAAGTCCGCAACGCCATATGCACGACCTCTATAAAAATATCTCTCCGGAGGACATGCGGAGAATCCTCGACTACTGCCATCGCAACACGATCAAAAACGGCGGGTTGTTCGAGGTGTACTCCACCCCCGGAGAAGACGTCCACATGGTGATCGTGAGTTCCTGTTCCGAGGACGAGCCTTTGGAGCGGTTCCGTCCGCTCGGCGCGTTCTACTGCAATTACCTGCACCCGGGGTCCGTTTCCATCGAGGACGAGGACCCCTATCACGACGGGACGCCCTCGACCCGGCGGCATGTAGAGGCCGTCAAGCAGGTCGTCGACCTCCTCGTCCAACACGGTCATCCCGGAGTCAAAATCCAGTTCAACGACCTGCCCGCCCTTAAAAACGTCTGACAAGGACGATTTTTGAGCAAAAGAGGTCCCGCTACAGGTTTTCTTTCTTTATTTTCCCCTCGCGAGTTTGGTCTGCCCACCGTAAAACGCCGTTCGCCGCCGAAAAGGTAAATATATCAATAAAATTCGGACATCCTTATGGGCTCCGGGCGGCGGGTCCTGTTGCATTTTCCCGTACCGGGATTTATGTTTGCAGGGAAGGCCGCTGAAATCCGAATGGGCCGGTCTTTAACCTGGATATTGCATACAAAGAGGATGCCCCATGACCGCGCCTCGGGTTTGGGAAGCGGGGCTTGCGATCTCTTGGCGGCAAAAATACCCGGCGCAAAAAGCGCCTTGCCTTTATTCCCCCTTGCAAAGGGGGTGAGGGGGATTT